>CAXYVG010000028.1:0-37698 GCA_964292325.1 uncultured bacterium | reverse complement strand
TCTTACTTAGTATTTCTATTAATACTGGAAAAATTCTGCGAAGTATTGGAATATAGTTCAAAATTCAATAATAATATCAATACACAAATATGCCTATTATTTATTCTATTAATTTCCATACATATTCTCTTACTCATTATCAAGTTTTCCATAATGGTATCGCCGATGACAATTAGGGCATACTGCTATTGTATTTTCCAGTGTATCCTCTCCACCCTCTGACAACGCTGTTAAGTGATGTACTTCTAAATATGGGCTATTATCAATTTTCCGATTAAAAGGTGCAGGTCTTTCACACGCCTCACAAATACCTGCTGCTCGTTCTAATACTTCTGCGACTACATCAGGGCTTCTTTTATACATTGTCTGAACCACTCTAACCTTAACTGGATTCTTTTCAGCATTACAAATCCGATTCATTCTTGCTTCTTTTGCTAACTTTTTAGATTTTTTAAGTTCTTCATCAAAATCTCTTTGATAAACGACTCTTTCAACTGCATCTCCCGTCATTCTTACATATCCAGGTAATCCAGAAATCCCCCCTTTTTGCACGTTTATTTGTTTCCCGATTTTTATTCCTGGAATGTTTAGAGACTCGGGAGATTCCAGATACAAATACCCATTAGGATCTACTAATGCTGCAGGAAATCTTGTTAACCGTCCATACCATTCCCCCCTTTTCCCAAAAAGAGGTTGTTCTACCTGCACTCCCCATTCAGCGCAAAGTTTATGGGCAGGGGTATCACGTGTTACCATACCTATCACATCCAATCATTACTATCCAATATTTTTGAAATTTATTTCTTTCTGGCTAAGTAAAAATATTATCAATGACATCCTCGGTCAACCCATCCCAATAAATGTCACATTGTCCCCAGTCAACAAAACAAAAACGTTTCTTGAATTGTGTTATATCTTCCGTGGTCTGTTGATAATCCACAATCTTTAGATTTTTACGAGGTTGTCCACCTAGTGCTTCAATGTGATTATGTTGTTGAAAATTCACTATCATATTGATTAATGGTATGCTAATGTACTCATCGTGTTCAGGAAGGGAAAATCCGATGATTACAATTTCTGTATTGTAAAGTCCTGCTTTATAAAACCCTTCCCAAAATTCAAGTAACGGATTGAAATATACCATTTTAGAGTATGATGGTGAAATGATTAGTGGGGCACAACAGAGATAATCACGTTGGATCAAGTATCGATCAATGTCTTTTACTGCATATATAGATTGTAACGGGCTAGTTTCTCTCGCATGGTGTGCAATCTTCGTTGGCTTTAATAATTGCGAATCTCCAAATACTGTGTGCCTTGGATTATAGTAATGTAGTTGTTTCTGCATATATGCAAATGATTTATTGTATTTAGTGATATCGAACCAATTCATTGAGCCATGCATTTTAAGTAATACAACTTCTGAGGCTTCATTATTAATAGTATCATCCGTTTCATATTTAGCTGGATATAGCCTGTATTCAATGCCATTTCTATATAACGCATTTTCCAGAATTGTGTCATAATTAAATGTAATGACCCAATCATCAGGATTAAGCTTACGAACAAACGCATCGTATAAAGCCTTCGTCGCTTCTGTCATTGCGTTTTGTTTTTCAAATAGTACCTTACAGATCAGGTTTCTAATCAGCATCTGAGATTTGTTGCCATCCGAAGACCAAGTATCTGGGCCACGTAGACCTAAGTAATGCTCTATATCAAGATAAGAGATAAATTTTTCTAATTTAATTTTATCAATATCCACTTTACATCCTGTTCTAGAAGATTCATATCTCGCGAACAAATTGATATCTTCTTCCAGAATATGTTCTAAGCCTAATGTCCGAGCTTCCGCCCTAATCATTTTAAATAATTCATCACCTAACGGCAATCCTGCCGCTTTGGAAAACCCAGCGCCAAGTAACACAATCCTTGACATATTTTCACCTTCGCTCTTTTTTCTCTTTCAACGGTCTTTTTCTCATTATATATTGCATTTCAATATTATCTCTTTCGCTGCCTTTCGAGCATTCTCTAAATCTAAATATAGCGATGCATAATTTTTATTGAGTAAATTCTCTGATAGTAACCAATCCCATTTTTCCTGCGCTTTATTCTTAACAAAATTTGCTAAGCTATCTTCTGATATCGACACTCCTTCTGAAAAGTCAAGTAACAAGTTCTGAACGACATCAACTGAATCCGCTTCAACTGAAATGTACAGTCCTTCATTAGTAGCACAAATTTCTCGTTGTCTGAACATAAGAACTAAGGTATCGTGTACGCTATCGCCTTTACAAGTAAATATCAGCACTTCTCTACCCATCTGGAGAATCGGGTTAGAATCGATCCCCAGTTGCTGATAATGGAAACGCCCCTCATCAAGTAGGTCTGCCGCAATTGCATCAAGAAATGTAATTTTTTGTTGCGATCTTAAAACTTCTTGCATTTCTTCACGAACCCTGTCATGCAGTCTTGATCCACAACCAAAAAAATGAGGTGCCTTACCACTTTTATCCCGTATTACGATTATAACTTTTTGTTTTTCGTCCAATTCTTTAACACGCCAACGCTTTCCTGCGAATATTAAGTAGCTATCTAATGTGATGGCTCTACTAATTGGCAGTGCCCCCAAAGATTTCCCTTGATAAACTATTCTGTATTCTTCGTCACTTTTGAATGCCGCATAAAAGGAATAATGGTTTACCAGCTTCTCACCTAGTGCTCCCAATAATAATAGGCCCGTATGATCCTGAATAACGACTTGTTGCTTCCCAAGTTCCCGTAATAACTCAATAAAATCAGATTGAGTAAGCCCTGTAAATGGCCCCATTTCACAGAGTAACTGCCAAGAACGTCCAGCAGTCAGCCCTCCATATTGTGCGATACTGGAAAGTAGTTGTTGTACTAGTGTAGAAAGGTGAAAGCCTTTTACGTGTATGGGTTCACACCACCTTTTGTCAAGAAGCTGAATCATGGCAATACTTTGCACAAGTTGCTCACGTAGCAGGTCAGACATCCTTACTTGTTGGTCAATATCATTTTCAATGCTAAAGGCTCTTAGAATCGCTGGCTCTCCCTTTTTTCTGCCAGATCTGCCAATACGCTGCCGAAGACTTGCGACAGACGGGGGGGAACCAACTTGAGCCACGCTTTTAACCGTTCCAATATCTATACCCAATTCTAGGGTATTCGTGCATATCGCTGTAGCCGGATTTTCTTTTTTCTTTAACGCCCGTTCAGTCTCTTCCCTAATCTCTTTTGATAAGCTACCATGATGAGGCCAGAATTCATTTGAAAGTCCCATATCCTCACACATCATTCTAAATTTATCTGATAATATTTCAACCACAGCTCGCGAATTTGGAAAAACAAGATTATTGTTTCCTCGTAGTGAAGAAAAAAGTTTTCGTGCCACCCAATCATAGGCTCCCGCTAAACATTCTTCATGCTGAGCATCGGTATTTGAATTTCTTACTTCCTCTACAACGTTATCGATCTGCTTCTCAATCCGATAACCATATAATACAACCTTGAGCTCCTGATTGTTGCTTCCGCTACATATGATATTTACCCCTTCAGGGATTCTTGGACGCAGATAGTTCGCAGCCATTCCCATATCTCCAAGAGTGGCAGAAAGGCCAATACGCGGTATTTTTTTATTTACGGTTATTTCCAGTCGGTGTAATAAACTCTGTAGCTGTTTTCCTCTTTCAGTTCCCATGAAGGCATGAATTTCATCGATAACACAATATACAAGTCCTGAAAAAATACTGCTAACTTGGTGCCCATACTTCATAAGCAATGCTTCCAACGATTCAGGGGTAATAAGCACGCAGCCGCTTGGTTTACTTAGAAATCGCTTCTTTTTTGAAGAAACGATATCCCCATGCCACGGAGTTACCATTATTTCTAGATTCTCACACAATAGATCAAGCCTCTCCCATTGGTCATTAATAAGCGCCTTTAAAGGGCTAATATAGAGCACTGTCGATTGTTGATTTTTCATACTAAGCAAGCGAGTTAATATCGGGAAAAAGGCCGCCTCAGTTTTACCAGAAGCTGTGGCGGCTGCAATTATTACATCTTTCTCTTGGAGGATTGCTGGTATTGCGGCTTCTTGTATATCTCTAAGCTCCGTCCATCCTAGTTCCCATATCCAATGCTGAATTCTTGAATCAAGAAGACTAAATGCTGTGGACACATGGCTAGAGTTTGAAGCTTGCGAACTCATCTACATCATCTCCCACGGTTTTTTGATCGATATGGTCAGTAGATTTTTGTGGTTCAGGAAATGTCTCCTTCTGAAATCCCATGTCCTGTTCTATTTTTACATGACCAATCATGCTTCGCCAATCTGCATCCGCATATTGTTCAAGAATTGATAATAGATTAATGAATGCTGTAATTGTAGTACGAGGAGTTCTAAAATAGCAGTCCCCAATACGTTTATTGCAATGTTCCATAAAAGCAATTATTCCTTCGTCTGGTATCAAATATTTGCTAGGATCTCCAAATGCAAAAACATTTCGCAGTTTTATTAGTAGAACTAAAAATTCTTCCTGACTCAAGCCTGAAAGTCTAAGAACAGGATGGTTATAGTCTAAAAAACCATTTTTCGCAAACGCATTTTCTGCCAACCGCGACTGCAAAGCAGCGTAGCTGTATAACCCTTTACGAGCATCCATTAAAAATTCGGGAGTTCCTCCAAATATGAACCCTAATCCATCAACATTTCCCTGTAATGAATCATTTAAGATGCGAAGGATCTGTTCATAATTAGCATTACGTGCCTGAGTATTTGCAAGTTTGTAGAGGTTGACCATCTCATCAAGGCATACTAAGACTCCTGCATATCCAGCAAGTTGTACAAATTTACTTAGTAGTTTTAACTGATCATAAAATGAATTATCATCGATAATCGTTCTAACGCCCAAAGCTACTTTTGCATCAGTTTTTGTTGTAAATTCTCCACGTAGCCATCGGATTGCATCTGTTTTTAGCTGTTCTTGTCCACTTTCAAAACCTTTCCAATAAGCCTCAATTACCGTTGCGAAGTCATAGCCATTTACCATCTCCGACAAATGAGCTAGTTTTTCATAAATTACTTTATTAGGGCTTACGCCGTTTGTCGTAGCTTCCATGCGGACATTAGATATAAAGCGTTCGATGATTCCTACCAAAGCACCACCATCTGGTTTTGCTCTAGTTGAGAGATTTTTCATCAATTCCGCAAATAATGAACGTGCTTGCCCACCAGTTGCGTGGAGTCTTCTATCTGGGTTAAGGTCAGCATGTACAGTGACAAGTTTCTTTTCAATAGCAACTGCTCTAACAAGATTTAGAAAGAAAGTTTTCCCTGAACCATATTCACCAATAACCAGGCGGAACATCGTGCCGCCATCTGTTACACGCTCTATGTCTTTCAGCAATGCCTCAATTTCACGCACTCGACCAACTTGAATATAACGTTGACCAGCACGAGGTACTACCCCGGCTCGCAGAGACTGTAGGACTGCCTCACGCTCTCTAGGACGTATCATACTCATTTGTTCATCACCTTCACTATCTCTTGATTTATCTCAATTATTTCTTCACCTTCGGCGAAAGGTTGATCAAAGTTGTCATAAGCAGCTTCATTGATCTGCTCTAGCGTACCATCTAACATAAGTCCTCTATTTTGGACAATTATTGCTAATTCCGCTCTGTTCCACGTTGACTTTGCAATAAGCATTTGTACCATTTCTGATAAATTTGCAGGAAGCCCCCAGTATACTTTCGTTGTGTTATTAAGAGGAGTTTTGGGTTTTTCAACATTTACATTATCTTGAAGCGCTCCATCTTCGTTGAAAACCGCGCCAAGAATCGCAGCAACTTTCTCAGAATCCACTTGCAAGCTAGCAACTTTATTCATATCAAGATGTATTGATTCGTCAATCGGAATCTGGGTCTTATCTGGATGAATTGGTATACTAAAGCCTATATCTGAAGAACCTGAAATTACAGTAATAGGCTCTGCCGCCATCTGATGCATTTTGTTATATAAAAATGAGTACTCAATTCCTAATAAATTAGTGATTCGTTCCATCATCCGCATCACGCTAACCGAGAATGTTCCATTAGTCAGCACAACTTGAGTAACAATATTAGCAACCATCTCTTTTTGTTTCAAGTTTAAAGTTCCAATTCGCTTTTTTTGACCAACAAACTGTAACTGTTGTTTTTCGAGATAGCGTATGTACACTTTAAGTCGCTGCTGTTCTGAAAAACTGCTTACCCACTTGTTCACTTGATTTACCAACAAGGTAATTTTTTTTTCTAGGATATCTTTATCCTCTTGAAATACTAGCACACATAGGTTCATTGCCAATGCTATTACTGCATAATTCGGCTCAAACACACGGTCTGTACTATCTGGATCTAATTCAAAAATAAAAACACTCGAATCAGCCTCTGGAATTATCCCACCTATTCTACAGTCAGGCTCTACTCCTAATTGGTAATATCTTTCAAGCGCATTTAATAACAAACTCATTTTCTGTTTAGAGCGATCTTTCCATTCAGGCAGTTTCAATGTAAATAAAGAGAACGTAATTTCAATGGGGTCACTACTCTGCGATACTTCAGACTTGATCTGACTTATTATGTTCTTGACGTCACTTGGCCAAATAGATGCAGGCAACTCTAGTATCGCATCTAAAGAACCAACCATCTCAGGATTTTTCCCAAGAAAACGACTATAACTACCAAGCCTGTCATGACAATATTGTATGATCGGGGTTAACGCATCTAATTCTTCCACGAACGTACTAATATTAGGGATATCCAATAATTTACCATATGACTTAATACCTAGTAGGGATCTACTTGCTGGTTGATAAGTGTATGTATAGTTAAAATTTTCTTTTTCTGGTTCCAATATTAAACCATCCCCAAATATCCTTACATACTCTTCCTCAAATATTTTTCGAAATTCTTCTTTACAGCGCTTGGCTGGAGTTCGTGAAATAAAATGTGGATTAACTGATGACAAGTACCATGACAATGCCCAGTCAGCAGGAATAGCGACTCCGTCTTTTACAAGTTGTCCAAGTCCTACAATCAGTTTTATGGGTAGACCAGTATGATAGGTTGCATTAGGTGCTGCTTGTTCATATAAATTGGTCTTTAGAAAATCATCCGCTTTTATAAAAGTGAGTAATGAATTAGCATAAGTGTTAAACGACCTATTATTACCATAAATATTGAGCAATCGCTCTACTTCTGCCACTATTGATTTAATCTCATTCTTATATATAAACTCACTTTCAACATCATACAATAATCGACGTTCTAGTCCATAATAATATAAAAAAACATACCCAATATCAACTTCCGGATCGTTTCTCCCCGATGATAACCAATTCAAATATGCACTTCTGGCTTGCGGTGATATTTCAGAATAAGATGGCCAATAATCCATTTGACGAATACGATAATCACATTGACTACTATCAATTGGTAGTTTTGGATCTATCAAAGCGCATTCTATCTCATAGCTATTGGCTCCTTTTAAACCACTACCATAATACACCATTCCTTGTTCTATATTAAATTGATTAATGCGAATTGGCGTTCTTTCATCAATCCAATAACTATTATTACTTGTTACTGCTTTTCCCCTCTCAATATCTTTTGAGAGAATTATTACCGGTGTTGTTTCGCTCATAGTAATATCAAAACTACTATCATTTGTGCTGTTTTGCTCCTCCGATGCAATGCAGGTTATTGCATCCAGAGCAAGCTTAATATCGATAATACGTTCTAGTATCAATATTAAACTCCTGACAGTTTCTTTATCCGTAGTATCTGGCTCAGTTACCGTTTGAGCTTTATTTTCTATCACTAGGTCTTTGGTAACAATATGTTGCTTAAATTTTTCTACAGACTTTAACTCTTCAGATGCCATACGGGTTACTACATATGGAACTGATTTTCCCTCGATAATACGTTTCAGTATCAGAGTTAATTTCCTGATAAATTCCTCTGTATAATTGTGTTCAGCAAACTTAATATCGATAATGCGTTGCAGTATCAATATTAAGCTCCTGACAGTTTCTTTATTCGTGGCATCTAGCCCGGTTACTTCTTGAACTTCATTTTCTATCACTAGGTCATTGGTAACAATATGTTGCTTAAATTCTTCTTCAGCCTTTAACTCTTCAGATGCCACACGAGTTACTACATATGGAACTGATTTAACCTTGATAATACGTTTCAGTATCAGAATCAATTTCCTGATAGATTCCTCATCCATGATATCTAGCCTAGTTAGTTCTTGAACTTCAGTCTCAATCACTTGGTCATCGGGTGCAGTATTTTGATTATATCTTCCTTCGTTATTTAACTCTTGCTGCACTACAGATGTATAATTGTGTTCAGTTGGTGAATTATATAATGACGTTGGTTTAAAGAAAAATTTCTTAAGCAATAAACCACATAATAAACAAACAGCACTCATTACCAATAAGGAAAAAACTATATCCATCATTAAGCCACCTTGTAATTTAAGTAAATTCCACACAAAAAGTTAAGTGACGGAGAGTTTCTTTACATTCTATAATATTCTATATTTTTACACTAAAGTCCTTTAGTCTTCTGCGCTATAAATGAAAAAACCAGAATCGTCCAATTTTCCCTTTTGACTAATCGATAGAGGGCGACAGATGCAAATCTTATTTACATCCGCTGAAAACAGTATAAATGCACACAAAATTTCGAGGAAAATGTCCCTCTGTTTTAGTGTGCATTTTTTACTTGAAATTACATGAGAATCCTTTGGATATTAGAAAAGAAAGAATAGAGCTGTCGCCAGCGATAATTTTATATCACTAATGCGACAGCCCCCCAACGTATATATAAATATAACTAAATCTTCTTCATCGCAATCGTTGTGGATGGGCTATAAGGGTTGAGTGGCTTTCCGAAGGACGCAAGCGAAACCCTTATAGCCCATCCACGACAAACTAACAATACAGCTAGCATTTGCTTAATGTTTTTGTATCCCTTTTTCAGCATACTGCTCTAATAATTGACTCACTGTAACAATCTCATACCCCTGCTCTTTAATCTTTGCTAGCAAAATAGGCAGGGCATCTGCAGTCTGTACGGGAGTATCAGAAGCATGTAGCAAAATAATGCCACCTGGTTTTAGACGCTTTATCACTCTTTCGACAATGACATCACGTCCTGGATTTTTCCAGTCTAGCGAGTCAATATTCCAAATAATTGTTTGATAGCCAAGTTCCGCCGTAGTCTTCAATGATTGCTGACTATAGTGACCATTTGGCGGACGAATAAGTTTCGCATCGACGCCTGTCACTTCCTTAATCAAAGCATGTGATTTTTCAATATCTTCCTTTACCCATTCTTTACTCATATCACCATAATTTTGATGACGGTAACCATGACTGGCAATTTCATGTCCATCAGCAGCCATCCGTTTCGCCACCTCTGGGTATTTCTGTGCCCATGGTCCCATGATAAAAAATGTTACTTTTATATTATTTGCCTTTAGTGTATCAAGAATAGACGGCGTAAATTTATTCCCCCAAGAATGATCAAACGTGAGAGCCACAACCTTTTGTTCTGTCCGAGTACTCGAAATGGCGATTGGTCCTTGCGAAATCATTTCTGCCACTTGAATATACATAGCGCCAATCGCAAATAATCCTACAACCCCATAAAATAAATGCCGATGATTCAATATCTTTCGTAGATTTATGATCATATCACTTCCCCCTTCTGCCACATAATAGTATGTATGCAACAGGATAGGAATTTTAGAACCATGCATCCTTTAATAACTGTATTCCCTCTCGAATTTTAGTTGCCGGTATCCTAGAAAAGTATAAGATAATTTGTGGATGTTTTTCATCCTTTGTTTCCCAATAATAATCTTGAATTGGAGCCACCTGACAACCTTTTTCAAGGGCTCTTTGTACTAATTCCTTTGAGGTTAACTCCGACTTCACTGTTAAAATCATATGCAGTCCCGATTCGGTATTCTTAGCTTCTACATGATTTCCCATTATATCCTTAATGGCTGCAAATAAAATTAAGCTTTTTTCAGAGTATAATTTACGTAACCTACGAATTTGTTTTTCCAAATGACCATCTTCCATAAATTTAGCAAGTGCAAGTTGTTCAAGAGTCGATGCTCCTTGATTATATAATGATAAATTACTTTGATAAAACTCTAGCAATCCTTCTGGCAATACCATATAACTCATTCGTATCGAAGGTGGTATGATTTTGGAAAAAGAACTTAAATATACTACATTTCCCTCACTATCTAGCCCTTTTAGTGCTGGAATGGGTCGTCCAAAGTAGCGAAATTCACTATCATAATCATCCTCAATAATGATCCCATTTACTTTTTTCGCCCAATTTAATATGCCATTTCGCTTACCAATGGGCATAATATAGCCTGTTGGAAACTGATGAGATGGACTTAGATATAATAATTTTGTCCCGCTATCTATCAATTCTTCGATATCAATACCATCTTGATTCATCCTAATTGGCAATATTTTAAAAGAATTATCCGCAAACACACGCCTACCATTTTTAAATCCTGGATCTTCAAAAGCAATGCTACTATGTTCTAGCTTTAATATACTACATAACGTATTCAATAAACTTTGTACACCTGGTCCAATGATGATTTGTTCACTGCGGGCATAAACCCCTCTTGATTTTTTAATATATTTTGCAATTTGCTTGCGTAATTCTTCTTCCCCCTTATTATGACCATACCCAATTAAACGTTCTTTATCTAAAAAAACTTTACTGATATATCGTTTCCATAATGAAAAATCATATCCGTCACTATCCATTTCCCCACTTGAAAAATCATACATAGAATACCCTTCATTACTGCCTTGCTCAACAGCATCATCATCTACGATCATAGTATGAGACAATTTAAATGGTATACTCTCGACTCGATTTACCGTATAGCGGGAACGATCACAATTTTCGATATATCCTTCACTCACCAATTGTTGATATGCCTTTTCCACTGTAGTTTTGCTCACAGAAATATTATTGGCAAGTTCTCGAATGGAAGGTAGCTTCTCCCCTTCTTGCAATCTATTTTGTTCAATTTCCGCTTTATAATGTTGATATACTTGTATATATAAAGGCTCTTCTTTGGTTGAATCCATTACAATCAAATTCATACCCTACCTCCCCTAACCGTCTCTAGGTGCCCTATAGCCCAGCCCGACAGACTAACAATATGACTGCCGTTGTCTTAGTATTTTATATAAGAAAAAGACTAAGTATATTTTATACTATACTTAATCTTTTTAAAACCGATATAAATTCTTACATTTTCTTTATTATAAGATGCATCCACTAGTAAAACTATTATAATTCACGATGATCATCAACACCAAGATAATTTTTGAGTGCATTTTGAAACAACTGTGAACAATTAACATTTTCTTTATCAGCCAGATCATTAAGCCACCTTGGGAGAGTTAACATCTTATTGACAGCTTTAGTTGCCATCTTATCACGAAATGCTGGCATAAATACATCAATTAAGACCAATGTTTCATTATCTTCAAGATGAATGTCTCTGATTTTTGAAGGTTCTGGAATCGCTTCATTATCCTGTTCCATACCGTATAAATGTAATTGCAATACTTCTCTAGCCATTTTAAAAGCTTCATCTTCAGTATCTGCACAACTTAAACAACCTGGCAGATCAGGAAATTCTATAGAAATACCATCATCAGCAAAATGGAACGTTGCTAGAAATGCATATCGATTTTTCATGTATTACCCACTCCTTTGTTGTATTTTTACTACAAGCAGCATATAAGATAGGTCGGGCTGGACTATATTTCAAGTCCAGCCTGCCTTAAGATATTTTTTACTGTTTTTATTGGGAAGTCTTTTTTTAGGATGCGGTATTGTTACCCTACCGATTTTAGTTGGATGTTTCAATTGTAAATGTGATCCTTCTTGGTTAACTTCATACCATCCATCATCCTTTACCATTTTCAGTAGTTCTTTCGATGAATAACTTTTCACACCGTTTTCCTCCCCCTATAAACGCATCATAACATATGTAATTGCAAATGTAAATTTTATTATTAAACGTTAATATTATTCACTTACTAACCTACTAGCTATTCAATTTATAGGATATAAAAAGGATACGAAAAAAGAGGCCGCCAACAAGTTTGATCCTCGTGGACAACCTCTATTTTTTCTAAATGAAACATACACCATCCAAAATAATGTTTCCTTCCTTAATATATAGAATGATTTTGTTATATTCTTCATGGCTATGTTTGGTTATTAAAAAATCCGGTATCATCTTGGTATCATCCGTAGTTTTTAGCGATATGATGCCGAGATGTCCTTCAATGCTTTATTTTTTATAGGCTCATAGCCATGAGTGCTAAAGAGCGGTAATGGTGGTATACTATTATTAATCGATTCATGAACGAATGTTCTAATTACGGAAAAAATACTAAAACAGATACTAGAGGGTCAAAACTAATTGTTTAACGAAAGGATTGATTATAAATGGGTATGAAAATAAGCGTCCGCCGTGAAATTGTTCGTCTGATTCGTCATATGCCGCCTGAAAAATTACAGATTATTATTAAAACTATCAAAGAATTAGATCAAGAAGAATTATCGCCAGATGACATCCTCGCTATTCAAGAGGGTGAAAAAGCAATCGCTAATGGCGAAACGATATCTCTTGAGGAGTTCTGCCGCAATGAAGGAATATAGCGTCCAGTTATCAAAGCCCGCTCAAACTTATCTTTCAAAACTTGATAGACCAACAAAAGAGCGTATTGTTAAGTGTGGATATAAAACCGCTAACCGGGAGACCAGATCAAATCAGACTGCGTGTTGGTAACTAGCGAATTATTTACAAAATTGAAAATGATATTTTAATAATATATGTCATTACTATTCGCCCTAGAGGTGACGTGTATAAATAAAAACCAACTAAAAACTCTCACCAGCAGTGAGAGTTTTTCATTTTCCGAATACTTTTCATAAAACTGTTTGATTCGCCACAGATTTTGTACCGAAAATCCAGGAACACCTATGAAACTTATTTTTATACAATTCTATGTGCCACTTTAATTTTTCAGTTTTAATATTGGCGCATAGACAAAGCCACGATTTTTAAGCGTTTTTACACATCTCTATGCGCCACTTATGTTTTATTCGAAGAAAATTATCCATTTCACTGTCAACATATCCTGTAAATCTATAGGACTCTACGATATCGTTCATCATAAGCTTGTGCTTGCGAGCAAAATCTCGTACAAATTTTGGCAGTCGATCAATCCTTAGTACTTTATCATCATTACTGCCATGCAAGCGTACCATTTTCTGAGCTAATATGTTCTTACAGAAAGTAGCATAACAATGCGACGGAATACTTTTTAATCATTAATTCATGCTGGGTGATGACTAATTGCCATGATCATATGCTGAAAAATCAAAATCATATCCTATTACATATAAAACATTACATCCATCTTTTCTACATCCAAGTAATCTATATGCATCAGCAGATCCGAATCTAAAGCTCAATATATTTTCATCTTTTGGCATTGTTAAATTTACAGGAGAAACATTTATTTGATCATATCTAAGTTTTTCAAATCCTCCAATTTGGTATTTTGTTCTTCTACTTAATTCTAACCACGTCTTTTGTGATAACTCTTTTAACAAAACATCCAAACTTTTCCTAGTCTTTAATTCATTACGAAAATCATTTCCATAAAATTCAAAATTATAATCATTTTTATCTGTTGAATATGCAAAAGAAAATAAAGGCATTGCCCTATCATTACGACAAGAAACATTACCTTCATATTTACTAACTTTCAATTTTTCTTTCTGCTTAATTTTTATTTTCATTCTTCTATATATTCCTCTTTAAAAAAATCACGTATTAGAGTAAAAGGTATTACATCGTTAATAGGTGTTTCTTTCCAAGGTCGTTCATTATGAGTCATATTGCGTAACATCCATGCTGAGTATTGACCGAAATTTTCATATGCCATTTCTAGTGCATTTTCTTCTTGTATTGAATATTCTTCGGTTGGTTGACAATCTTTATCAATTCCGCGAGAGCCATAATCTTTATATTCTTGATATACTTCATTTACAACTGGACCGTGCGCCCATGCCCAAATTTTCTCATTAAAAAGTGGATCGCCGTGAATTCCTGAGAATATACCTTGTGCATAGTAAAGAAGTTTTTGAAGTTTAAGGTGTGAAATATACTCTGAATCTCTGAGTTTCATTTCCGTATTATTGCGTTGCAAAAACCATTTTGCAACATCTAATGCTGTATGATTAGACATAAAATCACCACCTTTCATTAGTATTATAGTATTTACAGATTGTAAATACAAATACTATATTTGGTTAAAAAACAATCATTTCTATCCATTTGATTTAACATGTTCTTATTTGTTAACTTTATTATCTCAAACGTGATTATTAATTTATTCCCATCGATCATAGATATTCCCCCATATAAAGCTCGTTTCTTACATATAATGATCTCCGTCAATGAATATATTTTGTTTGGTTTTGTATTAGCGGTAATGCTTATAAAAAAAAGCGGTACTATTGTGGTACTTTTCAGTCGCAGTACCAAAATAGTACCCTATGTCTTTATATATATAGGCTCTAAGATATTTTCATTCCGTCAATAATTCCTTGATTATAGCAAGTATATGATATCTTAATATCTCTTTCGAGTATGTGCTCTTTTATAGCGCCTGCTAAATTTTTATCAATTTGGCCAAGGAGTATTTCAATTTCATGTAAGGACTCTTCGCTGATAGAATCTATCCTTTTAAATACAAATTCTTGCCAGTGGCAATCAATACTATCGGCACCCAAATTTTTCCCATTAGCAACGCTTTTAATACGCATACTCAATCCCCTTCCTATATAATACCATATTAACACGAAACATACATCGGATGTATGAATCATAGCCCTGTCGATTTTTATCTCCACCATTGTTGCATTTATATCAATACTTTTATCATAATTTAAAATGCAAGGTCAAAAATACAATAATTTACAATATTTATTATTCGCTGTTATGTTATTTAACTCCTTCAATCTTTCGGAAATAATTTGAAATTTTCTAAAAATTATTACGCAGAAATTGCGGCTATCCACGCTAACTAATTCCCTTGCAAATTATCAGGAAAGCAAGTAGTCATTCTCTGTTTTTATTAATATCAATGGATCAAAAACAGTATAACCTATTGCTTCTTGATCAACGTTTTTCCAGAAATGAAAGAATATTTTCCTGATTAATGGACCACTCCCCATTAATCAGGAAAATATTCTTTTGAATTAATCATAAGGTTCCGTTCGTTCCTCACTCCAGCCAGAAGCCACTCGTCCACGTTTTTACAACTACTACCTACTCTTATGCCAGTAGCTGTGACCGGCGGCTCCTGACCTCCGCTAGTCTGCTCGTGGTCGCACTCTATTTTATCAAGTGACTTTGCGCTTCATTTCAGCTTCGTGCGCTGCGCTCACCGGCTATCGCCGGAACTGCTCGATTACTTTTGCGGCCGCATCCCTCGTCTTGTGGCTCGCACTCGCTTTCTAATCGCTGCAACATCTCAATAAATAAAATCATCTAAGAAAATCATACTCTCATAACTAATACTTGTTTTTATACAATTTTATGCGCCACTTTTGATTTTCACTTTTAATAGTGGCGCATAGATAAAATCACAAATTTCAAGGCTTTTTGCACATCTCTATGCGCCACTTATACGCCACTTGTGTTTTATTCGAAGAAAATTGTCCTATACATCACTACACCAATTAACCAACGTAATGATTTCATTACAGGCATCTTTTTGAAAACCACTACGGCTTCGATGTATCTTTCTGTGACTACAATACAACTATTTTCCATAACCATCTCAATAATCACCAACTAATCACCACAATCGCCAACTAATCGCCAACTAATCGCCAACTGCGTGCAAAATATAATGTACGTTGCGCCCCTTCCCCTGCATTTTTAAAATATCTTTTTGCACTAAATCTTTAAGCATACGCCGGGTAGCCTCATCAGAATAGCCGACAATTTCACAGCACTGCTTATTTGTAATTTTTCCGTTTTCTTTGACAAAGGCGATGGCCTTCTTTTGTTGTTCGGTCAACTGAATATCTGAGGTAGCATTTTCTTTTATCGCTCTCTTATACAAGCTGATCGTAAACCTTGCATCATTTGCCGTCAGCTCCGGCTCCACTAACCCTTGTGCTGCAAAGGCCTGGCGAATTCTCGTAATGCCAGTTCCCCATTTTTCAATTAAATTGGCATAATATACAACCTGAGCCATCAATGGATTACGAGGCACCGATGGATGCTCATCTTTTCTTAGATCATCAATGGTTATTCCTTCTGGCAACCCTCCTGGATTGGTGATGGTAATACGATCATCAAACACCCGTATATGAATATTTTCCATACTCATATAATCACGATGCACCAAGGCATTCATAACGGCTTCGCGCAGCGCATCAATCGGGTAGTCCCAAACTTCACGCCGTCGCATGTTTTCAATTCCAGACGATATACTAGCCTCCTTGGAAAACTCATAGCGAACCTGAATATACTGCATAAGTTGTTTCATCGTCGTATCAACCTGCTGCCATAAATTCCCTTCAATCATTTTGTCATCAAGCATGGTTACCGCATCTTTAAAGCGCCCTATACGAACCCTGGCATTAGGAAAAAATTTCTGCGGGTTTTTTGCAAATAGCAGTAATGCTGCTCTAAGTACCTTCCCATCCTCCATGAGCTGTAGTTTGTCCAATATAGAAACCCAACCCTCGCCTGAGGAAATAAGCGGCAGCCGCTCTCTAGCAAAACCAATAAAAGTTTCAATTGCCTCTGGATCAAGAGCCTCGATACCATAATCACCGGCTAATCCATCCCAAGTAGTCCCTAAGCGTTCCAACAAAAATCTTCCCAAATCAACTGGCATGATTTCTCTTGTGCTATTGCCTATACGTCGGTAATATCGACCTTGATAAGGTATCGGTATCGAAATAGCCGGCATCTTTACCACTAATAGTTCAGCATCATCCGTGGCTCTTATTCTCTCAACAACGGTAGGATGAACCCTGAGTACGTCGCTGATTTTGCTGACGATCTGTTCTAATTCACGGTCAGACACTTTCCAACCTGCTAGTTGCCTCGCATCTGTCATACCTACAACAAACACTCCGCCCCGAGTGTTGCCAAAAGCCGATAATGCCTTTAAAGCCGTCGAATCATCCCATCTTTCTTTAAATTCGACTGTCTCACTTTCTTGCATCGCAAGAAAATCCTGATATTGTTTTGACAAACCTCTTCCGCTCCCTCTGTTTAAAATAAAGCAGCCTCAGATGGCAAATCTTCATCATCGATACCATCACAAACAACTTCTTATTACCGATTTACAATTCCCTAATTAATATATTTCCCAGTCTACTATTCCATATATGCAAATAACTTACCATTGAACCTGGTTACTATAAAATTATAACCGTTCATGATTTACCTGTTTTTAATTCAATAACCACATAACATTTCAGTTTTAAATGATAAAATAATAAATTCAGATTTTTCCAGGACACGTAATCATTTTCCAAATCGATTACGTGTTCTCAACTCTACTTAGTATTTCTATTAATCTACGGAAAATCCTGTAATTTTGCATTTTATCTTTAAAATGAATCATCCTAACACAAGCAGTGGGGACATCAATTAAACTAAGGCACAATAAAGCCTGAACCACGCGGAGAAGTTTAAAAATATTTCCATTATACCATACCAGCGTTATCCGACGACTGCCTTCCCCCCCAAGATTTGGGGTTAGGGGGCCGATTCATTCCCCCAATATTTACTGTCCTAAGAAGGCATTGTATATGAACATTGATAGGCGAAATGATTAACCTACTATGAGCAATTTAGCCGAAATGCGTCCCAATGTGGAATTCCGCATTTTATTAAGCATGCCTTCAATCCTTTATCAGACGTAATTAAAATTGTATTTTCATAGCCTTCATTAGAACAGCACTCTTTTGCAGTTGCAGCTATTATAGCATCTAAAGATCCAAAATTATGTTTTAGTGCATATTGAATGATTATCTGAGCTTCGGCTATTGTTTTCTCTGAAAAAGGAATTGTTGATAATGACAATAGAGGAGACTCTCCCGAAACCATGTCCGCAACAAGCTTAATCCATTGTTTCACAACCCTCGGATTCATACGTTTATTATTCGCCCCAGCACCCCCACGTGCGTACTTTCCGATTACCGATATAATTTCAACTGTTGATATAATAGAAATATAGCAGTTACCCGCTTTTATTTTCCCAATGACCTCTTTTATTGCTTCATCATTATCACCATTAAATGATGATAATGACGCACATTTTATAAAATAAAAAAGAGGCCGCCCACAAGTTTGATACTCGTGGACAACCTCGATTTTTTATGAATTACGGTACTAAAATGGTACGCTTTGATGTTTCTAAGAACTCACACCCTTCGGCCGGGAAGGGCTGACGATCTCAAATTACATCATGCCGCCCATGCCACCCATACCGCCCATGCCGCCCATGCCAGCCATAGCGGCAGCAGCAGCAGCGCCACCGTCTTTTTCAGGCTTATCGGCAACTAATGTTTCAGTAGTCAATACCATAGCTGCAATACTCGCTGCATTTTGTAGTGCAGAACGAGTTACTTTAGCAGGATCCACAATACCAGTAGCGATCATATCTACATATTCTTCAGTCAACGCATTAAAGCCAATACCTTTACCAGCTTTCTTCACGTTTTCTACGATAATAGAACCTTCGCAACCTGCATTATGAGCAATTTGACGTACTGGTTCTTCAATCGCACGTCGTACGATATTTACACCAGTCAATTCATCACCAGTTGATGCAATAGCATCTAGAGCAGGGATAATATCGATGAAAGTAGTACCACCACCAGCTACGATACCTTCTTCAACTGCAGCGCGAGTTGCATTCAAAGCATCTTCGATGCGGTATTTCTTTTCTTTTAGTTCTACTTCAGTAGCAGCACCAACTTGGATAACCGCTACGCCGCCAGCCAATTTAGCAAGACGTTCTTGCAGTTTTTCTTTATCAAAATCAGAAGTGCTATCTTCGATTTGGGTTCTGATTTGGCTAACACGTGCTTTGATAGCAGTAGCATCACCAGCACCATCGATGATGGTAGTTTCTTCTTTAGAAACACGTACTTGGCGAGCACGACCAAGGTCAACAAGTTCAACAGTGTCAAGTTTGCGACCAATTTCTTCTGTTACTACAGTACCACCAGTAAGAGCAGCGATATCTTCTAGCATTGCTTTACGACGGTCACCAAAACCAGGAGCCTTTACAGCTACCGCTTTGAAAGTACCACGAAGTTTATTCACAACCAAAGTAGCTAATGCTTCGCCTTCAATATCTTCAGCAAGGATTAATAATTCGCGGCCCTGTTGTACTACTTTTTCTAATGTAGGCAACAAATCAGCAATCGCGCCGATTTTACGATCCGTGATCAAAATGTATGGATCGTTTAGAATCGCTTCCATTTTATCAGTATCAGTAACCATGTAAGGGGAAATGTAGCCACGGTCAAATTGCATACCTTCTACTACATCTAGGCTCGTGCCCATACCTTTGGATTCCTCAACAGTGATAACACCGTCTTTACCCACTTTTTCCATAGCTTCCGCAATCAGGTTACCGATTTCTTCGTCAGCTGCAGAGATAGAAGCAACTTGTGCAATTGCATCTTTTGTTTCTACTTTTTTGGATGATTTTTTAATTTCTTCTACCAAAGTAGTAACTGCTTTTTCGATACCTTTTTTAATAATCATAGGGTTAGCGCCTGCAGCTACATTACGCATACCTTCGCGAACCATAGCTTGTGCTAAAAGGGTAGCAGTAGTAGTACCGTCACCAGCAACATCATTTGTTTTAGTCGCAACTTCTTTAACAAGTTGTGCGCCCATATTTTCAAACGGATCTTCCAAATCAATGTCACGAGCAATGGTTACACCATCATTGGTAACAGTAGGAGCACCGAATTTTTTATCAAGAACAACATTACGACCCTTAGGTCCAAGTGTAACTTTTACTGCATTAGCTAGAGCATTTACGCCTCTTTCTAGTGCACGACGTGCTTCTTCATCAAACAAAATTTGTTTAGCCATTGTATGTAAGCCCCCAATTTATTTTATTATTCTACGATTGCCAAAATATCTCTTTCAGCACTTACAATCAGATATTCTTGTCCCTCAAATTTCACTTCAGTACCAGCATATTTTGAGAAAATAACTTTGTCGCCAACTTTTACATCAAAAGCAACACGTGTGCCATTGTCTAGCACTTTACCAGTGCCAACTGCAACAATTTCACCCTCTTGTGGTTTTTCTTTTGCAGTATCAGGTAATACGATACCACTCTTTGTTTTCATTTCACCTTCTAGAACCTTAATGACTACTTTGTCACCTAATGGCTTAATCATTGAAGAACCTCCTTTATGATGTGTAATATATTTTCGTTGTTGTTAGCACTCAGTAGTAGCGAGTGCTAATCACTTCTTTCATGATATAAAATTAAAGAGAAAAATGCAAGTGTTTCATAAGAAAAAATAAGGATTTTTTATAAAAATTTATAAAAATCCTTATTTCGTAGATCAATTTCTCTTTTTTGATGCGCCAATGATGGCTTCAGCTACCTCTTTAATTGTTGCGCGTTTGCTCATACTATATTGTTGAATACGACGATACGCTTCCGTTTCGCTGAGATGATAGGTATCCATCAATATTCCTTTGGCTCTATCTAAAATTTTCCGAGTAGCTAATGAATTTTTTACATTTTCTAATTCTTGCTCTAGTTCCGCAAATTCACGAAATCTAGACAATGCAATCTCCATAGCTGGAAATAAGTTGACTTCCTTTACCGGCTTGACTAAATAAGCCAAAACGCCTGAATCTTTTGCTTTTTCTACAATATCTTTCTGACTAAAAGCAGTCAGTAGTAAAACGGGAGCCAACTTTTCATTTGATATGATTTTTGCGGCTGTAATACCATCCATCTCAGGCATCTGAATATCCATAATGACTAAATCTGGTTTATGCTCTCGCACCAAATCAATCGCTTTTGCACCATTCGGTGCCTCTGCAATCACTGCGTGTCCAGCTTCTTCTAACATTTCTTTTAAATCCATTCGGATAATGGATTCATTGTCAGCAATAATAATTCGTAGCGCTTCCATCATTAAAGCCCTCCTTCCACCTTATGGGGAATTGTAATACAAGCATGAGTTCCTTGATCATTATAAAGCTTAAAACTCCCGCCAACATCATTTTCAATTAACGTACGTACAATTTGTAATCCTAAACTATTCGATGGCTTAGAATTAAAATCAACTGGCATACCGATCCCATTATCATATATTTCAATTTTATAACTATCAGGAAGCGTCATAATCTCTACTCCAATAAGACCTTCATGCCTGCCTGTAAAACCATGCTCAATTGAGTTTTGAATCAATTCATTAATGACAAGTGCTAAACTGCTTGCTTGCTCTGAGGGCAGGATCACTGTCTGTCCATTAAAATTAGTTTGTAGATTAAAATCAGGCTCTAGCATATTTTGAATGACAAGTTCTAAAATATTTTTTGCAACTTCTGCCACATCAATAAACTCTGCATCTTGCTGTGATAAGAATTCATGAACAACCGAAATACTAGCAATCCGGTTGACACTTTCTTTGAGGGCAGCCTTTACTTCTTGTGAGGTAGTACGACGCGATTGCAAACGTAAGAGACTCGCGATCGTTTGTAGATTATTCTTGACCCGATGATGTATTTCTTGAATTACAGCCGATTTGATCATCAGCTCTTTTTCTTTCTTTTTCAGTTCCGTTACATCCGTCATAATGACAACCGTACATAAACAAATGCCATTAACAATAATGGGAATGGCTCGTTGTATCAGTGTCATATTACCGGCAACTAATTCAATCTCACAGGCTTTATGTCCAGCCATTACTTGCTGAACGATTCCCATATGAGCTTGGCGTTCATAAATACGTCGTCCGACAATACACCCAACCGCTAAAACCTTATATATACTATCCGCCGTTGAATTGGCAAAAATAATTTTCCCCTGCTCATCGACAATGAGAATACCATCACTTGCTGACAAAGGTCGATACATTTTATTACTAATCGGTATTTGCACCGTTGCTAACATTAATTGCGCAGTTTCCAGCAAAAGCTGATGACCTTCTAGATGAGATTCTTCGATACTTGCTTCGAAGCTAACAGCAGCAATTACATTCCCACTCGCATCTCGCACTGGATAAACTTGCATCTCCATCCACATTCCGATGGCCCATTCTCGTTGACCATGCATAATCTCTTCTCTTGTAATGGTCCGCCAAACAAGAGGTTCTTCTGGTGCATGAACAGTCGTTCCTAGTAAGTTAGACTTTTGCTGTACAAAACTAGTATTCGGCTTTACTTGCGCCACAATCACCAAAGAGTTTTCCGTGCACCCTTGCACATATACCGTAACCTGGGCATGAGACAAATCACTTGCAAGACCAAGTATAGAACAATAATTATCTAATACGGCAATCTGTGCCGGGGCTAATGCAGTCATTTTTCGGCAAACGTCTCCTGCTACTACCATGTTATACCTCCAGCGACAATCCACTATTTTATTCGCAGCATAATCTGCATAACAATAAGAATAGCATCATTCTTTTATATACGTATTCCACTTATACATCAAAAATTCCTTGTTATCATTTTACATATTTCTATCCCATTTGACATTTATCTAGCAGCTAATTTCAGAGATGGAACTGCATTTAGATGTAAATCCGCATAGTCTTGAACACTATGTTGATAGTACGCTCTACAACCGATCATGGCTGCATTATCCGTACACAAGATAATATCTGGATAATAAAATGCAAACCCACTCTTATTGCACGCTTCTGCTAGCTTGACTTTTAGACCACTATTGGCCGCCACACCGCCAGCTAATACAATCTGTTTTACAGCACATTTATCAGCAGCCTGCAATGCCTTACTTACTAGTACATCTACAACCGCTGCTTGAAAGCTGGCAGCCACATCAGCGTGATTCACTTCTTCGCCTTTTTGTGCAGCACTATTTAAATAATTAAGCACTGCCGATTTAAGACCACTAAAACTAAATTCAAAATTATCGCGTCCTGTTAGTGCTCTCGGAAAAGCAATCGCTTCTGGATTTCCTTCTTTCGCCAAGCGATCAATATAGGGACCACCAGGATACGGTAGTTTCATTACTCTGGCTACTTTATCAAACGCCTCACCCGCTGCATCATCTCGCGTCTGACCTAACAGTTCAAAATGATTATAATCTTTAACATGGACCAACGAAGTATGCCCCCCTGATACAACCAAAGCCATAAACGGAGGCTCTAATTCAGGATGGGATATAAAATTAGCAAAAATATGCCCTTCTAAATGATTGACACCAATCAATGGTATATCTGTCGCAAAAGATAGTGCTTTCGCTACCGATACCCCTACCAATAACGCTCCGACTAAGCCTGGGCCATGCGTTACACCAATCGCAGTCATATCAGATAAAGTCACTCCTGCCTCACGCAATGCTTGATCAACAACCGGAATCACATTTTCAATATGTTTGCGCGAGGCAATTTCAGGTACAACCCCTCCAAACTTTTGATGTACTGGTACCTGAGACGAAATAACATTTGACAATACCGTCCGTCCATCAGCAATTACAGAGGCTGAGGTTTCATCACAACTCGTTTCCAAGGCCAAAATCAAGCACGGCTTGGTGGATTTTTTTTCATCATCGGCCAAAACGACGGCCTCCTTTTTGTAACATTTTCGTTATTCATACCATATTATAACTATCAACAATCACCCTATAAGCCACGCAAGTGGCTCTTTTTTTCGCAATCATCAGGGTAATTGATCACACCACATAATCATGGCATCTTCTTGTGTATCGGTATAATAATTACGGCGTATTCCTCGGGATACAAAACCAAATTTAGCATATAACCTTTGCGCCACATCATTAGACGTTCGTACTTCGAGCGTCATACTCAAAGCACCCCGATTTTTAGCATGTTCTATTAATGCTCCCATTAATTTTTCGCCTAATTTTTGTCCGCGATGTGCAGATAAGATGGCAACATTAGTAACATGAGCTTCATCGACAATGAGCCACATTCCTGCATAGCCAATAATTTTCCCGCTATCTACCATCACTAAATAATAGGATAGTTCATTTTTCATTTCTGTAACAAAACCCATACGCGACCAAGGTGTGGTAAAAGCCTCTTCTTCCACGACCAATACGCCATCAATATCCATCTCATTCATACGCCGGATCATGATAGAAGTCATACGCCCACTCCATGGCTACGTTCCCATAATACCTCTGCTTCTGAACGCCGAATATAGACAGGTTCTAGTGCCATCACATCCTGAGCTAACCCTTTCTTAAGCAGCTTATGACCAAGTCCAGCCACACTACTTGCTCGTTGAATGATCATATGCGGTTCTGCTAATACTAAATTTTTCTCAATGGTTTGTATTTTTTCGCGATACATGACCGCTGACTCACCTAGCAATACTGCGGGCTGACTATATTGAGTCAATGTTTCAAGTGCTTGATCGATGCCGACAACAGTTGCCGGCATCAGTTCCTTGAGTTCACCCTTTTCCCACTCAAATAAAGCTTGATATACATTGCCTTTTTGCGCATCTAAAATAGGTGCTAAGATCGCTCCAGGTACTGGGCATCCATAAGCCATAGCAGCCAAAGTAGGCACCGCTACGACTGGTATCTTCAGCGCATACGCTAGTGCTTTGGCAGTCGATAAACCAATGCGAAGACCCGTAAAAGATCCTGGCCCAATACTAACAGCAATTGCTTTAATATCAGGCTTTTTCACACCAGCCATCTCAATAATCCTGGCAATATGCGGCATTAATAATTCGGAATGTGTTTTCTTCGTTTGCAATGTAATTTCAGCCAATAATGTATCAGCCGTTGCTAATGCTACGCTAGATACCAACGTAGAAGTTTCTATAGCAAGAATGGGCATACTTGTTTCAACTCCTCACAGATCTGTTCATAACGAGTGCCAAAGGCGCGAACATCAAAGATCCGTTCATTTACATTTTCATTACGTTTTATATCAATCCATAAATATTCACTCGGCATTTCTTCTGGAAATTTATCTGGCCACTCTATAATAGAAAGCCCTTGGGCTTCGGTATATTCATAAAAACCAATATCAAATAATTGCTCCGCATAATCTAAACGATAGAGATCAAAATGGTAAATTGGATAATCCGCTTCATATACATTTAAAATAGTGAATGTAGGACTATTTACTACATCTTCAATCCCCAAAGCTTGCGCCATCCCTTGTACCAATAAAGTTTTGCCGGCTCCTAAATCACCAGCTAAACACACGACTTGCCCAGCCCCCAAAAGATTAGCTACGCATTGACCAAAAGCAAATGTTTGCTTTGGCGAATTTGTCTTAAAATGCAACATAAACTGTAAATCCCCCTAACGAAAATGGTTGTACCCCTTCGCTTCTAATAAGGAAGCCTGACCATCCCCAGCAACTAGCAATACACCTTGGCTCTGCTCTATCACTTCACCAATCACAGTTATGTTGGCGCCAATATCAGACTGTACTGCCAGTTCAAATTGCTTCGGACGAATCGTAAAGAGTAATTGGTAGTCTTCTCCTCCATATAAAGCATATTCTACTGCTGATTTTCCAAGCATAGCAGCCGCCTCTTGAAGTTCAGATGACAGCGGAAGAGAATCTGCATAAATACGCATCCCAACAGCACTAGCCATCGCAATTTCATTGGCTTCACTCGCCAGCCCATCACTAATATCATTCATACTCGTTGATCCTACCATTGCTAACCTAGGTCCTGCGATGACCTGTGGCCTTGGCATCAAATGACGCGTCACGAGTGGCGGAGCAAAACCATACTGCCGCCAATCCTCCTTACTTAACAAATCCAGTCCACAACCGGAATCTCCGAGCGTACCAGTAACCACAACCAGTTCCCCTACACTAGCACCTGATCGGCGCTGCAATTTTTCAGGCTGCACTTCCCCTATAACCGTTACATTAATGACTAATCCATTCGGACTGGCGACTGTGTCACCACCTACAATATTGACATCAAACTCACGACAAATTTCTTTCATGCCATCATATAAGCTTACAACAAATTCTACCGCTAGCGTCTTAGGTAAGGCAATCGAAATAACAGCATGCCTCGGTATACCCCCCATCGCTGCAATATCACTTATATTCACTGCTATCGCTTTATAACCAAGTTGCCAAGCACTACTAGTGGACAAGTCAAAGTGGATACCTTCTACCAGCATATCGGTTGTTACCAATTGCAATTGCTCTACTGTTGGTTTTAATGCAGCAGCATCATCACCGATCCCAATCACCACACTTTCACTATGGTGAATTGTATTTTCTTTTATTTTATCAATTAAGGAAAATTCCCCCAATTGCTTTAGTTCCATTTTGTCACCACCATTCATTTATCATTCCCAAATATATTAAGATTCTGCCTGCTTTCGATAAAATCCTGCAGTACTAGTATGCCATATAGCTAAAAAAAGTTGTATCTCAGAAAGCAGCAGCCCATAATGGACTGCTGCTTTCATCACGATTTCTTTATTTTTTTATAATTTTTTCCGAACGACTAAGTGGCTCACCAATATCCAAATGTCCAGAAATAGTATCAATTTTTTTACCTTCTACTAAAATTTGCACTTTTTGTATATCATGAAATTCTGTCAATGTATTAACAATCGCACCAACCAATAATATTTCGGATGCCGATCCACCCATATTATTTTTAACCAATTTATCATTAAAATCAACATATGCAATTTTATCTTTAATCGAAATATGTCGCAGTGTAGTGCCATTAGGTACCACTGATAATAAAGCAACATTTTTGGTTCCTGCTAACAACAATTCCATTGCCGTTTGTGCAGGATGATCATTTTTTGCAACAACATGACTTTCCCCAACCAGATACGCCGCATCTTTCGTAGCATTGTATACGGTTATAACCATTTTTTCTTGACTATTTAAAGACGCTGGGTCCTGTTGATTATTAGGTTGAGCAACTTGTTGCTCCGTACTCTTATTCTCTTCTTTTGGAGTCAGTTGTGCTGCATCATTATCATTGGCACATCCGCCAATAAAAGTAACAAGAAACATGAAAACAATAGCTAATAGAGTCTTTCTACGGAACATTAGGAGCCACCTCCTCTTCTAGCTGCCTGAGCAAAAAACGACTCTAACCCCTGCACAATACCTTGGGCCATCTGTTGCTGAAATTTCGGTGTGTTGAGCAGCTTTTCTTCTTCAGGATTTGATATGAAACCCAGTTCCGCCAATACCGCTGGCATCTCTGAGCGTTTTATTACGTAAAATCCTGCAACCTTGATTCCTCGATCCTGCATGATGCCACTACTCATTAAATTGTCTTGAATATTTTGCGCTAGCATTGCATCATATCCTGACTTTTGATAATAATACGTGGTAATACCACCGACCGAAGGATTGGAAAACGCATCAATGTGTATGCTAACAAATACATCCGCCTTATTATTCGTTGCTATTTTAGTTCGAGCGCCAAGTTCTTCTGCCCCACTCGCATTCGGTCCATACACATCTACATCCGTTTGCCTTGTCATTACAACTTTAGCTCCAGCTCGTTCTAATAAGTTCTGCACTTGTTGTCCAATTGCTAGCGTAATTGTTTTTTCTTGCGTTTGGCCAGGTCCGATGGCACCAGAATCACTACCACCATGCCCTGGATCAATTACGATCACTTTATCTTTTAAACCAGCCGTAAAATTATAACTCGCCTTCGGTACAGGCTTATTGATATCAATGACGATACGAAACGATTTGTTATTTGCAATATCACTTGGTAGCGTAAACACTTTATAATCAGTTTCTTCAATCATACGGGGTAAAGCTACAATAATTTGACTGCTACTGGCATTTTTTTTTACAAAGCTAACTTTTTCAGCAATCTCCCCTTTTAGTGCTACCGAGCTATCGATACTTCCTATGGTCGCTCCTTTTACATCGATTGTCAAATTCGGACTAGTTTTGGCATTTAACGAACCTTTGACTATAACGGGTCCCGTCGTATCAATGACCAAACGCAATTTACTAGTACCTTCTATTGCATCCTTGTGCACCGACCAACGTACATTGGCTAGTTCACTAGATGCAGCTGCCATAACAGCCTGTGGTGCCATAAAGACCATCACCAATAATAAACTTAAAATAATACGATACAATATAACACCTCCTTATTTCATAATTTCATACGCAATTTATCTGCACACTCATTATTGTTGTCCACTTATTCATTATTCGAGATTTTTAATATAAATACCTGCCGTTTGGTAGAATAAATAATCTTTTTTTGTTAGAAATAATTGCTATATGTATATACTTTAATAAAGGCTTATCTATATTAGTAAAAAAAATCAGGATGGTCGGTTAACCATCCTGATTTTTTGCTATGACTTGTTCTAAGAGACGCTTTGCTTCTTCTTTCGCTGATTCAGTAGCCTCATGGTCTACTTCTAAGTTGATTTGTAAGATATCGCCTTCAGTCGCTTCACTAGGCAAAATATTACGTGGCCATACAACTTGAACTTCATCATCTCCCAATAATAGTACAGCCTTTGAACCTTCAAAACGATCAATCACAGCCTGAACTTTCATGTTCTTATTTCTCCTTTGCAATCTCATAGGTTTTACCATTACTCGTAATAGTTACCGTACCATTTGCATCCGTACGATATACTTTCAGTTTAGCCGCCGCAAATCTTTTTAATATAGATGGATGAGGATGATGATAGTCATTATTCGCACCTAAGGAAATAATAGCTACCTCTGGTTGAACTGCTTTTAAAAATTCTGGTGAAGAGGAAGTATTACTACCATGATGTCCAACTTTTAGCACATTACTTTTAAGGTCACCAGCATATTTTTTTAGCATAAGAGCTTCTGATTCCTTCTCTGCATCCCCTGTCAATAACATAGAAAATTTATTATACATCAATTTCGCAACGACGGAACTATTATTTACTTCTGCACCGGCAAGAAGCGATTTGTCTGGAGCTAAAAATTTGAGTTTCATATCTGTCCCAATCGCGACTTCACTACCAGGCGCTACTACTGTAAAAGGTATCTTTTTCTTGTCTACTGCCGACATATATTGGCGATATAACGATGTAGTTGCCGTTTTACCACTATCATAAATTTGCCCTACTTTAAAATTTTCAATGACTCCAGGCATACCACCTAAGTGATCGGCATGAGGATGAGTAATAATGACTTTATCAATCGTTGTAATACCTTCTTTTTTTATGTATGCGACTAGTTTATCGCGAGTAGCAATATCACCTGTATCTACTAATATATTCTGTCCTGAAGCCCGAATTAAAATGGCATCCCCTTGCCCAATATCTAAAACCTTAACTATCAGCAATGAATCTTTTTCGCTTTTCGCTACCTGACCTTGTTCCGTTGTTTTGGCCGTACTCTTACCACAGCCTGTCAGTACAACCATCATTGCAACAATGAATAACATAATAAGCCATAACCCTTTGCGCATAGAAGCAACCTCCATAATCGTTAATATATATACTTTTTAATAACAAAAACAGGCAGTTTCCTGCCCATCTGTTACTACTATTCACACCTCAACTAAACCGAGGCTTACTTTTATCGCTTCATCAATCATACTCATAACATCTTCGCTCAAATGAGTTACTTTTTCTTTTAAACGACGTTTATCTATAGTACGTAACTGTTCAAGTAAGATGACAGAATCCTTTTCTAATTTGGAGCTTTTAGAACTTATCTCTACATGAGTAGGTAACTTCGCTTTAGAAATTTGCGAAGTAATGGCTACTACAATAACAGTCGGACTATATTTATTACCAACATCATTTTGAATAACTAAAACAGGACGATGTCCGCCTTGTTCAGAACCCACTACTGGACTTAAATTCGCATAATAAATATCTCCACGTTTTACGACCATCATTATTCACGCTCTGCTAGCAAGGTAGGCATTTCAAACACATCGGCATCTGCCAGCAATCCTTCCTCAGCTAATTCAATATTAATCGTAGCCATCTCTTGATATCCTTTACGCATCATATCTCGTACCTCTTTACGTTTACGTTCTTCGATACATGAGCGCATAGCATCACGCACGAATTGACTACGGCTTAATTTTTCCATAGCAATAATACCATCCACTTCTTGAAGCAAACTATTTGGAATACTAATCATAATACGCCTCAATTCTGCCACGCCTTCACCCCCGCCAGTTAACACATGCTTTTATATAGACTAATTATAAGTTTTATATATATAAATGTCAATTTTTTTATATACCGCTTTGTGAATTGGCGAATGATAAATAGCTGTTTTATATATACACAGACCTAATACGATTATTGATCTCGCTATGAACCTCACTATAATTAAGTATGTATAAAAAAAAGATAAATTATGCTACTCATTTTCTTGAATCGCAAATATCGTTGCTGGCAAAGCCCTAATCATATCGCTAGCAGTCATACCAATCATGCCATTTCGAGCTACAATATCACCAGCTAAACCATGAATATATACACCAGCTAGTGCTGCCTCATGACTTGACAATCCCTGCCCGATTAAAGTAGCAATGACTCCTGTTAAGACATCACCAGTCCCCCCTGTAGCCATACCAGCGTTACCGTTTATATTAATATATACTTCACCATCAGGAAATGCTACTACTGTACGTGCCCCTTTTAAAATAACAATACTGCTCCATTCCATCGCAGTTTGCCTAGCGATATACACCCGATCTTGATTTACTTCCTCAGATGTTAAACCAACAAGCCTTGCCATTTCTCCTGCATGTGGCGTCAGTATCGGCACGGCATTAGCCTCAGCTAAAATATCAGTGTGATCGATTAACGCATATAGAGCATCAGCATCAAGCACGAGTGGCCGTTCTATTTTTTGTATCATATGCCGTACCGCAGTCATGGTATCCTCATGACGTCCGAGTCCTGGGCCAATTGCTACTACATCACTTTGCTTTGCCCTCTCTTTAATCTCGCTTATAGAACCTTGCCCTAAGGTACCAGATGCCACCTCAGATAGAGGACAAGTCATCACTTCTGTCAATTTCGCCTCCATAATGTCATGCAAACTTTCAGCAATTCCAAGCGTTACAAGTCCAGCCCCTGATCGAAGAGCGGCAGAAGCCGTTAAAAATGCTGCACCCGTAAGCCCTTTAGAACCCGCGACTACTAATACTTTTCCACAGCTACCTTTATGAGCATTCGGCTCTCGCGCAACCAATATTTTTTTTACAATCGCGCTTGTAATCATATTTTGCTTAATGTTTTCATTGGTGAGTAGAGCTTTTGGTATTCCTATGTCAGCTACCGTTACATTCCCAGCATAAGAAGCTCCAGGATATAAGAGTAGTCCCTGTTTTGGCAAAGAAAAAGTAATCGTATGCTGAGCCTTTACTGCAATACCAGACACTTGCCCCGTATCAGCATCAACACCTGATGGTATGTCAATCGCAATGACCATTTTTTTCGTGTTATTAATACTGCCGACTACCTGAGCCATCGTACCAATCAACTGATCTCTAAAACCAGTACCAACCAATGCGTCCACTACGCAATCCGTAAATGTCATCGCAATTTTCACTTTATCCCAATCACCATCATTGACTACTTCAATGACATCAATGCCCATATGGCTGATAATTTGCAAATTAGTTAACGCATCTCCTATTACAATCGATTCACTACCGATCAAGAAGACTTTCACTTTGGCGCCTCGATTATGAAGATGCCTAGCAACAACATATCCATCCCCACCATTATTTCCTTTACCAGCAAAAATCGATATCTTTTTATTATGTAAATTTCCCATAATAGTCTCTATCTGATGCGCCACTTCATTACCAGCATTCTCCATTAAAATAATGCTAGGAATTTCATACTCTTCCATCGCTTTTTGTTCAATTATTTTTATTTCATCAATTGTTACAATCTTCATACCTATTTACCTCCCCATAAAATGGCTTGTGCTGCAGCGTACTCCCTGGCATGCGTCAAGGATATATAAATATCCGTTACTCCCATGTTAACAGATAACTCTAAAAATTGACCTGTAAGTTTTACATGTGGACAACCTTTATCATCTAACAAAATTTCTATATCTTGCAAAGTCCCTCCTGCAAGACCTGTGCCAAAAGCTTTCATCACAGCTTCTTTACCAGCAAAGCGTGCAGCATAGGATGCAGCTTTTTGCACTCCTTTGCTCTCACAGTATTGCTGCTCAGCGTTTGTAAATACCCGGCGCACAAATGACTGGCGTATAATGGCATTCGCAATCCGATGAATTTCAATGATATCAATACCAGTACCAACAATCACGACTCTCACTCCATATTATCCTTTACTATGCATTGTACAGTATTGAATGATATTTGCCAAGATATACGGATTTTAAAAGAAAAAGACTTGGTTTTTTCTCCAAGTCTTTTTCTTAGCTAACTACATTTTATTACTCCGCATAATAAGCACCTCGACTCGCCGATTTTTCGAGTGCCCATCTGGTGTATTATTATCTACCATCGGTCGATACTGACCATAGCCAATTGCACTAAATCGCTCCGGCTTCATATTTTCCTGTGCTAATAAAAATTTCATAAAATTAATAGCCCGCATGGAGCTTAATTCCCAGTTAGATGGAAATTCTCGAGTCCTAATTGGTATATTATCCGTATGCCCTGAAATAACAATTTGTTGTGGCAGTATACTTAGCATTTTAGCAACCTCAGTCCCAATGACTAATGATTCGGGACGAAGTTCAGCACTACCAGAATTAAATAATGCAGAATCCTTAATGCGAATCATCAAACCATCTTCTGTAAGAGCGGTAGTTAAGTCACCTGCTAGATTATTTTTTTGCATATACCGGTCTATTTCTCTTTTCACTTCTGCAAGCTGCACAGATTCTCTCAGATACGCCTGTTCTTTGGCAGGATCCATTTTGGACTGATCAGGTTTAGAGGCATCTACTTCTGGAGTAATCGCTTGGTTATTGTCAAACACAGATGGACTACCACTAAAAGCTGCACTGAGAGACTGAGCCATCTGAGTAAACTTTGCCGCATTCGCATCCGCTGATGCAAATAGCACAATAAATAATGCCAATAATAGTGTCAATATATCAGCATAAGGAACCAACCACGACTCATCAGTATGTTCTTCATGATGCTCAGCATGATGCTTCTTTTTTCTAGCCATTATGCTTCCTCCGTCTTAGCCTTTAACAAATCACGTTCACTTTGAGGAATAAATACTAACAATTTTGCTTCAATTGCAGTTGGTGAATCACCAGCTTGTAATGATAAAATTCCCTCAACCATCATTTTTCTAACGTCCACTTCTTTTTTTGACATCATCTTTAACTTATTAGAGAAAGGATGCCAAATAACATATCCTGTAAAAATACCCAGTAGCGTCGCCACAAAAGCCGCCGCAATGGAATGCCCTAATTTTTCAATATCATCTAGATTTCCAAGCGCTGCAATGAGTCCAATAACAGCACCAAGTACCCCTAGTGTTGGTGCATAAGTACCTGCTTGGCTAAAAATCAAAGCACCTACGCGATGCCTTTCTTCCATACCTTGAATCTCCGCCTCTAGTACATCGCCTACAAAATCTGGATCAAGACCATCAATTACCATACTCAAACCCTTTTTGAGAAAAGTATCAGTCACCTCTTCTACACGACTTTCAAGAGCTAAAATACCTTCACGTCTAGCAATCTGCGATAACTCTACAAACATTTTTAACATCTCGCCTTTTGGCATAAAAGCTGGTTGTTTAAATAAGGTTTTTATTAACTTTGGAAAACTCTTAAGAATGTCCATCGGAAAAGCATTAAATAAACATGCCACTGTGCCACCTATGATAATCAAAAATGCTGCTGGATTTATAAGCGCCGCCGGGCTTGCCCCTTTTAATGCCATCCCTACAACAACCGAAAATACACCTGCAATCAAACCAATTACTGTAGACTTCTCCAAAAATATACCTCCTACATCCGCTTAATGGATATTTTTTACTTGTTTTTTTACACAGTTCACCCTTATTTTACATAATCCTGTATATTATAAATAATTATTATTTTGATAATATAAACATCAATCTTACATTTTGTAATCATCAATACCATGTCACTATAATTTCACATACATTACTTATTTCTTCATATTTCTTAAGAATCCTTTTTTTATCGTATCAACATTGTAGTATTTTAATAGAAAATACGCCTAATACAAAAAAAAGAACCCTTATGAGGGTTCTTTTTATGTATTAAGCGCGTTTTCCGAGTTCTTTATCGATATAAAGAAGGGAACCACCTTTATCACCAACAATTTTCAATCTTTCTAATATAGCAGAAGCAGTTCCTTCTTCTTCTACTTGTTCTTCTATAAACCATTGTAAGAATATCTGAGCAGCATAATCTTTTTCCGTAATCGCTACCTCATATAATTTATTGATCAGAGAAGTAATTTTTATTTCATGAGCTAGTACCTTACTGAACAATTCAACTGGAGTTCCATATTCAGCAGGCGGAGCATCAATCGCTTGCAGTGTAGCATGACCACCACGTTCTCCTAAATAATTTAATAATTTAAAAGCATGACTGGTTTCTTCTTGATATTGAACTTTAAGCCAATGAGCAAAACCTCTTAAATTTTTACCTTCACAATATACAGACATCGCCAAGTAAAGATATGCGGAATCCATTTCCTCTTTAATTTGATTGTTAATTGCATCTTGCAGTTTAGTATTAATCATGTTAATTCTCCTTTCTTTTCAAATCGTTTATTTTGTTAGACTCAGTGTAGCATATTTCCTATTTTTTTGCAATTTATTTTTATTGTTTATTACTAATTATTATCTTTTATTTGAATTGACCGTTAACAAGTATTTTTTTCTGAATTATAAGAGGAATTATACGAAAAATTCACGAATTATATAACTAAAATCATTATTATAAGCTATATTTCCAAATAGATTTGCTACTCTTATACGGAAGGATTGTTTTTATGATAAGCAATAGTTTGCAGACTAAGCTAACAGCAATAATTGTGTCCATCATACTGCTGTCCCTAGGCACATTAGGATGTCTAAACTATTGGAAAGCCAGGCAGTTACTGTTTACTAGTGCCAAGGAAAGAACCGTTGATTTGGCGACTAATTATGCAGAACAGATCGGATTATGGATCGGCAGTCATAAGTCAGAAGTAATGATGCTGGCTCATTCTATACCGATTACCAACGGCAATATCGAAGTAATTGTTCCACTCTTAAAGGATGTCTATCGAACTAACAATGACTATCTATCCATTACATTTATTCAACCCGATGGTACATTCTATGATTCCTCTGGATTTACAGGTAACATTTCACATAGAGAATACTTTCAACGAGCCATCAAAGGGGAGACTGTAATCACAGATCCATTAATCTCTGTAACCGTAGGAGTACCATTCGTCGCTATTGTAACGCCTGTCGAAGTCAACGGTAAAATAATCGGTTGTATCTCAGGAGTGGTGAACTTAGAAAGCATTAGTAGGAAAGTCTTAGCTATCAAAGCAGGGGAAACCGGATTTGCTTACGTGTTGCAAGATGATGGACTTATCATTATTCATCCTAATAAAGAATTTATTTTAAAAAACAATCTTCTGACTGCTAATAATACACCGCAAGCATTGAAAGAGGCTGTTTATAAAATGACCAAAAACGAAAAAGGGGTTTTTCGTTATCAATATGAAGGGGTCGAAAAACTGACCGCTTATGCACCTATACCAGGAATGAATTGGTCGTTAGCTGTCACATTGCCAACAGCAGAAGTGACTGGACAATTAGAGCAACTAACGCTAATTTCATTTGTTACTTCCATTAGTGTTCTAATTCTGACAGTATTTGTAGTTATCATTTTCGCACGTCGAATTTCTAAGCCAATAAAAGACCTCGAGGTTGCAGCCAATCGAGTTGCTAGTGGAGACCTTACAGCAATGAATCTTAAAATTACGTCTAATGATGAGGTGGGACGTCTAGGACAAGCTTTCGAAAAAATGACCAGTGAATTGGAAATTAGTTATGCATTAATTAGAAAATCGGAAGAACATGCTAAACATAACGCTTTATACGACAATTTAACAGGACTCTGTAATCGGACATTGTTTACTGATCGACTCAATCATTCTTTACAAGAAGCTAGATGCAATAATCAATTAGTAGCATTATTATTTCTAGATTTAGATGGTTTCAAAGCCATCAACGATTCATATGGTCATTCGCAAGGAGATCTTGTACTAAAGGAAGTGGCTACTCGCCTAAATTTAATTGCAAGACCTACCGATACTGTTTGCCGACTTGGCGGGGATGAATATACAATGATTCTTCCCGACATCAAGAGCAAAGACAATGTCGAAATCATAATACAAAAAATAGTGGAATCTTTTGTACCCCCATTTCATTTGGAAAATCACAAAGCTCCTTTAAGTGTGAGTATCGGAATCAGCATTTTCCCTTTCAATGGAGATGATTTAGATACTTTATTAAAACATGCTGATGATGCCATGTATGAGGTAAAAGCATCTGGCAAGAATGGCTATAAATTCTATGGGCAGGGGTGTTGAGTAACCCTATGAAATTGTTGATTGTTGAATCCTCTGCTAAAATAGATGTATGAGACATGGACTCACTCCTGTCGTTGTTATTTGTTGTGGTGACTTATTCGTACCACAGTTGTGAGTCCTTTGTCTCTATTTTTTGCGTTTGTAATTAAATTATAATTCTGTCGGACTTAGCATTCTACAAATATAATATTTTTCATCCTCGGTTAATGATATATTAATTGATTTCTTAAAAATTTCACAGGTACTATCCACTGCTCGTTGAATTTCTGTACCAATAGATTCTTTATCATCCTCACATCGTAACCCATCATTAGCGATCATTCTCTCAAGTGCATATCCTACATGAAGAATGATTCTAATTTTCATAGCGTTATCATATGTGACTTTCAATTCTTTTTCAAGTTCGTCTATGAAAAGAAGCAATATTCCAATTATTTTATGAGGATTCAAATAGGTCAGGAATTGTGCCAAATTATCTTCACATAAATCTTTAATAACAACACTCTCTTTTTCCGGCAATACCATAAATTGATTACCTATAATAATTTCTCGTATTCGCTTCTCACCATTACCATCAATGAGCTTTTCTAGTGGGATAAAAGGAATTTTTTCTTTTGGTTTTTTCACACCAATTACTGCTAAAATTTCATATTTTTTTTGTAATATTTTCACTTTTTTATCCAATTCTCTAACTTCTACGGGTATAATATCAATATTCTCTTGGGTCA
>CAXYVG010000027.1:0-37895 GCA_964292325.1 uncultured bacterium | reverse complement strand
TTATAAATAAAGGGGTTCTGGCTTTTTTTATTCTCTTAAGTGTCAAAGACGGGATAGTATCACTAACGATATAGGTTGTCAACGTCTATCATTGGCGATGTCGTTCGTATGAATTAGTTATACATCCCTGTCGCGATCTCGATACACTCCGGCAGTTTAAATTGGTTAGCGATACCGCTATAATCGCATAGCACAAAAAAATATTACCTTACCAAAATCCCATGTATAATTATCATTTATAAACACAAAATAATCTTGTTTCTATTAATACTTTAGGAGGTAATCAACTATGAATCATAATGAAAGTATCGGTTGCACAGTGACAGAATGTACATTTCATTGTAAAGATGATAACTACTGTACGTTAGAAAAAATTGAGGTAGTAAAACATGCACCAAAAGCTTCTACGATTGAATGTACAGACTGTGGAAGCTTCAAAAAGAGTTAAATTAGATATAACGCACCAGTACATTGACAAAGATATATGGTAACTCAAAATACCGGTCAACATAAAGTTGACCGGTATTACTATTGAACATTATGAATATCAAATACTACATGATAATTAGCATCATTATTTTGTGGCGATTTCCACAATTCATCTTTTCTATTTTGTCTACCGGCGGGAATTACGGTGCCATGGTAGCGTTTTTTCAGCCTGTTTGCACAAATTATTGACTAATAGTAAGGCAAATACGGCCATAATATATAACAAGTACATAGCCAATTTTTCTTGCCCACTACTCCAAACCACCGCAGCAGCAATCCCTGTACCTGCCAATAAAATAGCCCATACCAGTCGATTTGCTAATGTTTCTTGAAATCTAAGTTGCCGAAGCACAGGTCCCATTTCCATCTTGACTTGGACATCGCCAGCACGGACATCTTTCAATGTCTGCTCTAGTAAAGGTGGAATCTCAATCCCCGCCCGCACTACTTTTTGGGTTTTCTGCCAAACTAATTGCCAAGGTGAAAAATCTTGGCCCAAAACCTGTTTGGCATAAGGTTTAATAATGGACAAAATATTCATATTCGCATCTAGCCCTGCTGCAATCCCAGAAAGAGTACCCACAGCTCTGCCTAAAAAAGTATAATGCACAGGGATTTGAAAGGGTTGAGAATAAATGAACTCACGCAATTCTTCTAAAATCCCATCAAATTTTAGAGTACCCAATTCCTCAAATCGTATATCCTGCAAGACAGTCAATAACAACGCAATCGCCTTTTGCAAACTTAAAAGATTGGCTGTTGCTTTGATAAACCCTAGTTCTTGCAGTGCATGGGAAACATCTTCCGCATTACTATTGATCAGCCCACCAATCAGCTTACGAATCGCTCTTTTGTTATGATCTGTAATTCTGCCTACCATACCAAAATCAATAAAAATAATTCCACCATCTGGCCTCACAAATAAGTTCCCCGGATGAGGATCAGCATGGTAAAAACCATGTATTAACGCTTGTTTAAGATAAGAATCAACTAAATTTCCCGCTACGGTTTCAGGATTCAGTCCTGCCGCTAACAAGCCAGCCCGATCCGTTACCTTGTACCCTGATACGAATTCCAGTGTCAATACTCGCTGCCTTGAATATTGGGGATAAACAAGTGGCACAGAAACCATCGGATCGCCTTGAAAATTAGCCCGAAACTGTTCTAGATTACTCAGTTCTTGCCGGTAGTCAAGTTCATTTTGGATGGTAGCACTAAATTCAGCATAGATCGTATCAAAATCTGCATATTTTTCCCAATTTGTACATATCTTTAGCATCCATATCACGACTCGAAAAGCCATTAGATCGATTGCAATAATCTGCTCAATGCCTGGTCTTAATACTTTGACTGCCACCACTTCCTTTGATAGCAAAACAGCTCGGTATACCTGTCCAAAAGATGCCGCAGCGATATGGTTAGTATCAAACTCGGCAAATATATCTTCAACCTTCCCCCCAAGTTCTAACTCAATTACTTCTTTGATTTGAGTATAATTCACAGGTGGTACTTGATCTTGTAGCAGAGCTAATTCTGAAATATATTCCCTTGGAAGTACATCAATGCGAGTACTAAAAAACTGTCCCACTTTGATCATTAATCCCTGCAAGGCTAAAGCCGTTTCTCGAAAACGAATCGCCTGTTTTCGATAAATCTCAGGCAATCGTTCCTCCATTTTGGGACCATATATAGTACGTAGAAGATTATACCAAGCAATCTCCAACAGAAAACCTGCAAATAACTTGATAACGGCCGCTGTCCGTCGTATTTTTGAATGAGCTATCATTTTTTCAACTCCTATATACCTGCCATGTTTTATAAACTAGACTTCACAACGAGACACCTTGGTTTTGTTCTCTATTTTTACATAAAACTCCTTCAATATCGAACATGCTACTGTTGGAAATTAATTGTTTATATCGAAAAAAGCAATCATAACGTCAAATAATGCTACCCCAATCATGAGGTAGCATCATCTAACCGAATCATAAGACTCCCACCTCTACAAGTGGATACGTTCTCATTGATCCGTTTTACTCTGTTTTATCTCGGGTTCCACCTTAAACCATGCAGCATACATGGTTGGCAAAACAAGTAATGTCATAACGGTCGCCCCAAGCAATCCACCACCAATCGCCACCGCCATCGGTCCCCAAAAAGAACTTGGAACCAATGGTAGCATGCCAAGTATCGCTGCCGCTGCCGTAAGCATAATGGGCCGAAACCTTAGTACAGCTGAATTAATGATGGCATTCCAAGTTGTCTCGCCCGCTTTAATATGTTGCTCAATTTGGTCGATGAGAATTACCGAATTGCGGATAATCATCCCGCTCAAAGCTAAAATTCCAAGCTGAGCGACAAATCCCATAGGTCGCATGGTCAGTAGCATCGACAGACTAACCCCAATAATCCCTAGTGGTGCGGTAAGAATCGCTAACATCATTAACGATATTTTTTGTAGCTGAAACATCAGTAACAGCATAATAACGACTAACATAATGGGAACCGGTTGCAATAAAAAGTCAATGGAAGTAGCGCTTTTTTCTGATGCTCCTCCAATATCAATACTATAACCAGCCGGAAGACCATCACGTATAGATTTTAGGCTTTGATACACTTTTTGTGTTGCGTCATTACCAGTTATGCCATGAACTACATCTGCTTGTACCGTAATAGTTGGCTTTAGACTATGCCGCCAGATTAAACCTTCTTCTGCATCATAACTTATTTTTGCAATTTGTTCCAAAGGTACAAATTTACCGCTACCGATATGTATCGGTAGATCTTTCATATTGGCTAAATCTTTGCGATTTTGGGCATCTATCCGAAATACAATACCAATTGTCTTATCCTGCTCATAAAGTTCAGCAATAGAAGCTCCTGAGAGCTGCGTTTGCAAATCCTGCGCTAAACCTTGACTATTGATGCCTAGCATTCTTGCCTTGTCTTGATCAACGCTCAGATGCATAACTTTGCTTTTTTCATTCCAGTCAACGTTGATATCTTTCAGTTTTGGATTATCCGCTAAACAGTCTCTGACCTGCGCTGCAATTTCACGAACCTTCTCATGATCATAGCCACTTACACGTAGCATAACGGGATAATCCGAAGGTGGCCCAGTTTGAATAAGCTTGACATGCCCCCTCACTTTTTCAAAGCCATCAGCAAATAATTGATCCACTTTCTCATTTACTGCCTCACGAGATTTTACATCCTTGGCAACAATAATAAACTGAGCAAAGTTATTCGCTGGTAGCTTTGGTTCCATTGTGAGAATAAAGCGCGGTGCTCCTTTGCCAACATAGTAGCTATAACTTTCAATGTTCGAATCGCCTATAAGACTATCAGAAAGTTTCTTGGCCTCTTGTTCAGTTGCTGCGAGCGATGACCCCTCAGGTAACGTCATCTCAACAATCAGCTCCGGACGAGTGGACGGTGGAAAAAACTCCTGCTTTACAAACTTTAATAAAAAAATAGAACTTATGAAGCACGCTAGCGTTACACTGAGCACTATTTTTCTGTGCTCTAGACACCAAGTCAGCGTCTGTCGAAATATCCGATAAAACCTGGTGTCATATAGATCGTGCTTCTGCTCTTGTTTGGTCTTGATTAATTTATAGCCTAATAGCGGCGTTACGACAACTGATACAAACCAAGAGCTTAAAAGTGCAATGGTGATAACCCAGAACAAACTACTAGTGAACTCCGCCGTCGACCCTTTCGAAAAACCTACGGGTATGAAGCCAGCGCAAGTAATCAATGTGCCTGTAAGCATCGGAAAGGCAGTAGCCGTATAAGCATAGCAAGCGGCTTCAAATCTTCCCCATCCTTGTTCGAGTTTTACGCTCATCATCTCCACAGCGATAATAGCGTCATCTACCAATAACCCTAATGCAATGATTAATGCTCCCAGTGATACTTTGTGTAAATCAATTCCCCACATTTCCATACATACAAATATTGCGGCAATTACCAGCGGAATGCAAAGGGCAACTACGATGCCAGAATGAATACCAAGACTGAGAAAACAAACGGCAAGGACAATAATGATCGCTTCCCATAATGATTTGACAAACTCATCAATTGATCCTTTCACAGCTTTAGGCTGATTGGATACTTGACTCATTTCAATACCAAGTGGTATATCTTTTTTGATCATAGTAATTGCTTTCTCTAGATCTGTTCCTAGAGTAAGAATATTGCCGCCCTTATCCATAGAAAGAGCAATGCCGATCGCTGGCTGTCCATTATAGTACATTTTGGGCTCTATCGGATCGCTATAACCACGCGTAATGCTAGCAATATCACCTAGACGAAATGTCTTTTCATTGACTCGAATCGGCATATTGCGTAGAGCATCGATATCCTCAAACATCCCGGATACTCGTAAATATACATTATCAGAGGATGTCTGAACCATCCCGGAGGCAGTCATCGCACTTTGTGCTTTTACGGCAGCAATCATAACATTGGGGTTGATGCCAAGCCCGGCTAATTTACTACTTTCTATTTCAATATAAATTTTTTCTGATTGAATACCAATCAGTTCTACCTTTTTGACATTGTTTACACCTAGTAAGATTCTGCGAATTTGTTCGGCTTTCTCTCGCATCTCTTCATAGCTGTATTCGTCTGATGTAAGGGCATAAATACTACCAAATACATCATCAAAGCGATCATTAAAAGCAGGTCCAACCACGCCTTGTGGTAACGTTGCTTTAATGTCATTCATCATATTACGAACCTCAAGCCAAGTAGGTCTGACATCTTTTTCTTTTACTGTCTCTTTTAAATTCACGTAAATAACGGCTTGTCCGGAGCTCGAATAGCTTTTTAAATAATCGAGGCCAGGTGTATCCTGTAACTTTTTCTCAATTTTGTCTGTGACCTGTTCTTCCACTTGGCGGGCGCTTGCCCCAGGCCAAGCAACCGATACAATCATCTGGCGAATGACAAAATCAGGATCTTCCATGCGGCCTAGCCTCTGGTAGGAAAATATTCCCCCTATGAATATCATTAGAATGAATAAATACACAAGTTGCTTATGATTCAGTGCCCATTCTGTCAAATTAAGGTCCTTCATATACGCACCTTCTGTCCATCTCGCAGTTTTTGTACTCCAGCAGTAACCACTACATCTCCATCTTGCAGCCCTTCAATAACCTGAATGTTTCCATCACCAAAAGTCCCAACTTTTATAGGATGCAAACTTACTACGCCATCTTTAATAATCCAGACGTTCGGTGTAGTCCCGGTCTGATAGATTGCCGTTAATGGAATATAAACAAGTGGTTGATTCGTAGCATTCGCCACTACCACATTTGCAGTCATGCCTAAATTCACATTGGCAGGAGGATTTACTAAGCTTACTCTGACTTTATAAGTTCGTGATACTTGATTCGCTACTGGCGAAATTTCTCTAACCTTACCATCTACTATCACACCTGGCAGTGCCCAAAAATTGATACGAAGTTGCTGCGCACTGCGCATTCGCTCAATTTGGTTTTCTGGAACATTGATTTCAATTTCACGTTCACCATCTTTCACTAACGTGAGAATCGATTGGCCGGCACTTACAACTTGTCCAGCTTCCGCATTGATGCTAGAAATAACTCCGTTACTATCTGCCACTAGAGCGCTATAGCTCAGTTGGTTGGCACCTTGGTTATATTGAGCTGATGATTGCCGAACAGCAGCCAAGGCCACTTCATATGCATTTTGATATTGATCTAGTTGCGCACTACTAATGGCTCCTTGCGTATATAATGTACGATACCGCTCTAGATTGGTCTCCGTCAAATTCAATTGCGACTGTGCGGAAGCGACTTGCGCTGCACTAATATTTACCGTTTGCACAATATCCTTACCATCAATCTCCATCAGAACATCCCCAGCATGAACTATGCTACCGAGTTCCACGTTTCGTTTTATAATTTTACCACTGACCTGAAAAGCAAGCTGAGTCTCGTATCTTCCACGCACTTCACCAGAATAGTTGGCTACTTGCCCAGCAGTACCCATTTGTACTATTTGTGAGCGAACAAGTGGTATTTCCTCTTTTACTATTTCTGTAGTGGAGCATCCGGTTAGACCAAAGGATAATAGCAAAGTCAATATTGCACTACAACTGACAATCGATTTTTTCACCCCAAAAAACCTCCTATATATTTCATTAGCAAGTAACTAAACATCCCGTTACCAATAAACCATTACGGTGTTTAAGTTTCCAAAAGGTAAAAGAAATACCAATTATCTAACATATAACTACTAATTAATTGGATATTCCTCTATTTTTTCACAATTGCATTGACGAGAAAATCAATTAAAATCTCTGTGTAATCTTGATCTGGGTTAAGTGGCTTTGTCCGTGTATAGCTGAATGCTTGGAACAACTTAAATCCAGCGTAGGCTACGACTCTTTCATCAACATCTCGAAATTTTCCTTTTTCTTTACCTTCTTTAATAATGTTAGCGATCATGGAAATTATTTCTTCATCAATCATTTCATGATATTTTCTATTTACAAAAGCCAAGAATAACTCCTCGTCTTTTAAGATTCTAGTGGTAAAGTGATCTTGGTTAAAATGTTCAATCGCCTTTCGTGTTAGTAAAATCAATCTTTCTAGAGGGTCCGATACATCTCCCATCTGCGAAAATATGATGGCGATCGAGCTATGGCACTCACGTTCCATAAGGCATTTAAACATATCCTCTTTATCAGTAAAGTGTTCATATATGGTTTTTTTAGAAATTCTACAATCTTTACTAATTTCATCCATGGTTGTCTTTTTAAAACCAAATCGTTCCATTCGTTCTTTAGCCTTATCAAGAATCAAATTTTTTACATCATTCACTATTTTCACCCTCCCCTCCGATAAAATTCACCCTTCAATGAGTGTCATTTATTTCCCCACTTATAAACTATTATAGTATATCAGTTTCCGAAAATCAATCCTATAGAAAACAAATCCGGTTTCTTTTCTACTAAAAAAATGCAATATCCAAATGCTTATTTTTTTATAATGGTCTCAAAATCGTACTTATATTACGTTGATAAATCATTGATTGTGGGACAGGAAACCTGTCCCCATGTTCCACGAATTTCATATTATTCCTGCTGATTGTAAGTGAAAGATCAAAATAATTTCAGTTGTCTCTCCTCACCTTTATGTTTATATTTGAGAAAAATAGCAACAATCAACGATACTATAAAACAAGATGAAAATACAAGCAAAGTACTCTCATAACTATGAGTCGCTTCTCTCACTAAAGAAACCAATAAAGGTCCGACAACTCCTGCCATTGCCCATGCAGTTAATATTCTGCCATGAATCGCACTGAGTTCTTTCGTACCAAATAGGTCTGATAAGAAAGCTGGAATGGTAGCAAACCCTCCTCCATAACAAGAAATGATAATAAACACCAACAGTTGAAACAGGGCACTATCTGTAGTTTTTGATAAAAAATAAAACGCAAAAATCTGAATTACAAAAAAAGCGATATACGTATTTGCTCGACCAATATAATCCGATATACTCGCCCAAGTTAACCGACCAAAACCATTGAGCAATCCAATGAAACCAACCATTGCCGCCGCGGCAAGAGGAGTCATTTTAACAACTTCTTGCGCCATAGGAGAGGCGACTGAAAGTAGCCCAATACCACAAGTAATATTAGTGAATAACATCCACCACAACGCATAAAATTCCCATGTTTTAACGGCATTAGCAGTTGTTACTTGCGTTGCCCCTGTAATCGGGCACGTATTCCCCGATGACTTAATGAGTTTATGAATATATGGGGGCGATTCCAGATATAAAGACGATGGAACCATTACCAATAAATATACAAATCCTAAGATTTCAAAAGAAGCAACTAGACCGTACATCTCGATTAATAATTGAATGACAGGACCTGCTATCAGACTGGCAAAGCCAAACCCCATAATCGCAATTCCAGTTGCGAAGCCACGCCGTTCTGGAAACCATTTTACTAAAGTCGAAACCGGAGTAATATATCCAGTCCCCAAGCCAATCCCTCCTATCACACCATAAAAAAGGTATAAGAGAGGTAAACTTTTAACGGAAATAGCGATTCCTGAACCAAATAAGCCCACACAGAAAAATATGGTCGACAAAAGTCCTGATTTACGAGGACCATACTTTTCAACTTTTTTACCTAAAAATGCAGCACTTAATCCCAGAAACAATATCGCCAATGAGAATGTCCATTGAGTAGCTTGTAAACTGCTACCTAAAGCCTGCATAACTGGTTTTGTTAATACACTCCATGCATATACAGAACCGATACATATATGTAAGCCTACAGCTGAAAGAGCGATTAACCATTTATTCTTTTCCAAAATCAATTGCCTCCTGATACGATTTCAATATAGTTTATATTCTTATTATAAACTATATATATGTTTTAGAAAATGATTATTAAAATAGATCCACTATAAAATTGCAAAAAAACAAACACCACTAGTATTATCAGATGATAACATTAGCAGTGCTTATTGTCTTGCACTATGTACTGCCCTGTACTGTTATGATACAGAACATTTTGCATTTGAACTTGGTGCGAAGGGGGGGACTTGAACCCCCACGGGCGTTACCACCCTCTGGATTTTAAGTCCAGTGCGTCTGCCGATTCCGCCACCCTCGCAAATGGTAAACCTAAAATAAATTGGAGCGGGAAAGGAGATTCGAACTCCCGACCCTCGCCTTGGCAAGGCGATGCTCTACCGCTGAGCTATTCCCGCATGATAAATGGCTCCTAGAGTAGGACTCGAACCTACGACCGATCGGTTAACAGCCGATTGCTCTACCAACTGAGCTATCCAGGAATAAATGGAGCTGGAAACAGGACTTGAACCCGCAACATCCTCATTACAAGTGAGGTGCTCTACCAGTTGAGCTATTCCAGCGACGACATTGGCTTTAAACCAACAGCTTTCACCGTGATAATACAACCATAAAATTACTACGTCATTCTAAAGTTTCTCACGAGTCAGCTTATACATAATAACACATTTTTTTTATTATTACAATAGTTTTTTGTTGTTTTTTTAAAGTTCCGATAATCCTATACATTGCTCAACAAAAAGACTACTCGCTCGCAAATGTTTATCTCCTTTTTCTATTTCTTCAAATATAGGCCCTACCTCTTCAAATAAAGACTCCAATTCTTCCTCTGAAAACTCTAGTAAAGATTCCAACTACCCTTCCCCCTTTTTTAAATTCCTTTAAGCATCTACGACTGTTTCTTCAACCATGCTAGTAAACCATTTAAGATATTGATCTTTTTTCCTTCTGCTATCTAGATCCATTTTTTGAAATTGATTGATTGCCTCATCTAATTTACAACTAATGATTAAAACCTCTGGATCTCTTATCCCTTTTTCAAGTGCTGCTCTATGCATTTTTTTTCGCAAATCTTCTATTTTACTATATAAATTTTCCACGATAAGTTCCCTTCTATTCATCTTTTGATATCACACAACAGAAAAGGCAACCTTTTCTGTTGCCTATACAAATACACTTTCGTGGCAACTTGGCAGTCATAGAGTTCTCCTCTTTAGACCCATAGTTTTGCGTCCCCATTTTTCAATAGGTTTGCCAATTATTAACTTATAAGTAAACTATTCTACATAAACCAGTAATTCCCTTTAAAAATCAACATTTTTTTCAACATTTTTTATTTTTTTATAAAAGCGAAATAACAGTTGACCACGCTCCACACTCAGAGCAAATATATACAGCAAAATCAACCTCTTCTAAGTCTGGTGAATCTTCTAATTCCTCATCATCCTCAACATTGATAAAACATTTATTTAAGGTATCGTAATACATAAAATCATTACGCCAAACTAACCAATCATTCTTACCACAAATCGTACATTTTTCATCATATATACCTACACTATGAAAATCTTTAATCGTGATATGATGTTCGGCAAATAGCTCTACAATAACCTCATAATCATAGCTCTTTCCTATGTGCCCTAGAAAATTACTTACTGGCAAAAAGTCAATTGTTGCTTTTTTATTAATAGGCTTATTGTTACTCGCACTCATATATTTATTAATTTGCTCAAATTTTTTCATGTTATCTCAAATTCCTCGCTATTGTATTTACAAGTCAATCGTCTTATATTCTATATTTTCACCAATCGTACGAATTGTAGACTTGCGTTTTGTAAATTCTAACACTTCATGATAACCATATTTTTGAGCATATTCTTCCGCCCTGTCAATATATCTTCCACAATCCTCTGGACGATGTGCATCTGAAGAAAAAATAATGGGTATATTATATTCTTTTGCTGTTTTCATAAGAGCAGGGTAAGGTGAAATCTCTTTAATTGGGTAGCGATATAATGTACCCGTATTAATATCCATAGCCATACCTGCCTGACTTAAAGCAATGGCAACTCGATTTAAAAAAGGCTGTACATCAAAAGTCGGTATATGGTTAAACAATCGAATATTAAAAGGATGTCCAAGAATGTCATATAAACCAGCACGACATACATTCTCTATTTCAGCAGTATACCACTCATAAATATCTTTTAAATTATGTTCATCCCAAACAAATTTCAAATCCGAAAAATCAAAGCCCCAAGAATTCACAAAATGCACGGAACCGATAACATAGTCAAAATTATATTTTTTTAAAATATCAGCGACCCGCTCTTGATTTTTAAAGTTACAGACCTCTATACCCGTTTTCACTGGGTATCCCTTCTTTTTCAGATCATTCATAAAATCAAAATAATCTTTCAGACTATATCGAAACTTATTTTTAAGTAACCACTGCTGTTGATAGTTGCCAATTGGTGAATCATCCAAAATTAGTTCTTCATAGTACAAATCCTTAAACTCTACAAAGCCATGGCTATGTTCCGCAATTCCGATCTCATCAATATTGCGTTGCCGGGCATGACGAAAAAAGCCTTTTACCCATTCCAGATCATAACTGCCATTTTCAAAATGCATATGATAATCAATTCTCATATTTTCCAATTCCTTTACTAAAAAATATCCTTAAATAGTATAAGTTTCATAAACTTATACTTTTTCCTGTTCTGGTGTAAAAATTTGAAATATGCTTATTATTTTACCACAAACTTAAAAAATCGGGTACAAATATCGGATAATAAATCATATTTGACAACTATCTTATAGTTATGGCATGATAATTTGATTCCTTCCTGTTTTACATCAGAATCAAATGTTGATAATTCATTGTTATCTGGGGGTTTTATTTCATGCAACGACAAGATTTACTCATTGGCTTACTCGTAATTATCGTGTGGGGACTTAACTTCATTGCTATTAAAGTAGGACTGCAGACTATGCCTCCACTTCTACTCGGATCACTACGATTTCTTCTCGCCTGTGTTCCCGCCATTTTATTTTTACCACGACCACCAATAAGTTGGCCATGGCTAATAGCTCTCGGTCTATCCATCAATGTAGGGCAATTTGCTTTTCTATTTTTAAGTATGAAAGTCGGTATGCCCGCCGGCCTGGCATCCTTATTACTACAGTCTCAAGCCTTCTTTACTTTATTCATAGCAGTTATGTGGCTTGGCGAGCGCCTACAATGGAATCATATAGCAGGACTTACTCTGTCGGTCTGCGGTATGATCATTATTGGATTACAACAGGGAGGTACTATGACTCTTACTGGTTTTGGACTAATTTTGATTGCTGCCGCCTGTTGGGGTATCGGCAATATCATCATGCGCCAGGCTACCATTGGAGTTCCCAAATTTTCCATGTTATCATTAGTAGTCTGGTCTGGAGCAGTTGCGATATTACCGTTGATGATGCTGTCCCTAGCAATAGAAGGCTACGATGCTTGGGTGACAGCTTTCCACTCGGCAACCTGGACTACTGTCAGCTCCGTAATCTATCTTGCATTTTTCGCAACGTTAGTTGGCTATGGCTTATGGGGTAAACTACTCTTTCGTTATCCAGCCGCCGTCGTCTCGCCCTTAGCTCTTATGGTTCCATTAATAGGCATGAGCAGTTCTGCAGTGTTTTTGGGAGAGTCCCTCTCTCTCTCGCAAGCTCTAGGTGCTCTACTTGTCATGCTAGGTCTTGCCATTCACGTCTTCGGTAGACGCCAAAAGACTAGCACACCTTCGACATAAGCAATGAAAATAAGCGTCAGCAAAAGATTTTCCGGGAAATATCTTTTGCTGACGCTTATTTTTTACAGAGTCAAAAAGCCCATCACTTGCTCGCTTTTAATTCAGAACGACTAAGGCTTTTGACTGTATCTGATATATCCATCGCCTATCATACGATACATTCTGTGGTGACTCAGTTTTAAGGCTGTGAGTACAAAGCCCAATAAGGTCCCAAAAATTACTGATCCCGCAACAACTACTCAGCCTTCAATGATTTTGATCAGCTAACTCTACAAAAAGTCGATATATTAAATTTCTTATTACGATTAATAACAGCATTATTAATCGTAATAAATTAAATTTCTATAGTTACATCTTTATCAACAGTACGCTGTGCTGCACTGGTATTGAATAAAACAATCCCACCTAGTAGCAGTAATACCGTTCCTGTAACTAAGAATACTGCCCTGATACCCAAAAACGAGCTCAATATTCCACCAATAAGCGGTCCTACCATAGAACCAAGTTGATTAGCCGTTGTCGTAAGACCAAAGACCTGGCCTTTGCCTTGTTCTCCAGCACATGATACCGCAATCGTATTGATAGCAGGATAAGCACCAACAACAAATAATCCATATAAAAATTGCAGAAAACCAAACTGATAAATATCATCGGGAAAAAACTGGCTCAGATTAAAAATCCCGGCACCAATAAAGGAAATCACCATTACTTTTCGAAAACCTTTCTGCTGACCTACCCGCCCCCATATTGGTGCTGCAATGGCACCGGCTATACCAGCCAAACTAAAAATAATTCCAGCCGTTAAGATAATCCCTTCAGTCTTACCTTGTAATTGGGCAACGTATAAGGTAATGAGCGGCTGCAATACCATACTGACAGCTTGTACCGAAAAAAGTAGCAGTAGCATTTCTACCAACTTACGGTTCTTAAATGCCAACTTAAAATCATCAAGGATACTTCTTTTATTTGGCACAAATTGAGTTTCTGGTTCCTCAACCAATAATTTTACGCCAATAGTTCCAATGGCAATCACAACAGCTGCAATGACAAAAGAAGCTCGCATTCCAAAAAGATGTGATAAAACTCCGCCCAATAATGGCCCCATAATCCCACCAATTAATACTCCAGTCTGTATCAAACCTAAACTAACCCCCATGCTTTCTGTAGGACTAGTCGATGCAACAATCGCCATAGCTGCCGGAAGAAAACCATTGGCAAAACCTTGTAAGATTCTCACAATCAGTAGTTCTAGCGGATTTCTAACCAGAGCCCCTAAAAAATATACGGCAGCCAGGCTAAAACCAGCCCGTATCACCATCCGGCGTTTCCCGCCTTTATCCGCCGACCTGCCCCAATAGGGAGCCATAATGGCCGCCACTAAGAAAGTAACGGAAAACACAAGCCCCGACCAAATCGTTACATCTTCCGAAGCCACTCCAATATCTAGAAGATATAACGGCAAAAAAGGAATAATCATTGTATAACTAGAAGCCGACAGTATAACGGCAACGGTCAGCATCCATAGATTTTTACGCCAATTCAACAAACTAACCTCCCAAAAATTCTCTATACAGTAAAATTACATTCTTAATAATAGACCTAAAAATCTTTTTAATCAATCCTTTATTGCGAATAGAAAAAACGCTCAAACCAAAGTCTGAGCGAATCAGTAATATTCATTTAAAATTTCTTCATCAATTTTTAGCTATCGACGCAAGCTGAGCATCTGTTTTCGGTGGTAATTTGACCATGGATACAACACATGCGGTAAAAACTAATGCGCCTCCCATAAAGATAAATGCAGCATTATAACCAGACATACCAACCAAATAACCGATGATAATCGGAGACAATATACCACCAATGCTACCACCTGCATTCATAACGCCAGTTGCCATACCAACATAACTACGTTTAACCGATTCCATAGGCATCGCCCATAATGGCCCAAACGCCATACCTATAAGAAACCCTGTGCAAACCAAAAGTCCCATCGCAATATTTTCGGTCGGGGCTCCAACTACACCATAAAGCACCGGTCCCGCTGCTAAATTCACAACAATTGCCTGCATTTTGCGATGTCCGCTAAACACCTTATCAGAAAGCCAACCACCAAGCGGTTGTGCGATACCTAGCGCCAAAAATGGCAACCCAGAGAAAATCCCCATCTTCACCATTTCAAAACCACGTGCTTTTACTAAATAACTAGGAAGCCAAGATAATAAACCAAAAAATGCACACATAAAGCCGAAATAAGTGAGAGCTAACAAACAAATATTCCGATTTTTTAGTACACTCATAAGCCCTACACTAGATTCATCTGATGCCGCTGGTGCGATTTCGACTTGTCCACTTTTAATGTAATGAAGTTCTTCTTGCGTGATACCCGGATCTTCTTCCGGAGAATTTTTAACTAGAAAGTATAATAACGGAAGAATCACAAAGCCCAATCCACCAAAAATATAAAATAGTGTATGCCAGCCCCAAAGACCAATAATCGCTACGGCGATTGATGGTGCAATAGCAGGACCAAAAGAGCATGCAGACGTAAAAATTGCATTTGCAGTGGCCCTTTCCTGATTCGGAAACCAGTTACTATTCAATTTGAAGGCACAAGGCGGCTGCAGACCTTCGCCAATGCCAAACAGTACACGTACGATAAAAAACTGGGAAAACGTACGCGCTACCCCTGTAGCCATCGTCATAATCGACCACCATATTAAGGCAGCCAGCAAAACCTTTTGAGGACCGATTTTGTCGCTCAGATAGCCGCCTGGAATTTGAAAGATCGTATATGTTATAAAAAAGGCACTAAACAGATAACCGACTTGTTCCGGAGATAATGAGAATTCCTTGGATATCAGAGGCATAGCAACTGACAAATTTACCCGATCGAGAAATGCCACGAAAAATACGATCCACGATACTGCCAGAACTACCCAACGTTTCTTCATATACCTTTCCTCCTATTACTCTATTGATTACTTTCCTATCATAATATTAAGAATTTCTACATCCGTAGATTTCATGCCACAGCAACCCATACGTCCGATATTTTGAATTGTCTGTTCGTAATCCTTTTCCACAAGTCCTTCTCCAAACGGAAAGAACAAATCGCGTTTTGCCATTTCATAGCCCATAATGCCTGCATCAACTGCACTAGAAATTTTTGCTGCACAAGAAGCCTTCGCTCCATCGCAGACAATGCCTCCTACATTTCCTAACGAATTGATCAGAGTTTTTCCAATGACATCATAATCAGCACCATTGAGATATGCAATGCCACAAGCTGCAGCTGCTCCAGCTGATACGGCTCCACAGTAAGCAGATAGGTTGCCAACATATCGTTTCTGGTGAAGAGATAGAAGGTTGGTCAGAACCAGGGCCCTATACAAGAAATCCTCATCCACACCAATTTCTTCAGCATAAACGACAACCGGCATCGTACAAGTGATCCCCTGGTTGCCGCTTCCCGAATTGATAACTACCGGAAGAGCACAACCATTCATTCTTGCATCAGAGCCTGCCGCTGCTGCCGCTCTTGCCCTACTTCTTACATCATTACCGCCAAGTTGCAAGGAAGTTTTCCCCACCTGAGCTCCCCATTTATTTGTCAAACCTTCTTTTGATATGGCAGAATTGTACTGAATCTGTCTACTGATGATTTCTCTTACATCATCGAGCTGTACTTCATTTGCAAACTGAAGTATGTCACGAATATTAAGCTCTAACTTATCCCCAAACTCTTGAATGGCAATCGTAGGCTGCTCAAATAGCAACTGACCATTTTTTTCAATTCTGGCAATGTGGTTATGTTTATTCCTTACTTCTACCGCAGCCGTTTCCTGCCCAGCTGTTAACTCTGCTCGAATGAAAAGATTCTCTTCCCCTTCTTCTAGTTCAGAGCTACAAATTCCCTGACTGCATAAGATTCGAGTTGTATCAATATCTTCCTGCTTGACTTGGCTGATAGCTTCAAGCTCTAGCTCTGGTTTGCCTGCGATAACGCCTAAAACAGCTGCCACTTCCACACCTTTTTGGCCGCCGGAATTTGGCACCACAACCCCCTTCACATTTTTAATAATATTGCCACTACAGCGGATAACCATCCGCTCGGGCATCTTTCCAAGTACTTCTCTGGCCTTTGCAGCTGCAAACGCAATGGCTATTGGTTCCGTACAGCCCATAGCCGGAATCAGTTCTCCTTTTAATATCGCAACAAAATTATCATATTTTATCTTATCCATTCAGGAATTCTCCTTTTTTCACCGCTTACTCATTTATACTTTTTTGAAAAAGGATATCTGACAAGTATTGCAACCATGAGCAATGGTATCTCCCAAATAGAATTCAAATCCCATCGCCTTGGCAATGCCTCTATCACCATCCATCGCTATATCACATAATTTTTCACAAGTTGCATCATCAAACCCCAAATCTTGCCATGCTTTTAGCAGTGGGCAGTGATGAAATTCCATATCCACTCTGTCTTGAGTTTTGGTTTTGAATTCAATTTCAAAAGTCTTTACGACATTTGGAGTTAGAAACGTGTCCGCAAAACAAGTAACGTTTTCTGGATCTTCGCACTGGCATTTAATTTCAGTACCTTGAACCTTGCCAGTTTCCGCGATTGCTTCACGAATGAATGTTTCTGCCTCTTCTGCCTTTCCAGCTGCTCTTGCCTTGGTATACGTTAAACCAGTCCAAGTTGCACGATGTCCGATTGCACCTCTTTGAATATCTACTACTGAATCACCTTTGATACTAATTTTGTTATCAATCATCTTTTTTTCTCCTTTTCTTTCATTTTTTCTTCAATTCACCATTACTGATATGATCACCAAATAGCCTATATATTCTTTGATTTATCGATGGTTATAATATTTTTTTCTATATATTTATATAGGCTATTTACATTCTGATCATATCACGACCAATAATGCCAGTCAATATTTTTTTGAATTATATATATATTTCACATTTTTTCTATCAATTATTGTACAAATATCACAATTTAAACCTTGTTAATCTCATTCACCCTCTTCGTGATATGATCAGCAGGTTCCAATTTCGGCTCCTTTCTCATTTACTCTGTTCCTCTTCTTCTCATATTGACTTACTTTTTTTTTCACTATATAATGATCTGATAATGCTACTAAGGAGATATTTTATGGATGAAAAAATTACGGATACATTAAAAAATCAAGTGTACGAGGCTTTGTTTTCTGATATTATCAATGGCGTATATCCTGCCGATACCATACTAACCGAAAAATTTTTGATGGAAAAATATAGTGTTAGTCGTGCTCCAATACGTGAAGCACTCACCCAATTGACTGGAACCCACGTCCTGTCAAGCATCCCAAGGCAGGGATATAAACTGTTCCAGCCAAATCGACAACAATTGTTAGAAGTGATTAAATTTCGCTCCGCTTTAGAATGTTCTTTTTTGAAAAGTTATTGTAACTATATCAATGAATCTTGGATCAAAGAACTGAGAACTGCCTGCATAGACTACATGAACTGTCCTACCAATGATTTCATGTCTCATTGGCACCACAACTGCCAATTCCATCTCAAATTATTCTCCATTTATGGCAACCATTACGCTTATAAGCTCTTGGAAGATGCTTTGAATATCCAGACCATCTTTTTCGTGCAGAAAAAACATTTTGCTACCATGGATTTACACCTAGCTTTAGTTGACTATCTGGAAAAGGGCGAGACTACAACCGCTATGACGATTTTAAAAGCAGATATTGAAAATCTCCTCCTTCCAAGCACTGCACCTACCCCCGTTGACCAAAACAAAAAATGATACCTAAAAAAACGCTCATACCGAAGGATGAGCGAGTTTAAATATTGTTCCCTATCGCCCTTTAGAGCATATGCAATCATAGCTAAAATCGGCGTTCGGGAACTTTTATTTTTCTCTTTTTCAAATGCAGAAATTCCTTCTTCATCATTTACAACATCAATGACTTATACACCATTGTTCAAAGTTACTTTATTAATTATAAATTCTGCTGTCAATACAGCTCTTTGAAAAATAAACTATAGTATGAAGGTATTTGTAGAAATATAATGAATAATAAGATAAAATAATAACTATATCAAAACGGTATCTAAGAGATATTAAAAAGGAGAGTTTTATAATCAAAAAAGCGCTTTTCAAAGAATTTTTTTCCCGCCACAAAAAGAAGTTTGCCGCGATCGCCTTATGTTTTCTCATAGAAGCTTGTTTGGCACTTCAATTTTATATCAGAGAACCAGAAATCCCAACAGGAACATTTATTATCGATGTATGCAATGCAATTTTTCGCGATTTGCTATTGGCAATTCTATTTATGTTTTTCCGAAAACATAGTACGTGGGTGAAACAAGCTGCAAAAGATTACTGCCCAGTCGTCATTTTAGCAATCCTCTGGTTAGGCATCTCTATGCTAATGATTCATTCATTAAATTTAATTTTTAATGCGATGACTCTGCTGTCTGTTCTTACAGGTGTGATTAATAACGTTATCTTTGTAATATTAGCTGGCTACCTATATACAAAGCAGAACACCATATTATCTAAAACCATATACTTTTTATCGTATCTTGTTACTATTTTTATTTTTTATAGTGATACCATATATTTTTTTGTTACGTCAACACATATTCAAAAGATGTTCTTTGAAAATTTAAATAATTACTCCATGACAGGTGTATTATATACGGCAGATAAAGCGATATTACTTAGTATACTGATCAGTTTTTGTTTTCTGATGTTATTATTTCGCACGCCGAAAAAAACGCATCACTTGCCCCAAAAGAACGTCGGTATCCTTATTATCACGATCTGCATCTTAGCAAATTTTATTAATTTTACCACAGCCTATGTATATCCAAAAGCATTAATGGAAGACGGGTTTGATGAGGAAGCAGAAATAGAAAAGTCCAGAAACCTATCTCGCGATTTACTTACCGAGTCTGTAACGATCAATGCAGTAAGGGAATTTTTGCGAAATGAAGATCGACATGTAAGCGCATCCACTCATCTGTACCGCGTAGCATTTTCTAAACAGGAAATCAGCCTGCTAAATGATCTAGGAATTACGGTTGCCGAAAAACCTGCCCCCTCGCCAAAAACGTTTCCTTATGAAAAAATCATTGTAATTGTCGCTGAATCATTTCACCGAGATTACTTGCATTCCTATAATTCACAAATTCCAATGGAAACAACAGAATTTTGGGATCAATTACTAGCTAAGTATCCGCATTCCGATCATTATTACCCTTCTAACAAACCTACCACTCAGGGGCTTAATTCTCTATTTCTTTCTCAATCGATCTATTCCGACGATCAATCGTTTGAAGACAATGTCACGTTATTCAAAACTCTCGAAAAAAGCGGCTATAATACCGTATTTTTAGAGGCTACTAGCCAATATTACAACGACGAATTCCGGGCATATAAAAAACGTTTCGGAATGCATACGTACAAAGCCAAAGAAGATTTAGAAAAACAAGGGTATATTGGAAACAGTGGCTGGGGATTTCATAATGACGTAATGTATGATGAAACGATCAAGACATTGGAACAAAATCGCGATAATAAAATTTTCATAGTGACGAAAACGATCGATTCGCACCAACCGTTTCCGTATTGTGGCCTTTCCGACAAAGAGATTCCAACAACTATCAATCAGCAATCTAAAAATGTGTATCTGAAAGGAATCTATTGGGAGAATTTCACCTTGAAAAAATTCTTTCACGATCTTGAAGAGCGAAATTTGATGGATGATAAGACGCTTATTATTGTTACAAGTGATCATAATCCTCATCCAAGTCTGAACGATAATTATAAGCGTCTTGGGCAAGGCGATCTGAGTTTACCCCTAGCCCCTATCCCGCTTATCTTTGTTAGCAAAAATCTACAGCCTTTTGATGATTTTAACAGTGAAACCTTCGCCAGTCAGATTGATTTTGCACCTACTCTTTTGGGGGTACTAGGTCTCCCCGCGCCACCAGAGTTCTCAGGCCGAAACATCATGACCATTCCTAAAAATCAGAGCTATGCCATTGGCTGTGTGGGAGAAACCATTTATTATTGGTCAAATGATAAACAAATAAAAACCGATATGTATAGCGGAAATAATCAAAATGATGACGAAAAAGCACTCGTACACTTTGTTCAAGATTCATACGTCAAATACTTTCACGGTCACTCTGACAATGGACTGTAAAGGCAACGACCAGATCCCCCATTTGTGGTTTCATACTACAAATGGGGGATCTTTCTAGCTATTTTTTAGTAAATGTGATCCATCATCAAACTATCCCTTTATCTTTTACCACTCACCTGTGTAAAAAAGCCAGTATAGTGTAATACTAAAGTATCGCATGTTGTTTATAGGTGGTGTCTATTGATGAAAGAGAAAAAGCATCTACATCTAAATAAGATATCAGCTGTTATATCTGAAGCTTCTTATTTCACGACCAAAAAGAAGCTGTATGCTCTTAACCAGCTAATTGTAGAAAGTAATAAAATCGCAGCCAAAATGTCGCAGATGATAGATAAGCTTACACACATCAAACCTACGACCGTCTTTACTTGCGTAGCGGACAATAAAACTTCTTTAGAATATACATTCAAAAAGAGTGGTGACGTCTTATTTAATGAATTTGCTACCTTGTCAGGTACAAAATTTTTAATAGTATGTATTGACGGGCTAATAAACAAGGAAACCTTAAGACGCGATGTTATTAATTCATTAATTACGAAATCGAAAGAACTACAAGCAAATTCGTTTCTTGATTCGAAAATTTTAAAAAGCTTAATTCCTGCAAATATTGTTGAAACAAAAAAAATGTCCGCTGTTATAGATGATATATTAAATGGTAATGCAGCTATGTTTATTGATGGAGTAGATACCGCCCTTCTGATCGATTCTAGAGAATGGGAAAAAAGATCGGTAGCTGAGCCTGATACCGAGTCAGTTATTAGGGGACCCCGTGAAGGTTTTATTGAAAATATCAGAACAAATACTAGCTTATTGCGGCGTAAGATAAAAAACCCTAACTTGGTATTCGAAAACATCAACCTTGGTAAGCAAACAAAAACTAATATTGCTATCGCTTATCTTGATGGCATCGTAAACCAGGCGGTATTGAGTGAAGTGAAAAGACGGATCAATAAAATTGATACGGATTCTATACTCGAAACCGGTTACATTGAGCAATTTATCGAAGATAGTCCGTTTTCGCCACTGGCAACCATTGCGAATACCCAAAAGCCCGATATGGTGGCAGCCAAAATTCTCGAGGGTCGGGTAGCTATATTTTGTGATGGAACTCCACATGTACTCACCGTCCCTCATTTATTTATCGAGACACTGCAAAGCAGTGAGGATTACTACAATCGGCCCTATATGGCATCTATATGGAGGATACTTCGAGTCTTAGCTCTTCTAGTCAGTGTATTAGTACCCGGTTTGTATGTTGCTCTTCAGACTTATCATCAAGAAATGATTCCAACAATACTTCTATTACGCATGGCTGGCTCTATCTCGGATATACCATTTCCTGCTGGGGCGGAAATGCTTATCATGTCAATTTTTTATGAGTTACTCCGCGAATCAGGTATCAGACTTCCTAGGGCGGTAGGCTCGGCAATCAGTATAGTGGGCGCACTAATTGTTGGTGAAAGCGCAGTTAGCGCCGGTCTAGTAAGCGCTCCCGTGGTTATTGTAATCGCCATTGCTGGAGTTTCTGGGTTTATTGTACCTGCTTTATCAGAAGCGGTTGTGATTTATCGTTTTTTTTTCTTAATTGCAGGCACCTTAATGGGCCTCTATGGCATCGTGTGCGGGATATTCATCGTCGTAATGCAGGCAGTTTCGCTGCGTTCTTTTGGTGTTCCCTACACCTCTTCGCTATCTCCTTCTTCTCAAGGAGTTTTGAAGGATTTTATTATTAGATTTCCCCTATGGTTAATGAAAAAAAGACCAGAAGATATTGTAAAAGACAACGATCAAAGGCAGGGGGAAAACTGATGATAATACTTAAAAGAGCGTTTGTAATCACTCTAATTGTAGCGATAACCTTATCGCTTACCGGGTGCTGGAATCGCCGCGAGTTAAACACCCTCGGAATTATCGGCCTTGTAGGCGTAGACACTGGTAATAATGGAATTAAAAGTACGTTTGAGATCATTAAGCCTGAGAAAACCAGTAAGGGTACTGGCGATAAATTCCAAACACCTGTTACGTATATGCAAGCTAACGGCAGTACTCTTATAGAATCATTTAGAGCCGTGCCGGTGCGGTTTGAACGCAAACTATTCGTGTCACATGCAAAAGGATTTTTGTTTAGCGAAGAAGTCGCCAGAAAAGGATTGATAGAAAATCTTGATATGATTTTACGGGATCATGAACTAAGATTAACAATGCATTTTATAATTGTAAAAGACTCAACTGCTTCTGATGCTATGAGCGTTACTGGAGGAATTAATACGATTCCCTCAAGCTATGTTGAAGACTTAGTTAAACAATATAAAGTACATTCGACAAGTGTTGATACCAACATTTTAGATTTCTTAAAGTCATATTACAGCAAAGGGATTAACCCCTTAGTTACTGTGCTAAAAAAAGTCAAGAAGGATAAAGTCGGGAAAAATGACCAAGAAGAGTACGAACTCAGCGTTGAAGGGTCAGCCGTATTTTTAAAGGACAGATTGATAGGATTTCTAGATGGCCCGGAAACAAGAGGATACAACTGGGTAGTCGACAAGGTTTCTAGTGGCGTTGTTACATTCCCTACCCCTAACAGTAATGGGCTTACCTCTGTAGAAATATTTCAAGCGGAAAGCAAAATGGATGTGGAAGTCAATGGAAACGATATAAAGATCAAAGTCAAAATCAATATGAATGGTATGATAGATGAAGAAACAACTACTATTCAGCTAACAGATCCGGCGGTAATAGAAATACTGGAACAGGCAAATTCACAGGCTATCAAACAGGAAGTAGAACACACCTTACAAAAAGTGCAAAAAGAATATAAGTCTGATGTTTTTGGTTTTGGACAGATTGTCCATCGCAAATATCCACAGCAATGGAAAAATATGCAGGATAATTGGGATGAATTATTCTCCCAAGCAAGCATCGAAGTGGAAACAGAAGCAAAGATAACAAAAACAGGAAAATCGACGCTTCCTGCGAAAGAATAAAAAGGGGATTACTAAATTTATGACACATTTAGAAAAGATATCTCCAATACAAGTTATTTTATTACTGAGCATTTCCCGCATATCTATAGTACTATTATGGTTTAAATTTTCTAACCAGGATGTATGGATTACAGAGCTTGTCTCGTTGTTTTACATTCCCATATTATGTGCTCCTTTATTATTTTTAAGTAAGCAATTTGCGAATCTGACGATAACAGAATATTTACCAATCATAACTGGAAAGCTAGTCGGTAAAATATTGGGGACTTTATATGTTGTCTTTTTTTTATTTATTGCTACCATTGATTTATCGTTATTTGATAATATTCTTAAGCCAATTAATTTTCCTGAAACTCCGGACTATGCCATCATATTCCTTGCGTTACTCTCTTGTGCTTATGGTGCTTATAAGGGCCTAGAATGTATTGCCCGGTCGGCACAGATTTTCACTCCGCAAATTTTAGCCATTGTTGTTCTTTATGCATTACTTCAAATACAAGATATGGATTTTAATGTGTTTCTTCCAATATTCGCCGACTCCACTTTCTTCGAAATCAACTCCCTAGCCTTTACTAACGCTGCCACAATAAATGAAATTATACTTTTTGCTATGCTAGTTCCGTCGATTAATAAAAAAAGGAACATGAATATGCTTTTTTACTGGACAGCGATCATCATTACCGCGTTTTCCCTCATCATCATAGTTTCAACGCTAGCAGGATTAGGACTCGATGTCCCTAAAAGAACATTTGACCCCTATTATCTTTTCATAAAGCAAATCAATGTATATGATTTTATCACGCGTATTGAATTTCTCATTGTTGCTGCTTGGAATATTGGTATGTTCTTAAAAATTTCATTAATGATATATTTGGCAACGATAAGCTTTGCGCAAGTTTGGGGAGTTAAAAAGCGTAAAGTTCTCATTATTCCCACGATTATATTAATATTTATAATGGAGTTAAAAACAGACATTCTGAAGTCTGCTGTAGTATTCAAGATTATTGAATACTACATACCTTCTATTAACTTAATTTTTATGTTTGGAATTCCTGTAAGTGCGTTGGCTGTGTATTTCTTGAAAAAAACTTTGAAAGCCAAAAATGACTGTAATAGTTAAGTCCACATTACTTGAGAAATCACACAAGATTTCTCCACTGAGGTTAGTCACGTTCACCAACAAGGGTAGGGACCAAATATTAAAAGAAGGGACTAACTCAATTTGAGATAGTCCCTTCTACTATTTTAGCATTGTTTGTCTTTATTTTGTTTCTCGTTTTTCTTATTTACATTGTTGCAAATTTCTTTTGCAAATTCAACATTCTTATTTTGTTTTTGGTTACATTCTTGCTTACATTCCTTTTCTTTCATACTTATCACCTCCAATAGTATTATTGCCATATCTTCAAATAAAATTAGAGGTAAAATACACCGCACTTTCTTTCGTAATGCTAAGAAGGAAATGATGATAATAATAGCTTATCAAATTTTCAGAAAGATCATCATGATTCATTAAGATTTCACAATAATCATCTCTTGAGTGCAATGACATGTATGAAGATCTGTAAACTTCAAATACTATATAGGTAACTTTGTTCTTAACTGCCCTTGGAATCCAGAAGAACTAGAAGACCATCTCCCCGCCCACTTTAAACGTTATATAGCGAAAAATAATTATCTTGTCAAACCTTCCGTCTGGATTCTCGGTGGGGATGGATTTGCGTATGATATCGGTTATAGCGGACTCGATCATGTTATTGCTAGTGGAGATGATATTAACTCTTTAAATATCACAAGACAAAAAAACATAACCGAAGCCGTAATCTTAAGATTAATAGTTTCAGTCATGTTTATAGCATTGTATTTAACTTTGCCAATCGTTGCACTAGAGTCTAGCTAGTTATGTGCTCTCAATGCAGATACAAATAGCCGAACAGTCGTCGCGATTGCCCTTGCGTATCGCCAATTGATTCAGTACGTGTAGAGTATCCTCAAAGTTTTTGGCACCTGCAATCATTTCTTGCGAAATAATGTCATACAAGCCATCGCTTATAAAATAAAAGGAATCTCCTCGCCGAATGGGAACTGTAATCGAGTCAAATTCCGCGGTATGGCAAATCCCCAAATAACTACCTGGAATTGCCACCATTTGCGGCTGATTCCCTGTATCCATAAGCAAATAGTTGATTCCACCGGAAACGCACGACAACAGTTTTTGCTGGAAATCAACCGTAAAGACAATAATAGCCAGAAAGGAATCATCCTGAAAATACAAAAGCAGTCGTTCATTCAGTCGTGTCAACATTTCTGTTGTCAAGTCTTGTTCGGCATCAAGCAACTCATTCAGTAAATTGCTGATAGCGGATGTATGCAAGGCCGTAGCCATCCCATGACCAGTCACATCGATGACATATCCATATAACTTGCTACTGTCACGAGACCATCGATAACCATATGAATCACCGCTTACTATATGTACTGGTTTATAGATCGTCTTGATTGTCAACTTTTCATCTTGATAATCAGGGGGCAACATCATGCGTTGTACTTTTCCAGCCATAACGACCTCTGACTGAATCTTGCTTTGCATTTTTTGTTGATTCGTGATATCGCTATAGGTAACCATAATAAGACTTTGTTCCCGGTAATGAATAAGTGATGCACTGCGTTGGGTATACACGTTATGCCCTTGCTTATTACGAAAACACAATATTTGGCTAGGCAATACCCCGTCCCTTTTTAAATTACTCTTATATACTTCTTTACCGATACCTTCCGCTTCTATCCAGAGGTCAAAGACCTTCATTGACAAATTTTCTTCTTTCCCATAACCAAACATGCTAACATACGCTTCATTTACTTCGAGGATACGCTCCGTATCAAAATCAGCGACTGCAATCGCCTCCGATGATTGATTCAGTAGTGCCTTATACCTTTCCTGGCTGACATGCAGTTCGACGGTCGTTTTCGCCTGTCTGCGCATCTGCAGCCAAATGATTAACAAGGACGTAAGAACAATGATCGAAAACACCGCGGCCCTGTACCGATACACTGTATGTTGCTTCATAGTTTCCTGCAAAGCACTCTCTTTTGAAATTTCGGATAACACCACCAATGGATAATCTGGAAACGCTCGAAAAGCCCCATAACGAACAATATCATCCGACTTAGAAACCGACTCATAAGTGCCAGCCAGAACCCCCTGCCGGATGTTATCAAAGACCAAATGAGACGGATAGCTAGCAATCATTTTTGCAAATGCTATATTGCCCGGGACGCGAGCTAGAAATTTCCCATCACTCCGTAACAAGACAATACTGTTATCGTCTCCTAGTTCCAGTTGGCTAAATACATTTGAGAGATAATTTGGGTCCAAACCAACAGCTACTATGCCACAGAAATTTCCATTTTCATCATTTATCCGACGACTTAAGAATATGGAAGGCGTGCCAGTGGCTCGGTTTATCCAGGTTGTTGCTATATATAATCCCCCTGAATCCTTCTCCACTTGTGCCTGGAAGTGTTCCCGATGGGAAATATTAATGGGCTCGTTCAGCGGCACAGCACTGAATATTAGATTTCCTGTTTTATCAGCAATTGCAATTTGGTTAATAATATCAAGTTCGAGAAAACTACGCAGCAATACAAGATGCTTGTCTTTAATATATCCATACTCTTCCATGTCAAACTTCATCAATAGCAAAATAGTGTCAGCCTGAGATAGCATACGCCTAACATTTTCCTCTATAACTCGTGTAGTATTCCGGTTGTCAACATGAATCTCCTCAATTTTGACAGTCAATTCCTGCTCGAACAGTCTATCCACCAAATGAAAGGATGCATAACACAAGGAGATAGCAAGTATTATGATTAGCATAGTTAATTTTCGAAAGGCAATTGGATTTAATTTGTTATAAACAAACACTAAAAGTACCTCATTTTTTGTTAAAATTGTTTTTATTGACCAACTATATCTTTATTCATCTTTCAATGTATCTTTCCATACCCTCATATGAAATTCCTTCCATTTTCGTATAGAATATATGAATCACGCTGAAAGTAAGTAATGGTATGGAAAAAAATCGCCCAAACCGGAGTTTGAGCGATTACAAAAAAATATAGCAAACTTTAACTGTAAATAAAAATTGCCGGTTACTGTAGGTCATCCGACCACCGTAACTAGCAATTTTTCATTCTATTACTTCATCAAATAATAATTCCTTTACCCGCTAAATTAGCTAGACACTCTTTGAAATATTCGTCATTATGTTCAGGATAATTATACGGTTCTAAAAATACATCTATATCATATCTTTCACAAGATTTGCCGCGATAACAAGGGTTCAACCACTGTTCATCAACATTGTAACCTCGACATTTCATTTCAGCCATCACTTTTACATGATAATTCCAAAGAATATACGGATGGTGTTCAAAGACATAATCCACAGTAGCATGTTTTTTTCCCCATCCATTGCCACGAAGAGCACAGCATTCTCGATGTTGCCCTAGTAATTGTTGACGTGGCAAATATGAAATTAGCTGGTAATGCCATAAGCGCATAAAACCTTTATCTCCTCTTTAGAATATTGACTCGCTGAATTTCCCGTCCCTATATTGCTGTAATTTTTCTTTAAATTGCTTGACACTGTTTAGAATATCTTCTTTAATGTCTAACATAATAGCCCTTTCCATTCCAAAAGCACAATCTTTTCTTTAAAAATAACGACATTTTTTATATTTAAGCGTAATATCCAACATACGTATTCCGCTTAAGGTTGGAAGCGCTTTAATCGCAGCGCATTTAATACTACCGATACAGAGCTAAAAGCCATTGCACCGCCGGCGAGTACTGGTGATAAATATCCCGATGCCGCAACGGGAATACCTATTGAGTTATAGATAAGCGCCCAGAATAAGTTTTGTTTGATATTGCGCATCGTTGCCTTACTTAATTTAATAGCTGCTACTAGCCCATTCAAGTCACCTCGCATCAATGTGATATCGGCCGCTTCAATAGCTACATCAGTGCCTGTTCCAATAGCAAAACCAACATCAGCGATCGCCAAGGCAGGAGCATCATTGATACCATCACCGACCATGGCAACGACCTTTCCTTCTTTTTTCAAGGCAGCTACCTTTTCGGCTTTGTGTTCCGGAAGTACTTCTGCCAAGACATTATTAATACCAATACTTACTGCAATGGCTTTAGCTGCACGTTCATTATCGCCGGTTATCATCCATACTTCAATGCCAAGCTTCTGTAATTCAGCTACCGCATCTGCTGAATTTTCTTTTATTGTATCGGCCACAGCAATCAAACCAACCATTTGTTTTTCGACTGCCATAAGCATAACCGTTTTGCCTTGTTGTTCTAATCGCTCAACCTCGCTCATTATGTCTTCAATTTGAATATTGTTCTCCCGCATCAATTTGCGAGTACCAACGAGAATTTGCTTGCCATTAATGATGGTATCTACGCCATGACCGGGGATGGCGGCAAACTTCTCAGTAACTGCTATCGTAAGCCCTTGCTCCTGACCGCGTTTAACAATAGCCTGCGCTAACGGGTGTTCTGAATTTTTCTCAGCAGCTGCCGCCAATGTAAGAATTTCTTGCTCAGAAAGACTTGCTAACGTTACGATATCAGTAACTTCGGGCTGACCTTTAGTAATCGTGCCGGTCTTATCAAGGACAATAGTTGTCAGCCGGTGGGCATTCTCGAGATGCTCTGCCCCTTTAATCAAGATACCGTTCTCAGCACCTTTACCAGTTCCAACCATGATAGAAGTCGGTGTCGCCAAGCCAAGAGCGCAGGGACATGCAATAACCATAACTGCAGTAAAATTAATTAAAGCGCGCGTAAAATCACCAGGTGCAAGGATGAAATACCAACCCATGAAGGTTAGAATTGCTAAGCTTACGACAATTGGTACGAAATAACCTGACACAACATCGGCAAACCGCTGTATTGGCGCTTTAGAACCCTGCGCTTCTTCAACAATACGAACAATTTGCGCCAATGCTGTATCCTTTCCTACCTTTGTTGCCTGAAACTTAAAAGCTCCGAATTTATTGATTGTCGCACCAATTACCTGATCGCCGACTTTTTTATCCACCGGAATACTCTCCCCAGTGAGCATGGACTCATCAAGAGTTGATGTACCTTCAATAATTATACCGTCCACCGGAACTTTTTCGCCTGGCCGGACAACAATTACATCACCTACCAATACCTCTTCGATGGGCAAATCGTTTTCCTGACCATCACGAATTACCCGTGCGGTTTTTGCCTGCAAACCCATAAGCGCTTTGATGGCCTCAGAAGTACGGCCTTTAGCTGTAGCTTCCAATAATTTACCTAGTATTATCAGAGTGATCAGAATGGCTGATGTTTCGAAATACAAATGCGGGTTATCCCTTACCATATTCGCAATGCTAAAGAAATAGGCTGCAGATGTTCCCATAGCGACTAGCACGTCCATATTCGCACTGCCATTTTTTAACGCAGCATAGGCTCCGCGATAAAACGGCCATCCAGATATAAATTGCACTGGCGTGGCCAGCACAAACTGCACATAGGGATTCATTAAAATCTCCGCGGTGCCCCTCATAATGTCCAAAGAATGGAGCACCATAGAAAATAGTAACGGTAAGGACAGCACTGCTGATAAAACTAAGCGAAACCATTGTCCACGAATCTCCTCATGCCGGATCCTTTTTTCACGGTCAACCTCACTGGCATCGGATATATTATGAGCCTCATAGCCCAGTTTTTTTACTTTTTCTTGTACCTGATTAATTGTGAGCTCACCAGCATTGTACTCAATTGCGACCTTTTCCGCTGCAAAATTGACTGTGGCATTATAAACACCAGGTAGTTTCTTTAGCGCTTTCTCAATACGGGTGGCACAAGCGGCACAGCTCATACCCGAAACTTTAAATTCAGCCTTATCGGTAACAATCTGATAGCCTAGCTTTTCCACCTGCTTGGCAATATCTTCCAAGCTAACTTTTGTTGGATTATAAGTAACATTAGCCTTCTCCGTGGCAAAATTTATTGCCGCTTTATCTACACCGTCTAATCGAGTCAGTCCCTTTTCAATTCTAGCTGCACAAGCGGCACAGGACATGCCAGAAATTTTCATGTTAACCGAATTAAAATCATTTTTATTTGACCCTGCTGCCATATTTATACACCTTCCCTCGTAAAATTTTTCCTTGATTCATCTTAAATAACTTCGTAGCCGTAACGTAAGTTGTTAGAATACTGGTTGTTTTATTATTTGTTATCATTAATAATTCCATCTTTTTGTCTTATTTATTAAATTGCTTTAGAACAGCCATCAACTCTTCAATACTTTGTTCCGCTCGATCTTCTTTGATTGCTTTAACCATACAACTCTTGGCATGACTTTCCAAGATAATTAGTGCAACTTTGTTTAATGCGGCTCTTGCAGCTAGAATTTGTTGAAGTATATCGACACAATAACGTCCTTCGTCAATCATTTTGTCGATACCGTTTATTTGTCCCGAGACCTTTTTTAACCGTTGATGTAAATCTTTTTTCTCATTATCAATTAGCATATAAACGCCCTCCTTGTACGGTACCCCTGTATAGTATATAACGAATATACTACACTGCACTTATTTAGTCAATGTTCTAATTTAAACGAAGTATAAAAAAAAAGAGCTTAAACCGAAACCTAGGCAGACAAACAAATTTATTAAATTACTGATAAAGCCACGAATCCTTTGCAATCAGGTTCCTTCATCTTTTTCTAGTTAGACAAAATATTCTACTTTCGCCTGAGGAAAGAATCTGGCAAGTTCTAGTTTCATATAGCTCCTCATTTCATTCATTTCTTGCTCCTGATAAATATATTTACCATAGCCAAATTGTCCATACTTATATTTCCGATCCCCTTCCTCTAATGGCAATGTAGTTTCAGGAAACAAATCAAGAATGTTACTTTTAGCACGTTTAGTAAAACGGTGAGATATCAGCTCAAAAGTCAAATCTTTTCTAGCCTCTTGAGGTAATTGTTCATTCAAAGATTCTAACAAATTATGATAATCTGATTCCCAATTATCATAATAGAAAATAGGTGCAATGATAAACCCTAGGGGATAACCTGCACGTGCTACTTTTCCAGCGGCAATCACTCTTTCAGCCATGGATGGTGTAGCATGCTCATATTTTTCAATGATAGTGGCAGAATTTACACTGAAGCGAAATCTGGTATGTCCATTATGCGCAGCAACTAACAAAGAATCTACCTTATCATGTTTGGTCACAAAGCGAAATCTACCTAAAGGTTGGGCACCAAAATACTCAATTGTTTTATGTAATAGCCCTGTAAGATACTCTGTTGGAATAGGATCAGAAGTAGCGGCTCCCTCAAAAGAAGTTATTTGCGGTGCCCGTTCCTGGATATATTGAGAAGTCTGACTCAATATATCATCAATATTTACATAAACCCTCAAATATGGTTTTTTACCAAGGGTCGTAGCCAAATAGCAATACTCACACATACTAGGGCAACTTGTTGTTAATGGCAATTGATAATGAGCTGACGGCTTACATCCTGCGAACTCCTTGCTCTTCCTAACACCAACTACTAAAGTGCGCTTAGCCTCACTAAAAGCCTCCTGATGAGTTTTTCCCGGAATACCAGTCACCCGATTGTGAGAACCTGTGAAATGGATAGGTATATTCATTTTCCGAAAACGATCATATAACTCTTGTCCTAAAGGATACTCCAAAGCCTGTTTTTCAAAAATAGCTCTTTTAGGTACAAACTGACTAATCATATAACCCACCCCGCTAACATATTTTATTGACGGATTGTTCCTGCTTAGTGTACACAAAATAAGCAAAGAAGTATGCAATGATTTCGTAAATAGCAAAAACATTTCTAATCCGGTCCGCTTTTGTTATCCCTTGGCATGGATATATTCCACTCTGCTTTCAAATTCCTTATAAACACTCAACACTATGCCGAGATAGCACTTTACAAAATTTACCTTACCACTCCTGGCTACTTAAAAATGTGTACTCTACGGTTCGTTTATTGATAGTATTTGAAATTTACTATAGACTTAATGTCGGAGGTGATATTCGTGAATTGCGATAAAATCGGTAAGTTAATATATAATCTGCGAAAAGAAAAAGATATGACACAAAAACAAGTAGCTGACTTAATGAATATCAGTGACAAAACAGTAAGTAAATGGGAACGCGGTCTTGGATGTCCAGATGTATCATTACTTCCAGAACTATCACAGATACTTGGAATCAATATTGAAGACATTCTATCAGGTGAAATCGAGTTAAATGAAACGATTGGAGGAAATATGAAAAATCTTAAATTTTACGTTTGCCCGCAGTGTAACAATCTCATCACAGCAACAGCAAATACCAATATTTCATGTTGTGGAAAGAGACTAGAATCATTAGTTGCTGGAAAAGCAAACGAGAACCATTTACTAAACATAGAGCCTGTAGAAGATGAACTGTATATTTCATCTTCCCACGAAATGAAAAAGGAGCATTATATATCTTTTGTTGCTTATGTCACGGGAGATAGAGTTTTTATTGTAAAGCAATATCCTGAATGGAATATGCAATTTCGCTTTCATAAGCTAGGGCACGGCAAATTATATTTTCATTGTTCAAATCATGGACTATTTTATCAATTGATTTAATTGACGCAAAAAGATAGTAAAGAGACGGAGTCGCTGACACCTTCGTGTTAACAACTCCGTCTCTTTGACAATGTACTTTATAAATCCTGCCACGACTTGCCTCCATAAATGCACGATATGGTTCATCCCAAGTATGCTGGGCTAATGCAAATTTTCCGTTATGTGCAGAAATAACAACGTGAGCACCTATATCTTCCGCAGCCTGAGCCGTTTCATCCGGTAGAAGATGTACACGATGCCAGTACGTGTCAGAGGGACGGTACTTTTTTGTCACTATTTTTTATGTGCCAAAGAAGTACCGTCCCTACTGTCTCTCCTACTGTCCCTATAGCAAGCATGGCATTAATCAGTTTTACTAGAAAACCTTCAAAACCATAATCCATTCCATTCATGGTTTCAGTTACGCCTGCACTGTTATGCTAATGAGTATTTTTATTGGCCTTCAATTAATCGAAATTTGATTATTGCATTTCTAATGACCAAATATCATCTTCAGAAATGGTAAGTAATTTTTTATCATCACAGCATTCTACAAGGTATACCCAGTTATAATTAACGAATTTATAACTAATAACAATTCCTCTTATGAAAGAACTTCCAAATACTCCACGCTTTTCAAAAGATACTTCTTCTTTACATTTATATTTGTTATTTTTAACTTCCATCAGCATACCTCCCTGATTTATATCATGCCCGTAGCATAAGCTATAGATACTTCATATACTCTATAATTTTTCACATGTTTTTAATATTGTCATGTGGTTTATGTCTGCCAATAATACAAAAGTAATCTGTACTGTACGATGAGCCACACTAGGAGTCTTACATCCATTGACGTTATAATATTTTCACTCAATATCTCCACAGGTTACAATCATGGTGCACTCACAAAACATGCCCCCTTCATAGAAACAGTTGAAATGTATAATTCAGTCGCTACAAAACAATTTAATAAATAGAATCTCCTCTTTAAATATCATATATTAGGTCTATATGTTACGGTGTCAGCGGTTTACTTGATATGCCTGTGAATTCAAATTTCACTTCAACTCGCCGTTTCAAACTTTCTTCCAGAATTTTTCGGATAGTTTGGTTTAATTTGTTATCTATAGGAGAAGGACTGGTGATCTTTGCAACCACGTTGTATGTTCCTGTACCTTTATGATACTCAAAGGTATAATCCTCCAACTGAGCATCTGGTAATAAAGCAAGTTTTTCCCGTAAGATACTTTCGATGATGTCTTCTGGTGTACTACTTTTGACCACTTCTACAATTTCTTTTTCCTTTATTTTCGGCAATAACGCTTGGAAGGTATCAATATTCGTCTTATCATCTACTTTTTGCACCAAAACTACATCGGCACTCACACTAACTGGTTTTCCTAAGCGTAGTTCTAATAAATTTTCCATCTGCCGAATATTTTCTGGTGCAATAATTTTTGTCGTACGAAATGCAGCATCCACTGCAAAGCGATTATTTTGTTCTTCGTATGCGACTGAAATCAAGGTCGAATGAGGTGCTATCACCTCCAAAGATTCGATTAATGAACTATTGATTACTTTTTCAACATTGGCGTGGCTATATGTTTTATACATAATAAAAGCTAATGGTATTGAAATCACAATCAGTAGCATAACAGGGTATAACATCCGATAAGTCATTTTCTTATTCTCATCGACCTTACTCTGATTATTTAAAAGTTCACGTGAAAACCCTGCTAACTCAAACATAGCAATAGCGGCTACATTAATAGCAATCATATTGGCCAAAAATAACAAAGATGCTCCACTCACTACAGAAAAATTCTGCTTTGCAAGCCCAATACCCACTACACATAGCGGTGGCATTAACGCTGTAGCAATGGCAACACCTGGTAGAGTTGCGCCGTGTGGCTTTACACACATTGCATAGGTTCCAGCTGCACCAGAGGCTAACGCAACTACTAAATCCAGTATTGTGGGCGTAGTTCTCGCCATGACCTCTGGTGTCAATTCTGCTCTAGGCAATACTAGTGTTAAAAGTGCTGCCAATACCACTGCCGTTATAGCCCCTAATGCTTCCGCCTTCGCAGACATTTTGAGTAAAGGATTACTATTTGTAGCTACCGCCAGCGCTCCACCAAGTATAGGCCCCATCAAGGGCGCAATGAGCATAGCTCCAATGACAACGGCTGTACTATTTGATAATAATCCGTAAGTAGCCACTGTACAAGATAAAATGACCATAACAAAAAAATATCGATTAGGGCTAGCATCACCAAAGACATTTTTGTATATTTGTTTTTGCTCTTGCCGTTCCGGCCATTTTGTCATCATTAAGCCCCCTCTCTTATCATTCTTGAATATCTTCCTTCATTTGCTGGTCTTCTTCCAACTGGCTGATTAATTGAGCTGCTACACTAAAGTCCATACTTCCACTGCGAACAGCATTTTGAAATGCTGTTTTTTGTGCCAATAGCACAATACGCTCTGCTTTTTTGATCTCATCTGTTGCAATTTTCTCATCTGTCATTTGAAAATCAGCAATCTTCTGCTCAAAGTTTTGTTGCTTTACAACTAACTGCTGCGATACTTGATTACGAGCCGTTTGAGAAATAACCCCTATCCTTACATTATGATCGAGTTCTTCTAAGGCCATCCGAAGGGACATGCTTTCTCCTAATAGGCGTTGATACTCTTCCATCTCATGTTTTTTCCCACTCATTCCCAGCTTGTCAACTAATGTTTCAAGAGTCAGACCTTGCCCTAGCAAAGAAAATAAAACAACGCCAAAAATTAACGGAACTAATATAGCCCTTTCTGATACCTCTGTACTAATACCAAGTACCATAGCCATAGACAATGCCCCTCTGAGCCCACTCCACACCAATACATGTTGCCATTTAATAGGAATGAGTTGCCCGCAAAGGGATAACAAGGCTGAAAGACCATAAACCGAAATGCCTCGTCCTAGCAATACAACACTAACAGCAATAAAAAAAACACCTACACTATCAATTATCGGCATGGCTGTTATTTCTAAACCAACTAGTAAAAAAACAATCGAATTCACAACAAAAGCGGCATATTCCCAAAATGATAATACCGCCAATCGAGAAGTCGGTGTCATTCCTTGTGGCAGACCATAGTTGCCCATGACCACACTAGCCGCCACTACAGCAATAACACCTGATACATGTAAACTTTCAGCCCCTAAGTATGAGCCATAAGCGACCACCGTAGTGAGTGTAATTTCTAAAAGATGATCATCAAACTCTTGGGTAATGCGTGAACTCATTGCGCCTATCAGTACACCAATCAGAGCCCCTCCACATACAGTGATAATAAATGAGATCATACTCTGGGATAATGAAAATACACCTGTAATCATTACACTTTGGATCACACCAAACAGAACAACGGCAATACCATCATTAAATAAACTTTCGGCTTCTACAATCATGGAAAGTCGCTCATTAATCCCCAATCTTTTAAAAAGAGCCAATACTGAAATTGGATCAGTAGGAGAAATGATAGCTCCAAACAATAAGGCCACTAAAATTGGCAATCCTAAAAAATAGTGAACTCCATACCCTATCACAATCGTAGAAATGATTGTCCCGAAAATAGCCAGGACACTTATAATCTTCCATTGTCGTTGCAAAGACCTAATATGTATATTGATACCTGCTTCGAATAATAAGGGTGGTAAAAAAACCGCAAACAATATCTCTGGTTCCAAATGAGCACCAGGTAATAAGCCAAAATATCCTACCATTAGGCCTGTTAATACTAAAGCAATGGTATACGGAATTTTTATAAATCGCCCCAACATCGCTACGATAGACGCTAATAACAGTAACCAAAAAAATGATAACGAATGCACTACTATCCTTCCCCCTCTTACATTCCCAATTACTTATAAAACTCATTTATAGTATACCTTTTTACAATCCCCATCGCTATTACTGATTAAATAATCAGTCTTACGCCACCTAGATCTGCTAGATTATAAGTGAATTGACTATTAGGTGAACCAATGAACATAAAATTTGTAGGTACATTCCATATTTTCGAAAGTTCTTGAATCAATGCTGGAGAAAAGTCTCCTTGATACACTATAAATTCAATATCAATTTCAGGATATGCCCTATCAAGAAAGCCAATATCTTCCGCCAATCCAACTGGTACTTGACTATCTTCGCGCACAACATTTACAATTTTGATACGATTGGTATGTTCGTTATTTCTGATATATATGAGAGCTAAATTCAAATTAGCTATATCTCCTCCCCGTGTGAAAAAAACAACTTGCTGCGAATTAATCTCCAAAATCTTATTTTT
>CAXYVG010000026.1:0-37904 GCA_964292325.1 uncultured bacterium | reverse complement strand
CTTGAATTTACAGGTATCTCGGTGGCTTCTGAAATTTACGTGAATAATTCAGGTTGATTTAGCAATAAAGTTAAATTTGCCGATTACATCTATTTTTCAAGACAAGACTTAAGTCCCGATGCATCCGACCAAAGTCCTGAAAAAATCTTGACAGAGGTATTGGAAATAATATAATATAGTATACAAATAGACAATAATCGACAATATTAGCAAACCTATTGAAAAATAGGGACGCAAAGCTATGGGTCTACAGTCGCTGGGCGACCAAGACTGCCAGGCCGCCATGATAGTTTATACTACCATGTTTTAGGTCAGGCTACCCCTGATCTTTTTTTATGTTTTTTTTTGATGAACTCAACTCATTTTATTATGATAATGTTTAAATGAGGGGTTTTAGCATCAAAGTATTCCTAGTGGAATCATTTCTAGATTAGGAACAAGGGGCTTAGGACAGCCAGGGGGGTGCAGTTTTTAATCAATAGCTAAAAATACCATGATTGCAAGTGAATTCTACTTGCCGATGAAAGGATAGAAAAATGAGAGATGTCATGTCTAATAGTGCTGGAAATAGGCCAGAAGATGAGGAAGATACTCAAAAGGACAAATTCTTAACCTTTTCCTTGGGCAATGAAGTCTATGGTATTGAAATTAAGTTTGTTACTGAGATTATCGGTATGCAGTCTATAACGAAAATACCTGATATTCCAGAATATGTGAAGGGTATTATTAATCTCAGAGGGAAAATTATTCCCGTCATCGATGTACGGCTACGATTTAAGAAAGTCTATCGAGAGTACAATGACCGCACTTGTATTATAGTCGTGGATATAAAAGGCATTACCTTAGGACTCATTGTGGATGCCGTGGAAGAAGTATTGATCATTGTAGGCACTGAGATTGTTCTGCCACCCCAGTTTGATAATGGCAGTTATCATCAGCATTTTATCAGAGGAATAGGTAAAGTTGGTAAAGCTGTAAAGCTCATTCTTGATAGTGAACGATTGTTAAATGATGACGAAATGAACAGTTTGGAACGAGTTTGTGAGGAATAGTCTGATACTAAATAAAGGAAGGCGGAGAAATAATGAATTGGTTCCAGAATCTTAAAATTGCTAACAAGCTTATTGCGGGGTTTCTGTGTGTAGCCGTGATCACAGGGCTAGTCGGCACAGTGGGTATCTTCAATCTTTCCAACTTATCTCAGGCAGATGTAGAATTGTATGAAAATTATACTGTACCGATGCAACATATGGGGAATCTGAGTGAAGCCTATCAAAAAGGTCGCGTAAATTTTAGAGATATCCTTTTAACAAAAGACGTGGGTATTCAAAATCAAAAAATGAAAAATTTTAATGACTCCATCAGTGAAATGAAGACGGAAAGTAGTCAGATTGGCAAAACATTAGTGAGCGATGAAGGTCGCAAAGTACATAAGAGTCTTGATGATACTATTGTTCAATATGAATCCTATACTAAGGGTTTATTTCCCATGCTCCAGGCAGGACAGGTTGTAGAGGTTAATCAATTGATACAAACAGAGGGTGCTCGAATTGCAGGTACCATGGAAGAGACCCTGAATAAGTTAAGTGCTATGAAAATAGAGTTAGCAAAACAAAAAGCAACAACCAATAAGGCTGATGCGAATAGAGCCATACTCTTTATGATTGTTCTCGTTATTGTTAGTATCGTTATGGCAACTGTCCTTGGAATCTATATTGCGAGAATTATTTCTCGACCCATTAAGGAAATTGTCGATGTTGCTGGCAAAATTGCGGGTGGGGATTTGAATGTTGAAGTCCATGTTCAGACAAGAGATGAAATTGGTCAGTTAGCTCAGGCTTTCAATATGATGGCGGACAATATCAATAGAATGATGATCACTATCAATGAAGCCGCCGAACAGGTAGCTGCCGGTGCTCAGCAAATTGCTTCATCGGGTGAAATATTGTCCCAAGGTTCTACTGAACAGGCTAGCGCTATTGAAGAGGTTACTGCTTCCATGACGCAAGTGGCTGTGCAAACAAAGCAAAATGCGTTGAATGCCAATGAGGCGAATACATTGGCCATATCTTCTAAAGAACAGGCCATAGAAGGCAATATTCAAATGAAGGAAATGATTGAGTCCATGAATGAAATAAACGACTCATCGGCCAATATATCGAAGATTATTAAAGTTATCGACGAAATTGCTTTTCAAACGAATATCCTGGCTCTCAATGCAGCAGTAGAGGCCGCTAGAGCAGGGCAGCATGGTAAAGGATTCGCTGTGGTAGCAGAAGAAGTCAGAAACTTAGCGGCTCGGAGTGCGAATGCAGCAAAGGAAACAACGGTCATGATTGAAGGATCAATCAAAAAGGTGGATATGGGAACAAAGATTGCCAATGATACTGCCATAGCGCTAAAGGGTATCGTAGATGGTGTAGCTAAGGCTGCAGAGCTTGTCGGCAACATTGCGGCGGCTTCTAACGAACAAGCTTCAGCCATTTCCCAGATTAACCAGGCTATTAATCAGGTGTCACATGTGATACAAACCAACTCCGCAACAGCAGAGGAAAGTGCGGCTGCCAGCGAAGAATTATCAAGCCAAGCCGAAGTCATGAGAAATAATGTATCTAAATTTAAACTGCGGCAAGTCAGTCAAGGATTCAAGGCGAGGGAAGGAGTCAGTCCAGAGGTTTTGCAGGCCATTGAAAACATGATGGAGAAAAAGAGTTATAAGCAAGAAAGACGTGACGATAAATATGAACGGGCACAGACATCCCGCGGGAAGATTGATCTTGATGATCGAGAATTTGGTAAGTACTAGTCAATGAACGAAATCACAGAATCGGAATTTAGAGAACTTGTTGGTTTTATTAAGCAACACTATGGAATCAATCTATCTCAGAAAAAAACACTGGTGAATGGTCGTTTGAACAACTATATTGGGCAGAACGGCTTTAATAGCTTCTCTGAGTATTTTTCTCACATAAAAAACGACAATACGGGTAAGGCTGCAGTCATCTTGGTCAATAAACTTACAACAAATCATACCCACTTCTTGCGAGAACCCCAGCATTTCGAATTCGTAGAGAGGGTAGTATTGCCTCACCTTGCCGCAACTGAGAATATGAAGAAAGATCTGCGCGTGTGGAGCGCCGGTTGCTCCACAGGAGAGGAACCATATACTCTGGCCATGATGATTGACTCTTACTTTGGAACGGAAAAATATCAGTGGGATACAAAGATTTTGGCAACAGATATTTCTACAGATGTCCTGAAAAAAGCGCAACAAGCAATATATCCTAATCAACAGTTAGAAATGTTGCCTGATCGATGGCGAGCAAAATACTTTCAGAAAATCAATGTGGAATTCAGCGCGCTGACACAAACCATTCGCAGTGAGGTAATATTTAGGCGCTTTAATCTGATGAATGACATATTCCCCTTTAAAAAGAAGTTTCATCTTATTTTATGCCGCAATGTAATGATCTATTTTGATGAAGAGACCAAGAGAGAATTGATTAATAGATTTTATGAGCATATGGAACCTGGAGGCTACTTGTTCATTGGGCATTCTGAATCGGTTAATCGCCATGAGAGCAAATATCGGTTTGTAGCACCCTCTGTTTACAGAAAGGAATAGAAATCATGAATAGCAATAAGCGGAGAATTTGGGGAATAACCCCTAAATTGAGACTGAAAGTAGGGGTGCCGAATTTTAAATTCATCGTATATTAGTATCAACTCCCCATCACAACACAGTACGTCTGCGAAAACATATTTGGATGTGACGGGAGTAGATAATGTAAAACTTGATTGGCGAGACGTAAATTGTAAGCCTAACGCACAATGCTTGTCTCTATTGGTCACGGTAAAGACGGTATAGTGGCAATGTATTTTATGGAAAAAATGAGGTATAAATACCGAACCCTCTCGCATATGGTTCATTAAAGCCATATTGAAGGGGGAGTTTTTTTTGTGTCTAATGAAAATAAAGATCCAATACGAGTAATTGTAGTCAATCCGCCTTCAAAAGAAGAAAGCGAAAAAAATAAGAGAATTAAGTGAGTTTTTATCTAACGTATGGCATTTGCTAATAAAAACTCACTAACTGTCTTTTTGAAAACACGCATAAATACTGACTTCTGTGACTATGAAAACATCTTTATACCTAATGCAGTACGGAGGCCCAGATGGCGAATTAGCAGCATCCCTTCGGTATCTAAATCAGCGCTACTCGATGCCTACTGGTCAGGCTAAAGCGTTATGTACATGTTGATATAGGATTACATCCAGTAAGACGATATTTGAGGTCTGCTGGATTTTATTTTGCCCATTATGAGTAATAGAGTTCTTAATGGTAATGATTACTCGGGGAAAAATTCAAGCTGGATGTGATTATCTTGATAAATAAACACCTTTTTAACAAGACTCTGGATCACAACTCGCTGTTCTGCTAGGCTAGCTTCTGCCCAAACCTTTCGGAAGTTCTTCAAAGTTTTGATGAAATCTTCAATGGAATCGACCTTATCCAGTTTAGTCGCCTCAGCCTCTTCACAGGTTAGTAGTTGCTGTTCTAAATAGTGGCGCTGCTCACGTAGATCCTTCACTCGATCGGTCAGCTCATCAGGGGCTAAAGCTCCATTTTCGAAGGCATCATACCAGCGAGTCAGTTTCTTTTTGATAACATCGAGTTCTTTTTTGCTTTGCGCTAATATACGTGTGTTATCAGGAATTGCAGCTTTAGCGAGTAGCTCTTTGCCGACTTCTTTTATTGATTTAGGGTTAGTTGAATAGTGCATAAGCTGCTTCACGACAAGCGTGTCCATTTCATCAGCTTTCTTATATCCACAGCGACAGTCAGCATCTTTGATCATATAAGGTGTACTGCCATCTTGCGAATAGCAGATATAATATCGGGTAATCTTCTTAGGGTTGTCATGGGGGTGGTTTTGCCAGACATTCTTTGTCCGCATCCGTGCACCACATTCACCGCAATAAATAAGTCCAGAAATCAGTCCCGAATGGATTTGTGGCAGATATTTATTACGACTAGTGAGAATTTCTTGCACTTGATTATATTGCTCTACTGTTATGATAGAGGGATGCTGTCCTTGGTGTAGTTGACCTTTATGAGCTATATAGCCAGCATAGAAAGGGTTGGTCAATATTTTTTGCAAGGTTGATCGACTCCATGAATTTGATTTTTTGGCAGGGATTTTTTGCTCATTCAGCTTGTCTGCAATAGCCTGATAGCCTGTTTCACCACGTAAATAATCTTCATAAATTTGCCTAATTATTTTGGCTTCCATTTCGTTAATGGTAACGCTTTTGGTTGCCGGATTGTGTTCATAGCCGAAAGCTGTTGGTCCGCCCATAAAGCGACCTTGCTCAGCGGCTTCTTTTTTTGCCTCACCAACCCGCTCGATGAGCTGGTCTCGTTCTAATTGGGCAAAGACGGCGATCATACCAATAGCAGCCTTGCCAAAGGCAGTTGTGGTATCGAAGGTCTGCGTAACTGATTTAAAGCCAATATTAGCAGGCTCAAAGATGTCCTCAATGAGATAAAGGACATCTTTCTGGCTACGGGAAATACGGTCTAGCCGCACTACAACAATCGTATTGAATTTCTTGCTGGTAACGTCTTTGATCATACGCTTCATTTCTGGTCGATTCAGGTCTTTGGCACTGTAACCATCATCAACATACAGATCATGTAGTTCCCAGCCTTGTGATTGACAATAAGACATAATTCTAGATTTTTGGGCGGGGATCGAAATGTCTTTTTCTGCTTGCTCTTCTTTTGAAACTCGAACATAGCCAGCTACAGTCATCATAAATATTGCTCCTTTCAATGAAATTTTCATTGCAAAAAGGCGATATTTTCTGCTGTATTAGTATATGCAATACAAGAAATAAAGTTCGTTTTTTAATAAAAATACTTGTCAACAAGACAGGCTGTTTGCTCATAGAATTACCGAGGTGATAACGATGAGCGAGAGGGAAGCGAGAGAAAAAGTAGCAATCAGAGTATTAATTGAAGGATTGCCTGATTCGCCTGGTGGTGTTGGACCGGTAATTAGGCTTCTACGGAAGAGACGACTGATAAAAGAGAAGTGGGAACAGCGGCGCGCAAACAGGGCAAACATGAAAGAAAAGCCGGAAGATATTCCGGCAGCCTAAAAATGGTACAAGCTGAGTGAGGTAACATAAGATGAAGAATCGCAATTGTTGCTACCCCAAATAATCTGCAAATACTGCGATTCTTTTGGGTAGCAACAATTGAAGCAGACCGCTATATACCACAACCAAATTTTGAGAAATTTGGTCACACCTGACGCAATCATATAGATTTGCCGTCAGACCATACGTAGTATAGGTTTTAAGGTGCTCCCGATAGGAATACGAGCAGGAGTATGATTCCTTGCAATTCCTGAGTAGTCAATCATTAATAGGTACTCCTAATAATAATACGAAGGGCGGAATTTTATATGCCGAAAATAATTCAAAGCAAGACTGAAAAAGTACAGTTTTGGGCGACACCAGCTGAGAAAAATCAACTGCAACGGTTAGCAGAACTTAACCATAAAACTCTATCCCAATATATTTTAGATGCTGCTTTGACGATGACTTTAGATACGGCAAAGGTGGAATTTTACACAAGCATTAATGCGGATTTGAATTATTTGAAACGTATAGCTTACGTAATTTCAAAATTGGAATTATTGATTGCGGCTGAACAGTATGATAATCAAGATTTTGTGGTGGATTTTTATAAGGCTACGATGGTGGAGGCGGAGAAGCTTTTTGGGGAGATTAATAAGTGAAAGGGTATTATTATTTCTTGCTTTGGGGTATGCTTAGTGATAGAATATAGGCTATAGAGTGCTCAGCTAAAGATTAGCATATAGCACAAATTTACGGTGGCTTTAGCCGCTAAGAGGGAGATGGAAAAAATGTCATCATTTGCTGGATTAACTGTGTATAATCTCACTCCTCACAATCTCAATTATATTGATGAACAAAAAACTCATCAAACGAGGTCAGGTGAGAGGATTTTACAACAAGGGTTAACTTTAAGAGAAGCAACTTTAGATTTTATACCACAGGGAAATTTTACTTTATCAGTGGTTGAGCCACCGATGATACCAACGCTTATTATAGGTAATTTAAATATTTATAATAGTGCTAATGCAGGTGCCTTTCAAGAAGAACCTCCAAGAGAATGGCTTGAGAATGCGGATGTTTTAATTGTCAGTCAGAAATGTGCAAATGTTATCAATCATCGCATAATGACTGGGGTTATGCCGCATATCTATGCGGATAAATTTTATATACCTCGTGGTTTAGTATATGAATATGTTGAAAGTCATGGATACGCAAAAAAGGGATCGAAAATTGTTGGATGTATTGGTTTGCAAAGAGCGATACCATTGTGGCCGATTACTTTTTATGCCCAACAGATTCAGATGAATCAAGGCATTAAAGTTTCTTTGGCGTCTTTATGTTCTGTTTGTTACGAATATACGTTGTTGCCATATCATCAACGACTCCAATATAATATGCAGTTTGGTACAGAAGCTGCTTTAGAGACAATAAATAATTATCTTGAATTTTGTTCATTACGACGGTATAAAACGTTAGCAGAGATACAATCGCAGAGTGCATTTTCTCATTTTGGTTAAAAATTGGGGCGACATTGTGTCGCCCTAATTTTAATTTTAGAGCATAAAGAAAATTGCAACAGTATTAGCTTTAATATTCGTGTCAACGGGTGAATGTTGTCATAATTATATTAAAATTTTGCTGGGAGATATAGCGGAGATCATACTTCTAAAAAACAATTATAATATACAAAATTATATATATTGTACATATTGTTGCATAAGGTCTACTAGACGCTACAGTACTAACATTAAAATTTAGTCAAAATAACTTTATATTAACCTTTTATTAATCCCATATTTACAGCATGTTTATTTTTTGGTAAAATTTATATATTCCATGTTCGGGAGGTGATTAAAGTGGTCTCAGCTACAGAAATTGAAAGACAGATTTTTAATTTAGAAGAAGTTAAGGTTGTTATTAGATGCCCAAGAAACATTGAATTTGCGCCCTATGATTATGAAAGAAAGGCGGCAGTTAATACCAGTATAACTGAATGGTATAATAAACGTCTTAAGCCGATTATTGGATGCTATGATGCAGATATTATTGATGGGAATGGTAACAATCCTCATGGTCGAACTAATATTGAAAATATTCGGAATAGTTATGCGAATAAATAAAGTCATTTATCTGACTTATTAGGCAGTTCTTTAGGAGACGAGGTTGTTGACATAATCTTAGATATTATCAACAACCCCGTCATCTTTAACATATTTTATTATATTGTGTATTGGATGCACAGTACAGTTGAGCACAGATCCATGGTAGGTGATGTTATGATATTGTTTGTACGTCTCTCGTTTCTAGTTAAATTAGTCCTCGATATCTTCTTCCATTTTATTAAGCCCATTTTTGAATTGCGTAAAGTTGCTAAGGTTCCAGTTGTGAAATCCCATGTTGCACGAATCACAAAGATCGATCAATTTCTGATACTCTTCAGATGAAAGGCTTTTGCCAAGGTCAAATGTAATTTCTAACAAGTCTTGTGTAGTTGCTTTAAGACGATCTAGATCAGATTTTTTGGTCATTAATTTGCCCTCATTCTTTTACTTATTTATGGATATTTTCCACATACTTAATATTATAGAGCCATTTCAGCTATTATTTCAAGTTATTTTAGAGTACAAGGGCGGTCCTCATGTTTTTCTGAATGACAGTTGGGACATTCTTTATTTGTTACCTTAACGGGTCGATGAGAATAGGAGCAGTTTTATCATTTGAGAGAGAGTAGTTACTGAATTTTGATATAAATATTCAACTAAAATTGGTTGATTTTATTGTTTGTATTTGGTATAATTAGATCAAGATATAGGAGGTGTGTGAAATGCTAACGGCATTTGGTAAGTTTTGCCGAAAGATTCGCATTGATCATGGAGAAATTATGAAGGATATGGCTGAAAAATTAAAAGTAACTCCCGCATTTCTTTCAGCGGTTGAAACTGGTAAGCGTAATGCTCCGGAAAGTTGGCTTGATTCCTTAGAGGAACTGTACAAACTCACTGGCGAGCAATTTAAAGAATTAAAAGAAGCTATTGGAACATCAAAAAACGATGTACGGTTTAATCTGAGAGGCAAAAGCGATGAAGACCGAAAAGTTGTAATGGCTTTTGCCAGAGAATTTACTTCCTTGAATGAAGAGGAAAAACAGAAAATTTTAAACATGCTTAATAAAAATAATTCATAATATTGGAGAGATGCTGATGGATCATCATTCAATAGTTGCAAACCCACTTAGTAGATCTGATATTCGTACACAAGCTTTTTTAATAAGAAAAACATTTGGTTATGAAAAACAGTTGTATTTCCCAATAATTAGATTTGTAGAATTGATTTTACCACAATTGGTTCCCAAGTTTGTTTTTGATGTCGCAAGTGAAGATGAACTAGGGGAGTGTCATGGATTAACTTATCCAGAAAGACATTTAATGCGTATAAGAGAAGATGTATATTTACGAGCGGATGAAGGTAGCGGAAGAGATCGGGCGACAATAGCACATGAATTAGGACATTATTTTCTCCATCAACCCTCACATGTAGCTCATGCACGTATGGAAAAAGGAGTGACATTACCAGCATACAAAAATCCAGAATGGCAGGCAAAAGCGTTTGCTGGTGAACTCCTTGTTCCTGCTCATCTAGTTACCGGAATGAAAATTAGAGAAGTGGCAGAAAAATGCGGAGTATCGCAAGAAGCTGCAAAAATACAACTAGCAAAAATATCATAAAGGAGAGAAAATATATGTTTCATAAAAAAGAAAAACCACCAAGCGGTTAGCTTGGCGTTCGTTGCCCTATCGTAGGAGTTGGCGCTCTTACGATAAGAAATTTCTATCCTATGTTGCTGGATAAAATATATTGATTTGTGATGATATTTTAGCATATGCTAGTTATTTTGGCAATGGGCGTCTTAAAAAGGAGCCTGTTGATAATGAAAAATGAACAAAAAAAGTTAAAAGAAGAAAACAACGGGTGGATTATTTGTAAAGAATATACCAACCGTTGGGGACAACTCATGGTAGCCGCTGATTACGGCCGTCCATTCTGGCGTTTCCCATCAAAACGTAGTCGCAAGGGCTAATTACCCATGATAAATAATCCAAGTTGTTTGCAGTTTCCAGCAATTGCGTACGACTTGGATTTATTATTATCATTATAAAGATAAATTATGCATTGTGAGGTATAAAATGAAGATATATCATGGTACAAGCAAGCGCAATGGTGAACAAATATTAAAGAGTGGTAAGATACAAATGGCTAGTGCATTAAATAGCCATCATAACGGTCTTACAGGAATAGAGAAGACTACCTATGGCTATGTCTATGTAACTCCTTCGGAGAAAATTGCATTTAAATATGGTTTAAAAAGCGTTAAAACAACTGATTCAGATGAAATTACATATAAAAAAACAGCCTTTATTTTTGAAATAAATATTGATGTTGAGAAATTAGAAATTGATCGCGATGAATGTGATGCTCAAATACTGTCTAGATGTGAGTATATAAAATGTTCACCATGTAATGCTTCTAGTTGCATTAAAGCAATTGAGTCAGCTCGTCATGCAGGGAATTTATTTTTGGGGAAACAGGTCATTCGCTATAAAATAGTAAGTCAATTTCTTGTAGATCGTAGTAATTTAAAAACAAATTTGGTTCAGGACTGGATAGAATTGTCAAGCGAGAGTAATTATATGCCGTATTTTAAAAGCAAGGTGAAAAATCAGTTTATGAATATAGTTTCATCTCCGTTTAAATAATATTCAACATAATTCGGCTGTTCCCAGTACTGTTTTACACGAGCTTTATAACTCATAGTGAATGATGTTTTTTATTAGTAGGATTTAATATAGGAGGTCAAATGGATGCATAAAGAGAAACCTTTAAAAGCAACGATTAATGTTAAAGGTATTGATGTTTCAATAACATCAACTGGCAAAAATGATAATGATTATATTTCTTTAACGGATATGCTAAAAGCCAAAGATGGAGATTTTTTTATTGCTGATTGGTTGAGAAATAGAAACACAGTTGAATTTTTAGGGATTTGGGAACAAATGTATAATCCTGATTTTAATTATGGCGAATTTGCCATAATTAAAAGTCAAGTGGGATTAAATAGTTATAAGATAAGTGTAAAAGAATGGGTGGAGAAGACAAATGCAATAGGATTAATCGCAAAAGCTGGAAGATACGGTGGTACATATGCTCACAAAGATATTGCTTTTGAATTTGGAATGTGGATCAGCCCAGAATTTAAACTATATTTGATCAAAGAATATCAACAACTTAAAGAAAACGAAAACAGTCGTTTATCTTCTGAATGGAATGTGAAAAGGGTGCTTGCTAAAGCAAATTATAAAATTCATACTGATGCTATAAAAGAAAATCTAATTTCTAATGAATTGACACCTAAGTTGATTAGTATAACCTATGCCAGTGAGGCCGATATTTTAAATGTTGCTCTCTTTGGTAAAACCGCAAAAGAATGGCGTGAAGAAAATCCAGACGCCAAAGGCAATATACGTGATTTTGCAAGCATAGAACAACTTATTGTTATGGTCAATTTGGAAAATATAAATGCTCACTTAATAAGTCAAGGTTTAGAGCAAAAACAAAGATTGATAGAATTAAATCAGATGGCTCGCAGACAGTTGCAATCATTTCTCAATAATAGTGCGGTAAAACAAATAAACAATATAACATCAGCTAAAAGAGACAGTGAATAATGGAAATTTGAAATGGGCTGCGCGTTTTTAAGCAATGAAAGCTACTTAAACAAAGATAATGACGATTGCCCTATCAAATAAGATTTCCCTAGAAGAGTGCTGGTATTCACGCTGTTGCGTGCATACCAGCACTCTTCTAGGGGAAAAAAATTGGACAAGGGGCAATGGTTTATACTGCTTTAGCAAGTAAAGCCATCCATTTTCCTGCTGGCGATTATCCATTTTTGAACCAGTGACCCATTTCAATACAGCACTGATCAATACACCATGTCAACATGTACATAAACCTAAAGCGTTATTGACGGATATCGGTACCGAAGAGTTAGCACATATGGAAATGATAGCCGCTATGGTGTATAAATTAGTAGAGGGAGCATCGCCTAAAGATTATGAAGAGGCCGGTTGGGGCGGGCAATATGCTCAGCATAATCATGGGTTATTTTGGACGGATGCCAATGGTGTGCCTTGGTGCGGATCTTACATTGCCTGCCTTGGTGATCCAATTGCAGATTTGACGGAAGATATGGCTGCAGAGCAAAAAGCACGGGTAACTTATGAACATCTGATTCATCTGACGGATGATCCATGTGTGAAAGATACATTACGATTCTTATGGGAGCGAGAAGTGGTTCATTTTCAGCGATTTGGCGAAATGCTAAATACGGTGCAGGAACACATGGGTAAGAAGAATATGTGGTGTGGGTGTGAAGTCGAAGAGTAGGGATTGAAGAAGCATTTGAGAATCAGTAGTATACTGGATTCTCAAATGCTTTTCCTGTAAGTACAGCAAGTGGTTATAACATTTAATTGATTTAGCAATAAAGTTAAAAGATATATTTACATTATGGGAATAGTTTAAAGTGGGACAGGGTGCCTGTCCCCGTGTCTTTTCAGTCCGAATAATCGAATCACTTCACCCGCTCCAGTAAATTCAAGCCTTTGCAGGTTTCTGCGAAGGCTTTTTTGAGTGCGCCAGCATGGGTGCTTGCTTGTCGGTGAAAGTTCGATACGGGGGTTGATGTTTAATGTTTATCGCGTTGGTGGTGAATCATAAAATCAATGTTATTAACAGGCGTGAAACTGGGTATTACAAGTTACTAACAAACATATCCACAATATCCACAAGAGACTTTGCTTGATGCTTGTGCACAATGTGGATATTATAAACGATATTCTGTCTTGGCGTAGGTCTAGACCTAAGCTAATTGCCAAAACCGAAAAAGAAAAAGCAAGTTATAAGCGGAGCATAATTTTAGGGGGGGAAAATAAGGTATAAATGGAAAACCCTCTCGCATATGGTTCATTTTCAGCGATTTGGCGAAATGCTAAATACGGTGCAGGAACACATGGGTAAGAAGAATATGTGGTGTGGGTGTGAAGTGGAAGAATAGGGATTGGCAAAGGCATCTGAGAACCAGTAGAACACTGGATTTTCAGATGCCTTCTATATGTATAGAGAATATTTAACTTTGTTCTAGATATGGAGTGTATTGTCGTTTTTAACTTTGTTTCATAGTAGTAGAAATCCAACGATAGTAATAGTTACAGTTAGAGGAAAGCCTACTTTAAAATAATCTAAAAACTTAATTTCAATCCCATTGCGTTTGGCGATTTCCACCACAATTAAATTTGCAAAACTACCTGTTATGGTTAGATTACCGGCTAAAGTGGTGAATATTGCCATTCTGGTCCACCATAAAGATATTTCGTGGGTAGGTAGAAAAAATTTCAGGAGTAAGACCGCTGGAACGTTGCTCACTATATTCGAAAGTATGATTGTTACAATGGTAAAAACCCCATAATTACTGAAATCTACTGACGACAATCTTTCAATTATCCAACCCATTAGACCACTATGTTCAACTCCGCCCACAATGACGAACAAACCAACGAACATGACTAACAGATTAAAGTCGACGCTAGTATAAATTTTATTGGGGTTTACCCGTCTGGTAATCAAAAGAAAGGCCGCTCCCAAACTGGAGGTAATAGCAATATCTAAACCAGCTGCGAATGATGCTACGACTGCTGCCATTACCGTGAGACTTTTGATTATTAGGTATCGATGATAGGTATAGCTAATTTCACGACTTAAGGTGTGCAACTTATCTTTTAGGTCTTTCCTATAACAGTATCCAATAATGACATAAGTCAATAATAATCCAGTTAAGCCCACAGGTATAGCAGTTATAAAATAAGAGGTAAAACTCAATCCTGATAGACTGCCAATTAAAATATTCTGGGGGTTACCAATCAATGTTATAGCACTACCGATGTTAGATGCCATGGCTATTGCAAGTAAATGTGGAACGGGATTACATTGGACGTGACGACAGACCAATAGCACAATGGGCGTAAATAATAGGCATACAATATCATTAATGCAAAGAGCGGAAAATATGCCGCTTATCAAAACAATAGCTAGTAATAGTTGCTGCTGGGTGGACACCGCACGCATTAAATATCCTCCAACCATTTCAAAGAAACCCGCCAATTTCAGATTTGCCAGAATAACCATCATGGAAAACAGAACAACGATGGTTCTGTGATCTACTGCCTGGGTGGCATTATCAAAAGACAGTCCTCCCAAACTGATTGTTAAAACTGCCCCAATAATGGCGGCACCTGATCGATCTACACGGAAAATAGGACTTTTGCCAACAGTAAAGATTAGCAAAGTAGCAATAAGGATAAAACCGGACTCCAACATGTATAAACCTCCATTCGATGGTTTCATTATAACAAATAAAACCTATTTGAGGTCACTAGTATTGCATTAAATATTTTCAACGTTTTCAATGTTTAATTTTTAGCGGATTCAATTAACAAACAGCTAAATTCAGCGATTTGTAGAAAATACTTTATTTGATTTGCTACTAATGATAAAATGCATTTAATGAAAGATGTTGTAAAACAGTTTCGGAATATAAAAAATATAGTGCGAAAAAGGACCTTTATGATTGAATTGTTGGCTCTGATATCATCGAAATCGCCAAAACTATGTGGAAGTTGGATTGAGTCTTTTGCAGGTAGGTGCTGTTAGTGTCACGTTTTAACCATCATTTAATAGGGAGAGGGAGGCAGTAATTTGAGATGCAAAAACTAATTGGTTTAATCAAAGATGAACAAACATATTTGTTAAAACGAATTTTGAATTACGCTAAAATTCACCATTATGTAAAATATACTTCTACTTTGGAACAAGCCTGGGTAGTATCAATCTCTGGTTTATCCGAAGCAATCATAAATGGTATTTTAGTAGATCCGCAAGTGCCAGAAATTAACGTTGATCACGATTTCGTTAACAATCCAATATCTTCTTTTGGCATAATTCAAGCACAAAAACACCGGTATAGGGGTGTTACTCTTGAAATGTTTTTGGGACTGATGAAATATTATCGTCAGGCATTTTTAGATTTGGTAACAGAAACGATGCAAGAGACGGAAAAAACACAAACATATCTTTTATGGTTAAATCGTTTTTTTGATCATACGGAAATTGCTTTTTGCACAGAGTGGGTTACGAATTCAGAGGAATCAATCGTTTCTGAGCTTCAAGTCGCCAATCGAATGATAACTAACGAGAAAAACAAATACTTAACAATCTTCGAAAGCATACCTAATCCGGCAATCATTTTAGATGCTGAAGATCGTTGTATTAATATGAATTATGCAGCACAACAGCTGTTACAAAAAAATACTCAATCTCCAGGTAATTTATATTATGGGGTATTGAAAAACTTTCCTAAAAGAGAGGAAGTTTTGCCATGGTTATCTAATGAGTTTAAGGATTTTTATAATGACAAGAAAACGGAAACGATCATAGAAAAAGAATTTAATTCTCCATCTCAAGGAAAACGAAGTCTGACTATTAAATTTCACCGGATGTTAGATGTAAGCAATAAGTTTGAAGGAATCGTGATTTTATTTACCGATATGACAGAACATAAGAAAAATGAGGAACAGCTCCGATACCTAAGTGTTCATGATGTATTAACAGGTTTGTATAATCGTGCCTATATGGAAGAAGAACTTGTGCGGTTGGCAACGGGGAGGTTTAATCCAGTCGGATTTATATCGATTGATGTTGATGGCCTCAAGTTGGTTAATGATAATTTGGGACACAATGCCGGAGACTTTTTGTTGGTTCATGTAAGCCAAATTATCAAAAAGTGTTTTAGAGAATGTGATGTAATCGTTCGGATGGGGGGAGATGAATTCGAAATAATCATGCCCCTAAGTAATCGTGTCGCTGTACAACAAGCATGTCAGAGAATACGTGATAAAATAACTGAACACAACAGCAGCAAGTTAAGCATACCGATCAGTGTATCAATTGGCTGTTCGGTTGGAGAACTTAACATTAACAGTAACATCGAAGAACTTATTAAGGAAGCGGATAACCAGATGTATTTTGAGAAACAGACAAACCGTTTAATTTATAGAGCTCTTTTTAATGAGCGACTCGAAAAATATGGGGAGAAGTTATTTTAAAACTAGGAAACACAAGAAAAGTCACTTTCAGCGCTTTGGCGAAATGCTAAATACGGTGCAGGAACATATGGGTAAGAAAAGAATATGTGGTGTGGGTGTGAAGTGGAAGAGTAGGGATTAGCAAAGGCATCTGAGAAACAGTAGGATTACTGATTCCCAGATGCCTTCTTTATGAGTGTGGCCAATGAGATCATACGAAATAAGACATTTCATAGAAGATGCTGAACAATACCCTCTGCTTTTCACCTATGAGGTAAAAGAAGAGTTAGGGTACGCTTCGGAGCAACTTGGCGAAATTTTTGCCAATATGGTAGAGGCAATTCAAATGATGGATGATCAAATATTTCTGGAACTTGGTATTGCAAAAGATATGATTGCTGCAGCACGAATGGCTCCCCTACCAGGTATAACAACGGTTATTGGTAGGTTTGATTTTGCAAAAACCAATAAGGGATGGAAGATGCTTGAGTTTAATAGTGATACGCCAGGGGGGATTGTGGAAGCTTTTTATGTAAATGGGAAGGTTTGTTCTTATTATGGAAAGCAAGATCCAAATTTCAATTTGGAGGATGGAATTACTCAGGCATTTGAGCAAATTATAAAAAAATATATGGGAAATGTCATTAGAAGCAAAAATTTCCAAAAAAACAGAGGAAGTAATAAAATACCAAAGGCTTACTTATAATGATATTCTTAGCTATACGGCGAAATAAAATAAGGGTATTTTCATAAGATGATAGCCATTGCATGAAAAAATGACCATTTAGTCATACTTTTGTCACATTTTCATGTTATTCTTACAATAAGGGATTATACAATTATCTACATCAAAGCATAGTTTTACCCTTAGATGGTGTTTTTATGATAGTGCTGATTATACAAGACGTCTTTATGTAAGAGGGGGAATGAAATTATGCACGTTGAACCGGAAATAAGGGCAGTAAGGGAATCGATGATGCCTACTACGGATTTTTTAAAGTTAGCTGGAATTTCTAAATCTAGGATTTATGAAATAGAATATAAAAATAGTTATATTTATCCTGACGAAATGGAAAAGATTGCGGAAATACGAACAAGGAGACCGGAATTGATATTGAAAGGCCTTCAAGTATGCCATAAAGCGAGTATGCCTTTTCAAAGAAAAAACAAGGAGAATGCAATCGAGAATTTGCGTCCTAAACAAAAGACCATTATCGATTTTATTCGTAATTATCCTCAACAATATCCGCCGACAGTACATGAGATCGCTGAGGGCGTAGGCATAAAGAGTAGTTCGACTGTATATCGGCATATCACGAAGCTAATCAAATTAGGATTAGTGGAACGCAAGGCAAAGTATCCTAAGTGCATAATATTAACTGATAGAAGCCATGGAGTAAATGAGGATGTAGAACCTATTCCTACGCAGGAGAACGATAACATTGTAGATATTGAGCAACGAGAGATGGTACCTGTTGTCGGAACTGATGAGAATGATACACGAAAGTTAGTGATTACAGAAGAGTTGGAGTGCTCAATTGAGTGTCTACGAGAAAAAATGCATGTAACGGCACTCGAAAAAGGAATGTTGCATCCAGAGGTGTTAACTCTTAGTCATAAGATCGATGAAAGAATTAATGAATTTTATAAAATAGATACAGATACAAATGAGGCTTAATACTCGTAGCTTTCTTAATAGATAGTTGCGATACTTCTAGTAGTACCGAGGAACTTGCTCAAAAGAATAAAAGATAGTATGACCGCTTTAGTTCAGGAGATTATTTCTTTACTAAAGCGGTTTTTTTATTAAAAGGCTAAAGCTTACAGTATTGTTCATGAAGAATACTGTAAGTGATCACTTATATTTCCATTCAGACCTCATTTTATACCATTCATCTAGATTGCGTTTTATAAATGAATTCTTTGCGCTATAGTTGTATTGGAATTAATTTATAAAATTCAGTGAATATAAGGAGGAAAATTTTATGAATGGTCTTTATCTTGTTATTATTGCGGCTTTGGTGCTATCCATTTGTTATCGTTATTATGGCGCCTTCATGGCAGCGAAAGTTCTAACTCTGGATTCGAATCGTCCGACTCCAGCGGTTGTCCATGAAGATGGACATGACTATGTACCCACGAATAAATGGGTAACTTTCGGACATCATTTTGCCGCTATTGCGGGAGCTGGTCCACTTGTTGGTCCGGTACTTGCGGCACAGTTTGGTTATTTGCCAAGCATGATCTGGTTGCTTATCGGTGCCTGTATCGGCGGAGCAGTCCATGATATGATTATTCTTTTTGCATCCATTCGACATGATGGTTTGTCTATCGCAGAAATAGCTAAAATTGAAATCGGTAAATCTGCTGGTTTAGCAGCTGCTATTGCTGTTATTTTCATCCTGGTCATCACAATGGCTGGTATGGGGATTGCCGTAGCAAATGCATTGTTTAACAGTCCTTGGGGTGCATTCACAGTTGGAGCAACGATTCCAATTGCACTTTTTGTCGGCGTTTACATGCGCTATCTACGTCCTAATCGCATTGGGGAAGCATCATTTATTGGTGTTGCTATGGTTATGGCTGCTGTAATCGGCGGAGCTTGGATTGAAGGATCTTCTTGGGCAGCATTTTTCACTCTCAGTCGTACACAATTAGATATTATTCTTCCTTTGTATGGATTTATCGCAGCTGCGCTTCCAGTATGGCTCTTATTAGCTCCACGTGATTATTTGAGTACATACATGAAAATTGGTACCATCGGTGCCTTGGCTTTGGGGATTATCATCGTACAGCCACAAATCCATATGCCAGCAATTACGCAATTTATTAGTGGTGGTGGCCCAGTTGTTCCTGGTCCTGTTTGGCCTTTTGTTTGTATTACTGTTGCTTGTGGTGCAATCTCCGGATTCCATTCTATTATTGCAACAGGTACAACACCAAAGATGATTACAAACGAAAGCGAAATTCTGCCAATCGGTTTTGGAGCAATGCTTGCTGAATCATTCATTGGTGTAATGGCACTGATTGCAGCAACTAGCTTGATGCCTTCTGACTACTTTGCTATCAATAGTGCTCCAGCAGTATTTGCAAAACTTGGTATGACGGTAGATGAACTTCCGTACTTATCACAAATGGTTGGTGAAAACGTTGCGGGTCGACCAGGTGGTGCAGTATCACTTGCTGTAGGTATGGCTCATATTTTTTCAAAAATCCCTGGTTTGGAAAGCTTTATGTCGTTCCTATATCATTTCTGCATCATGTTTGAAGCATTGTTTATTTTAACGATTATTGATGCTGGTACCCGTGTTGGTCGTTACTTATTACAAGAAGTTGGCGGCATGGTATATAAACCACTTGGAGATGTGCATTGGACTCCTGGTATCATCTTCACCAGTGCTTTAATCTCTTGCGCATGGGGTTACTTGATATTTGGCGGTTCTATCGCATCCATTTGGCCATTGTTTGGTCTTTCTAATCAATTACTCGCTAGCATGACGTTAACGGTCGGTACTACCATATTGTTACGCATAGGCAAAGCACAATATTTATGGGTTACATTAGTCCCGCTTTGCTTTATGATTGTAACGGCGTTGACTGCAGGTTTCTACAATATCTTTCAATTCTATTTGCCCAAAGGTCAATTGTTATTGGCTGGTGCCAGTGCAGTCATGATGGTTCTCATTGTCTTTGTTATCACGGATGCTGTAAAAGTATGGTTTAAGATTAGAAAATCTGGTAGTTTGGAAAAAACAGCATAATTCACATTGCAAAATAAATAAGATATTTCATAAAAAAGGCAACCAGATGAAGTGAAACTTCAAATGGTTGCCTTTTTCCTGTTTAGATGTAGACTTATTATTTTTTGCTATCAGGATCGATAATGGCGATATCGCCTTCCTCGCCCGTACGGATACGAACCGCATTGCTAAGAGGGTAAATGAAAATCTTTCCATCACCAAGTTTGCCAGTTTGGCAAACTTTTTTAGCTGTTTCGATAACCACTTCTACGGGAATTTCGCAAACTACCGTTTCTACTTTTGTTTTTGGTACCAAGTTAATGTTATATTGTTGACCACGATAAATTTCTTTATGACCTTTTGTTAGACCGCAACCATATACTTGGGAGATGGTCATACCAGCTACACCAATTTTGTTGAGTGCTTCCTTGAGTTCGTCGACTTTTTCAGGTCGGGTAATAATTTCAATTTTTGTTATCGGTTTCATCTAAAGTCCTCCTTCAAAAGATTTAATATCATCGCATATAAAGCAATAGACCGGAAAGGATTATTGATCTTGATACACATAAGCACGTTCGCCGTGTTCAGTGATATCCATTCCTTCGCTTTCTTGATCACGGGATGCCGTGATTTGCATGAAGAGACCAACGAATTTAACAATTAGGAATGTCATAATAGCGGCGAATGCCCAGCTACTAATAACACCAACCAATTGAAGCGCTACTTGCTCGGGGTTACCGAATAGAAGACCGTTAGCACCAGCGGAGTTGATGTCTTTGGAAGCGAAAATACCAGTTGCAATCGCGCCCCAAGTACCACCCATACCATGTACGCCAAAAGCATCAAGTGAATCATCATAACCAAATTTGTTTTTCATGACTGCCACTGCTAAGTAGCAAATAATACCACCGAGTAAGCCGATCGCAATCGCAGACATTACGCTAACGAAACCGGCACCAGGAGTAATGGCAACAAGACCAGCAAGACAACCAGAAGCTGCGCCGAAAAGTGTAGGTTTACCATGGTGCATCCATTCAACAATGACCCAGGAAACGATGCCGGCAGCCGCTGCCATATGAGTAGTTGTAAATGCAATCAGAGCAGTACCATTAGCACCAAGTGAGCTACCAGCATTAAAACCAAACCAGCCAAACCATAAGAGTGATGTCCCTATAACAATCATAGGTAAATTATGTGGTAACATGGCTTCATGACCATAACCTTTACGCTTGCCAATCATTAATGCAAAAACTAGACCTGATACACCAGAAATGATATGAACTACAGTACCGCCAGCAAAGTCAAGTACACCATATTCTCTTAACCAGCCGCCAACACCCCATACCCAGTGAGCTACAGGATCATATACTAGAGTTGCCCAGAGTAGGATAAATACTGTATAAGCGGGAAATTTTACACGTTCAGCAACGGAACCAGAAATAATTGCAGGTGTAATAAAGGCAAACATACCTTGGAAAATCATGAAAGCAAGGTGGGGAATCGTAGCAGCATAATCAGCGTTTGGATCGACACCGACACCCTTAAGTCCTACCCAATCTAAACTGCCAATTAAATGATTTATATCGGGGCCGAAAGCGAGAGAGTAACCATATAAAGCCCATTGAATAGAAACAATTCCAAGACAAATGAAACTTTGCATAATCGTACTTAATACATTTTTGCTTCGAACCATGCCTCCATAGAACAATCCTAAAGCAGGGGTCATAAGTAGTACAAGTGCGGCACAGATCATAACAAATGCAGTATCACCAGTATCAATTTTGGCTACTTCTGCAACTACCTCTGTTGCGGTTTCTCCATCAGCAGCAAAAACTGCAGGAACTAGAAGTACAGTGAATAAGAGGATAAGACCTAGAATAGTAAATAACTTTTTCATAATAATCTCCCTTCCTTTTACCAAATATTTTTTTAGTAAGCGCTAATAGCACTTTTAGAAAATACAATTAGCAATGCTAAAGTATAATACCATTGGTTTAAAAAACAACGAAATTTTGGATTGCAATACAGCTTGCATATTTTGTTGAACTCATTGGCAATCACCTCCCTAACATAGACTTGAGAAAACATAAAGCGTCCTAAAGCAATTACGCTAAAGGACGCCATTGTCCAAAATAAACAAAGAAAACGCCTTCGCAAAATTTTTGCGAAGGCGTCATTGCCTATATACTAGCTTATTTTTTGTAAGGACTAACAATAAGCCAACAATTATCCGATTGGATAACGGTAATTACTTATCTGTTATGAAATAGATTATAGCACTTATAGTTCATTAATGCAATATACTTTTTATATAAAAATGAAAAGTATAAGTGCAAGTCTAAATAGGACCCATATCAGGGCGATTATTATAATGTTAAGTATTTAAATAATTTATATAAAGATAGAGGTGAAAAAGTTGCTCGGTACTTTCTACATAGGTGTAGTTTTTTCGCTTTCGCATAATCAAATTGAAATTCTCTTTGGGATAGCTCTTTTAGTATTGGTATATAGCAATGAAGTAATTAATTACTGTTATAAGGATGATATTATTTCGCATTAATTAGAAGTAAAATACTTAACTTGACAATTAAAAAATCGTAAACTATACTACTGATTAATTACGGTCGAGTAGTTTTAAAGTGAGAAAAGTAGTAGTGGTAATGCGTTTTTGATATGTAGGGCAGTAGCCCAATGAAAGGTTGATATTATGTCTAGGGTAGCGGTCAAAATTGAATTAACAGAGGCAGAACGAATAGAATTAGAAAAGAATATAAAGGGTCATAAAGTTGAGAAGCGACTTTATATTAGGTCAAAGATAATTCTTCTGGCAGTAGAAGGTAGAGAGTGCACAGAAATTGGAAAAATATTAGGGATTTCAGAAAAAACTTGTCGCAAATGGCGAAATAGATTTTCTGCGCAAAGGTTAGATGGAATTCGCGATTTGGAAAGAAGTGGTGCTCCAGATACATTTACAGAAGAAGAAAGATTGGAAGTTATTAAACTTGCGTGTAACCAGCCTGATGTAGCAAGAAATTGGACGCTTGCGTATTTAACAGAAAATGTTAAAGAAAAAATAGGACGTTCGATCTCGATTGAAACAGTACGCCAAATATTAAAGTCTGCAGACAGAAAGACAATAGTGCTTCCTTCGAGTAAACATAGCTTATATATTAAAAATTCCAAGTGAACAAACGAATAGCATATTGTATTTGTATAGGCAATCGCTATTGTTTTTATTTGAAAATATTTACGAAAAAAGAAGTATCTGTTAAAGGTAGCTATTTAATAGATAATATAACGAATAATTGAGATAGAATATGAAAAAACTATTTTAAAAGATACTTTTAAAAAGACATTGCATTTCAAAAATAAAGGTGCTATAATAAATCTCATAAAGAAACTAGCAAATAAGTACCGTTATTCGCAGGGGGCTAATAAGTACTTATTAGTATAGTAATACCATAAAATTTAATAGCGGTGGAATAAGCGAAGGTGCTTATCGGGTTCTATTTTTAGAGCCTTGATAAGCACCTTTATTTTTATTAGAGCTAAGCAATGACGCTTACTTCTCTTCTATCACTATTTAAATATAGGATAAAAAACAATTTTAAAAAGAAATAACGATGATTACAATGAAAAAAGCAAAAAACAAATTGGCGGAGGCATGTAATATGAGTCCAAAAAGAATTCTGGAAAAACTCAAAAATTCCGTTGAAGATATGGAGATTGATTTAGCTATAGAAGCAGCCCAAGAGGCACTGGCAATTAGGATGGATCCTGTTATTGCGATTAATGAAGGATTGGCAAAAGGAATGAAGATTGTGAGTGACCTTTTTGATGAGGGAGAAGCATTTGTACCACAGTTGCTGGTTGCTGCCGAAGCCTTTGAAGCTGCAGTTCAGATATTGACAGAATCTATGTCTAAAGAGACAAAGGAGAAGATTTCCCAGGGGAAAATACTGATTCACACGGTAAAGGGAGATATTCATGATATTGGTAAAAACATTGTTTTAACTATGTTAACCGCGAATGGGTTTGAAGTATTTGATTTAGGCAGAGATGTAGATGCTGAAGAGGTAGTTAAAAAAGCAAAAGAATTACAAGTGGATATTATTACAGGTGTTGCGCTAATGACCACGACATTGCCTGCCCAAAAAGAGATTATTAAACTTTTGCAAGAAGAAGGGATTCGCGATCAGTTTAAAATTATGTTTGGCGGTACACCTGTATCGGCTGAATGGGTCAAAAAAATTGGGGCAGATGGGTATGCCGAGAGCGCATCAGAAGCGGTTGAAGTAGCAAAAACACTGATGATGGTAAAAAATAGAAGTGCTATTGAAAGGGGGTGAGTAAACAAAACGGATCGATACTTGCAAATCAAACAAATATGAGGAGGCGAAAATATGAGTCAAAGTGAAATCTTTAAAAAATTACAAATGGCAGTCGAAGAAATGGAAGTCGAGATGGCTGAAGAAGCAGCCAAAGAAGCTGTAGCTGCTGGAATTGACCCTCTTGTTGCGATAACTAATGGCTTAGCAGTTGGAATGCAAACCATGAGTGACCTTTTTGATGAGGGAGAGGCCTTCGTACCGCAATTAGTAGTTGCTGGTGAGGCATTTGAAGCAGCAGTGGCAATTTTAAAGGAAGCGATTCCTGAGGATCAAAAGCATATGGCCACTAAGGGTAAGATTTTACTACATACTGTGCATGGGGATATTCATGATATAGGTAAGAATATTGTTAAGACCATGTTGTCTGCAAGTGGCTTTGAAGTATTTGATTTAGGTAGAGATGTAGCTGTGTTGGAAGTCATAAAAAAAGCCCAAGAATATAATGTGGATATTATTGCTGGCGCAGCTTTGATGACAACTACAATGCCAGCACAAAGGGATATTATTGATCTACTCAAAGAAGAGGGGTTACGAGATAAGTTTAAATGCATGTTTGGCGGAGCACCAGTTTCTGCCGAATGGGTAGAAAAAATTGGTGCAGACGCATATGCAGAAACGGCTTCTGAAGCCATCGACAAAGCAAAAGCTTTGATGGCAGAAATACGGGGGGTGATGTAAGTGGCAATTGCTAAAACGTTGACAGTATTTGATATCTATGAAAGAGCGAAAAGCGGTCCAAAATTTGAAGAAAAAGATTGGGACTATAAAGTAATACCACAAACAGCCACTAAATTAAAGAAAAAGTATAACATTAAAATGGATAAAAAGCAAATTATTCCTACTGATAAAGAATTGATAAACAATCTCTTTCAAGCAGGATTGGAGATGCTGGTAGAATGCGGAATTTATTGTATTGATACCAATCGCATTATCAAGTATACCAAAGAAGAAGTGCTTGCATCCATGGCAAAAGCACCAAAAAGTATTGTTTATGGTGAAGGCAAGGAAGCAGTAGATTTAGCTTGTCGTAGCTATTCTGACAAACGACCTCCAATTATACAAGGCGGACCTACAGGCTCAGCTTGTACAGAAGAACAGTTCTTGGCAATACATCAATCTTATGCCCAAGAACCCCTTGTAGATACTATTGTAGATGGCGTTATGCAAACAATACAAGGATATGACCCTGTACCAGGAACACCATGGGAAATCGCAGCAGTAAAATCGGAAGCGATATTAGTGCGTGCTGCCCAAAGTAGAGCTGGTAGAACTGGTATGGGGCTCTAGGGGAATGAGACATCCCTTTCACCCGCTGGCGTAATCGCAGCCGATTTCCCTGGCGGTATGAGACCTTCTGATAGCCATGAAGTATCCCAATTAAATGAACTGAAAATTGATGTAGGTGCATTAGTTTTCACAGCTCATTATGTATTGGGTGGACATACGATCATGTGCGAACAGATGCCTATATATGGAGGATATGCAGGTGGTTTGGAAGAAACGACAATTGTTGACGTGGCAACCACTATCAATTCCTTTGTAATGACTCAAGCTACCTGGCATTTAGATGGTCCAGTTCATGTGCGTTGGGGCATAACCACAGCAAGAGAGGCTCTCGCTGTAGCTGGTCACTGCGCAATGGCAATTGAGGCCAATAGTCATTTGATGTTAGGAAATCAGTATTATACTATGGCAGGGCCATGTACTGTAATGTGTCTGCTAGAAACTGCGGCGCAAGCCATAACCGATACCGCTAGTGGTAGAGAAATCCTATCAGGCGTAGCGTCTAGTAAAGGCGTAGCTACTAATTTTACTACTGGCATGGAGGCCAGAATGATGGCAGAAGCAGCTCATGCAGTAGCAGGAATGGAAACTGAAAAAGTAAATGAAATATTAAATAATCTGATCGCTCTATATGAAAAAGATTATAAAACTGCTCCTAAAGGCAAATGCTTTGAAGAGTGCTATGACTTACAAAAATTAACTCCGACCCAAGAATACATAGATGTGTATGCGGAAGCAGTAAAGATTCTGACTGGTTTAGGTCTTACTTATTGGACCATAGAATAGTAGGCTAACCTATTTCCTGGAGGGAATTGGTAACCTGAGTTTATGTAGCTCCCTCCAGGGCCCTTTCATGGAGGGTGGATCGAAGAGATCGCATGGACTCTAAATTCATGTAGCCGGGTGCGACTCCCGGACTCTCCGCCAAAAAAAATGAATTATATCTCTATAGTATAGGTTGAGTTAATATAGCAGGGGGTAGAAATTAATGAATGGAAAAGAAAGAGTATTAAAAACCTTAAATTTTGAACCAGTGGACAGAACGCCGTGGGTTCCTTATGCCGGTGTTCAGACAGCTAAATTAATCGGTGTGGATGCAGAAACGTATTTAAAAGATGCAGATCATATCGTAAATGGTATTATGAAAGCCTATGAGATGTACCAACCAGACGGCTTGCCTGTCGTTTTTGATGTGCAAATGGAAGCAGAGGCATTGGGATGTACCTTGAAATGGTCAAAGACCAATCCGCCAGCAGTAGATGTTCATGTTTTAGAAAATAAAGAAATTTCTGAACTGAAATTGCCTACAGAGAAGGATGGCAGATATCCTATTGCTTTGGAGGCAGCACGACAGCTAGTTGCAAAACTTGGTGATAAGATAGCAATCTATGCTCTCATTTGTGGCCCTTTCACATTAGCTCTTCATTTACGTGGTATAAAAATCTTTTCTGAAATGATGAAAAAACAGGACAAGGTTGATGAACTTCTTGCATTGTGTACACAGGTTGGTAAAGATTTAGCTCGTATGTATGCGGAAGCAGGTGTAGATATCATTGCAGTGGTAGATCCAATGACATCTCAGATATCTCCAAAGCAATTTGAACGTTTTGTTACACCTTCTACCATTGAATTAAATCGGTATGTAACATCATTAGGGCTAAAAGTTACTAGCTTTTGTTGCGGTGATGCTACCAAAAATATTGAACTTATGTGCCAAACAGAAACAGATGGTATTGCTTTTGATGAAAACGTTGATCTTGCTCGTGCCAAAGATATTGCCACGAAATATAAGGTGTCATATGGCGGAAACTTACCTTTGACGACTGTGATGTTGTTTGGATCGCCACTAGAAAATGTGGAAGAGGCACGGAAAGAACTTGAGGTAGGGCAGGGAGTAGGCTTCGTTTTGTCACCTGGATGTGATATACCTTTTGATACCCCTATTAATAACTTAGTTGCTATTTCCAATTATATTAATGGCAATTTTTCCTCGCTAGAGATGTTAGAATCGGATCAACAGTTTCATGATGAGGTAGAAGTGGATTTTGATGATGTGGAAGTAAAACCAGGTCATGTATTTATCGAAATTATTACATTAGATTCAGAAGGTTGTCCACCTTGTCAGTATATGTGTGAATCAGTAAAAAACATATTGCCTCGCTATGAAGGTAAGATTACATGGCGGGAATCCTTAGTGAAGACAAAGGCTGGCATTCGGAGAATGGCGAAACTTGGTGTGAAAAACCTTCCAGCCATGCTTCTTAATAATGAAGTAGTATTTGATAATATTATTCCATCTGATACACAATTGATTAGTGAGATTGAAAAACGACTAGGCTAAGATACTGGTTTAGTGCCATATAGCTTAGAGTTTCTCTAGACTATATGGCTTTAATATACGAGGAGATGGTATTTGTGCAAGATAAGCCAATCAAACTTTATTTATTAACAGGTTTTTTAGGTGCTGGCAAAACAACTTTTCTGAAAAGACTTATAGAGCATCTTGCGAAGAGCAAGATTGGAATATTAATGAATGAGTTTGGGAAAAGCAGTGTTGATGGTGTTTTATTAAGGCAAAATGGTATGGATATTATGGAAATTAATAATGGTTCTGTATTTTGTAGTTGTCTAAAGGGAGCTTTTATTGAAGCCTTGATTACCTACTCAGAACTACCGATAGAATATTTGTTTGTTGAAACTTCGGGTATGGCGGATCCATCCAACATTGAGCAGATACTACAAAACGTGGTAGGTAAAGTAAAGGGAAAAGCCTATGACTATCAAGGGTCTATATGTATGATTGATGGGCTCAACTTTCTGGAACAAGTTGATGTATTAGTTGCCATTGAAAAACAGATTGTAGCGAGTAATTTACTTGTCCTGAACAAGGTAGATTTAATCGATGAACAGAATTTACATGAGGTGGAAGAACGAATAATAAGTATTAATCCCGATGCAGAGCTTCTTAAAACCACCTATTGTGAGATCGATTTTGGCTTTTTGACAAAAAATCTGAAAAAATTTGAGTTGAGAGCTGTTGAGGAAAGTTGTAATACACCTGCTAATCGGCCAACAGCGCATATTATTAATGCCGAAGGGGTGTTTGAAAAAGCAAAGTTTGAGGACTTTATTAATGCTTTAGTACCTTTTGCTCTGCGTATGAAAGGTTTCTTTCAGCTTACGGATGGTTGGCAACAGGTGGATGTAGTTGGCAGTCAGATATACATTATTCCCACTGCTATTAGGCGACCTACATCTGAATTAGTTGTTATTTCTAGCAATGGGCTACTAATGCTAAATGAAATTTTTTCAAATTGGGATAAAAGATTTACTGAAAAAATGATTATAAAATAAAAACATTATGGAGGGTGGATCGAAGAGATCGCATGGACTCTAAATTCATGTAGCCGGGTGCGACTCCCGGACTCTCCGCCATAAAAATAGTTGCAAGCAATATGAATTATTTTGCCGTGTGAATATGGGGGGAGAATAATATGCAATATAATGTAGTTTTTCAGCCATCAGGTCGCCGGGGAGTAATTTATGGTAGTAAAACATTGCTCGAGGCATCTCGTGAACTAGGCGTGGATATAGAAGCACCATGTGGTGGGGCTGAAATATGTGGCAAGTGCAAAGTAAAGATTGAATCAGGTTCCAATTTATCTTCTGTAACTGAAAAAGAGAAAAAAATGCTAACTCCAGAGGAATTAGCTGAAAATTATAGATTAGCATGTTGTGCCAAAATACAAGGTGATATTGTAGTGTTTGTCCCGAAGCAAAGCAGGAGTAGTGAACAGGTGATTCTAGAAAATGGTAGGACGCCAGTTTTAAACCTAAATCCAGCAATAAAAAAGTATTATGTGGAACTGAATAAGCCTACTTTGGAAGATTTTAGAGATGACTTTACCCGGGTTAAAGAGGGGCTACAAAGTAGGTTTACTCAGGTTGACAAGGAAATAAGCATAGATTATTGTGCTTTATTGACACTGCCTACTATTCTAAGGAAAAGTGGTTGGAAGGTTACGGTTACCCTATGGAATAATCATGAGATTATTCTTGTAGAATCAGGTAATACGGACAAGGCATATGGTATTGCAGTAGATATAGGAACAACTACCATCGCTGCTTATTTGTGTGAATTGACAACAGGTAACATTAGAGCACAGAGCTCTTTAATGAATAGTCAGGTGCGGTATGGGGATGATGTATTATCGCGTATTACATACTGTATGATGAACGATGATGGTCTTGATAGGCTGCATCAATTAATTATTGAAGATATTAATACCTTGATTACGAAAATGACACAGGATGCTGGTATTGATAGAAATACTGTTTTGGAAATGGTTCTTGTTTTTAATCCAACCATGCATCATATTGCTTTACAGATAGATCCTCGATATATGGGAAGTGCGCCATTTATCTCGGTTATTAGAAAAGCAGTCAATATAAAGGCGCGAGAACTTGGTATAACAATTGCCAGGAGTGGTTATATTCATTGTTTGCCTATTGAAGCAGGGTTTGTTGGTGCTGATAATGTTGCAGTGCTTATCGCTGAAGAACCATATAAGCAGGATAAAATGATACTTATTATTGATATTGGCACTAATGGGGAAATCAATTTTGGCAACCAAGATGGTATGCTGTCTGCATCTTGTGCTACGGGGCCTGCCCTAGAGGGCGCACAAATTAAGCATGGTATGCGTGCGGCATCGGGAGCCATCGAGAGGGTAAAGATAAATTTTACTACCATGGAGCCAAAGATTAAGGTGATTGGTGAGACGTCATGGAGTGATACATCACAAAAGAATCTTGCCAAAGGTATATGTGGCTCAGGGATTATTGACGCTATTGCTGAATTATTTAAAGCCGGTATTATTGGGGCAGATGGCAGATTTAATAAAGAAATCGACATCCCTCGGCTTCGGCAAGGTGTAGGTGGTAAACTAGAATATGTTCTGGTATGGGCTAGGAACACCGCGATTGACCAAGATATAACGATAACTCAGAAGGATATACGTGCTGTACAAATGGCGAAGGCTGCCTTGTATGCCGGGGCAAAAATACTAATGAACAAGAAGGGGGTAGACAAGGTAGATGCCGTTATTTTAGCCGGAGCTTTTGGGAGTTATATTGACAAAGAAAATGCTCTTGTAATTGGTCTCTTCCCTGACTGTGAGTTAAAAAATGTAGTTTCTGTTGGCAATGCTGCCGGTGAGGGGGCAAAATTGGCTTTAATGGACATTAATAAACGGATAGAAGCAGAAAAAGTGGCAGCTTCAATGAAATTTGTTGAAACGGCCAACGAAGCGGATTTTCAGGCTCATTTTTTTGATGCTATGTATTTTCCTCATGCAAGAGATTCCTTTTCTCATGTTAAACATATACTTGAAAAAATCCCTAAATTAAAGAAGTAAAAAGAGGAGTTAGCAGATATGAGTTATCCCGTTGACTTTAAATGTAAAGTAAAAAGTTCGGAAGATATACCAATAACGATTATAACTTCTACAGGAATTAGCTTTTACCAAGCTCATACCGATCGTAATGCTATGGCCGTTATTTCCCAGGAGATAAAAACAGATAAAGGTGACTGTATCTGCAGGGTCCCCTTCTGTGTAACGGTAGAAGCGGAAGCATTCGGTGCTAATATAAACATTTCGAATACAGGAACAGGACCACGGTTTGAAAGTTACAAATTTAGTACTATTGAAGAATTAGCGGAAATAAAGGCAATGGATCTACATAGCGGTAGAATCAATGAAGTATTACATAGTGTTAAAATATTAAACAATAATGGGAATGTAGTGGTTCTTAATGTGGAAGGGCCATTTACAATATTGGGATTACTGATTGATTCCATGATAATTTTTAAAGGAATTAATAAACACAGGAAGCTTATTGAAAAGGCACTACAAGTGATAGAGGATAGTCTTGTAAACTATATAATAGCCGGTATAGAAAAAGGTGCAAAAATAATATCCTATGCGGATCCTACTGGGGCATTAGAACTCGTGGGACCCAAACTATACAAAGAAATAAGCGGTAGGATTTCCTATAATATATTAAAACGGGTAGAAGAGCATCTAGAGGGTGTTGTTATGCATCTATGTGGGAAAACCTCCATTGCTCTTGTGAAAACAGAACTTTGCAATAGCAAATCCGTAGAGGTTCCATCAGGACTGACATATGGAGAAGCCATGTGTGAAGTAATAACCGATAACCAGATAAAATTTATTGGACATAACTGTATGACAAACACTCCGATTCAGATGCACAATGCAATCATTTGGAAGATGGAGTTAGTATAAATAATTGCTGGGAGGGATGAAAGTTGATTTCATGGACTGAAGTACAGAAAAAAAGATTAAGTGAATTAAACGTAATAGAAGAACAACGGAACATGACCTTTTCTACAGACAAGCAGCGAGATGCCGCTTTTAAAAAAGTGGAGTTATTGCTAGTGAATGCGGGCAAGCAACGCTTGAATAAGCTTAGAGGTCAAGATAAGAGACCAGCACTGTGTAAGCTGGAAACACGCTTGGTTGATGCTTTAACAAGTAGTGGCTTTATTCAAGTGACGACGCCTATTATTCTTGCTAAAAGCTTACTTGCCAAAATGACCATCACCGATGAACATGACCTTTATTCACAAGTATTTTGGCTGGATGAGAAAAAATGCTTGCGTCCCATGCTTGCGCCTAATTTATATTACATCTTAAAGGATTTGCTGCGGCTATGGGAAAAACCAGTCAGTATCTTTGAAATTGGTTCTTGTTTTCGCAAAGAATCTCAGGGTAATAATCATTTGAATGAGTTTACCATGCTGAATCTGGTGGAGTGGGGGTTGCCGGAAGGAAGACGCCAGGAAAGGATTGCTCAGCTTGCAGAAATTGTAATGCAGGCAGCCGATATTTCAGAGTACAGGCTGGAAAATACCTCTTCTGTGGTATACGGAGAAACAGTTGATGTCATGCATAAGGATATTGAACTAGCGTCTAGCGCTATGGGACCACATGTTCTTGATGGGAACTGGGGTATGACTGGTTCTTGGGTAGGTCTTGGTTTTGGTCTGGAACGTCTAGCCATGGTGAAAGAGGGAGGGCAGAATGTGCGAAGTATGGGGAAAAGTTTATCATACTTGGACGGTGTTCGTTTAAATATTTAAATCAACTTATATAGAGTCTGTATTTTATCAATGTATGCAACATTGGAAAAGAGGTTTGTTTATGGGAATCATAAAACTTGAGAACATATTGGAAAAAACATTACATCATGCTTCCATAACAAGAGAAGAAATATTGCATTTACTACAGCTTACTGATCCCGTGCAGCGAGAAAAGCTTTTCAGAGCTGCGAGGCAATTGCGTCGACGATATTTTGAAGATAAGGTTTTTTTGTATGGGTTTGTATATTTTTCAACTTATTGTCGGAATGACTGCACTTTTTGTTATTATCGGAAATCTAACAACGCATGTACTAGGTATCGAAAAACCACTACGGAAATTATGGATATAGCTTCTGCTCTGGCAGAGACAGGGGTGCATCTAATTGATTTGACCATGGGTGAAGATCCCCAGTATCTTTCTAATAGTCATGAGGGTTACAAGAGATTAGTTGAAATTGTTGAGTTAGTGAAAAAAAATACAAAATTGCCAATTATGATCTCACCAGGGGTTGTTCCTAAGAAAATCTTAATGGAACTAAAGAGTGCTGGAGCAGATTGGTATGCTTGTTATCAGGAAACTCATAACCGTCAACTGTATGAAAAATTAAGATTAAATCAGAGCTTTGATGAACGATGGAATATAAAAACCTTTGCAAAAAAAATGGGTATGTTAGTAGAAGAAGGATTGCTGGTTGGTGTTGGCGATTCAGTGGAGGATATTGCACATTCTTTGATGGAAATGAAAAAACTAGGAGCACAGCAAGTTAGGACAATGAGTTTTGTGCCACAAAAAGGCACACCTTTGTATGATGCTACTGCTATTAACAATATGCTGGAATTGAATATCATTGGAGTTATGCGTCTGTTGTTTCCTGATAAATTGATACCAGCGTCACTAGATGTTGAGGGGATTTTGGGTTTGCAGGAACGATTGAACGCAGGTGCTAATGTGATAACATCATTGATTCCGCCTCAGTTTGGTTGTGCTGGTGTTTCTCAAAGTACCTTGGATATTTCGGAAGGATACCGGACCGTTCAAGGAGTAACACCAATCTTGAAAGACTGTGGTTTAAGAATTGCCACTCTTGATGAATATGTGAGTTGGATGGAATATATTCAGGGGCAAGATGGTAAGGAGGGAATCATATGAGGGTTGCTGTAATGGGGGGCAAACTGCAAGGCGTTGAAGCTGCATACCTAGCTAAAAAGGCTGGCTGGGAGGTTGTGGTTGTTGATAAAGATGCTGATGTGCCAGCAGTAGGGCTTTGTGATAGTTTTCAACAATTTGACCTGATGGATCAGGATAGGCTGCTCAAATTATTCAAAGAGGTACAGTTTATCGTTCCGGCTTTGGAGAAGGAGCTTGTTTTAAAAAATATATATCAGTGTGCCCTTGAAGCTGGTGTAAAAATAGGATATGATCCTGAGGCTTATTTGCTTTCATCCTCAAAGATTAAATCCGATAAACTATTTGCCCAACTTGGCGTTCCCGCGCCTCAGCCATGGCCTTTGTGTGGATTTCCCATTACAATAAAGCCCTCTGGCTCAAGTGGTAGTAAAAATGTTTGCCAGATTCATAATCTTCAGGAATTTAACGATTTAAGTAATACATTGGCGAACGTAGATGATTGGGTTAAACAGGAGTTTTTGGAAGGGCCTTCTTATTCTATTGAAATTGTTGGCTGTAATGGTACTTATCAGACCTTTCAGGTAACAGAATTGGAGATAGATGAGATCTATGATTGTAAAAGAGTGTTGGCGCCTGCTAAGCTATCGATGGAGAAAATAGGACAATTTGAAGAGATTGCTGTTACAATCGCTCAGGCACTTAATCTAAATGGAATTATGGATGTCGAGGTTATTTTACATGACGATAAGCTAAAGGTTTTAGAAATAGATGCTCGTCTGCCGAGTCAAACCTTGATTGCGGTATATCAATCTACAGGCATAAATGTCTTGGAGTTCCTATATTCAGGTAAACGGGAGCAGGGTAGCTTAGATGCTCGCGGGTCCCAAGGCGTGATATATGAGCATATAAAGGTAAACAGCAAGTGCATTGAGGTATGTGGTGAACACATTATGGCAAATGTTGGCCCCTTACATCGGCATGAAAACTTTTTTGGTGCTGACGAAGCAATCTCTAATTATAGTGAAAATAAAGAGGAGTGGGTGGCTACTCTTATTGTAACAGGCAAGGATCTTGACTTGGCATGGGCACATAGAGAAATGGTAATTAAAAAAATTATGGATACCTTCGGTATATCTGAATATAGGGATTTTACGCCCCAAACTTTGCTAAGCAATGGAGGCGTTGAGAACCCTTCATATATTATGAGATAGGGGATGGGCATATGACTAGATTACGGGAAGAAGACATCACAAGTATTACTCAAAAACTAAAAGAATATGATGAGCAATTATTTGATAAGGTTGGGGGTACGTTGGCAGAAATTGCAGCGTATGCCTTGGGTAAAAAACAAGAAGATTTTCAACCTTCACGTGATGCTGTAAGAATAGCAGTTGTGCCTATTTCCTGTGATCAGGGTATTATTCATGGCTTTTCGCGGACTGTTCAGCAGATCATTGAATTTCTGGGTTTTACTGCTTTTGTTACAGATAGTAAAGATGTGGGCGGTTTAGCGGAAGCTGTGCAGAAAGGTGCCAAGGTGGTTTTTCTTGCAGATGATGATCATTTTGTCGCGATCCATCTTTCTACAGGTAAAGTTGTTGATAATGGGGAGGCTACGGGCAAGGGATATGCTGCCGCTCTTGATTTGATGGCAGGTGGACTGCAAGGGAAAGAAGTGCTGCTTATGGGAGCAGGTCCTGTAGGCAGAGGAGCGGCCACATTTATGACAACCCATGGTGCGCAGGTTTTTGTTTACGATATTAACGGCGAAGCCGCTGAAACCCTCATAAAAATGTTGCCAAGCGTTCAAGTAGTGCCTTATCTAGATAAGGCTTTGCTCCAATATAGGTTGTTATTTGAGGCAACACCAGTTGCGGATAGTATTGGAACACAATATCTTACAGAAAATACTATGATTTCTGCACCTGGAATACCTCTAGGAGTAAGTCAAGGAGGACGGTCGCTTATTTCAGATCGATTGATACATGATGTTTTGGAAATAGGCGTAGCTACCATGCTATTTGCCGTTTTAGCCGAGTAAATAAAGGGGGTAATTAGGATGGCCGTTAAAAAAAGTATGAATATTGCTATGGCAACTCCGAAAGAAGCGGAAAATAAAAAGAAAAAGTACTATCGAAAAAACGTTAGTTTTTTTAAATTGGTAGAAAAGATCAAGCTATGGCCATCTCGTTCGGGTACGTTACATGGCATTAAGTCGATGCAAATTACTGGCAAGATTGCTGAAATTACCACTCATTGTGGTGAAAAATTCATTGTATGGGATTCCCGTAACAGTCGGGCAGCTAGATGGCTCAGCAATAAATGGTGTGCTTGTACTTGTGGAAAATGTAAGATACCATCGTGGAAAATTGAAAAATATTCGATTACAATGATGACACAAAAATGGGGGTCCAGTTTGTAAAGAATGAAAGTATATAGAGGTGGTGAATGGATTGCCTTCTAATATTATAATCAGAAAAGCATTACCATCAGATATAGAATTATTAATCAGCCTTCTAGAATCATTATTTAAAATTGAGACAGACTTTACCTTTGATAGAGAAAAACAACGTTGTGGATTAGAGATGATATTAGCGGAAGAAAAGCGTTGTTGCATATTGGTTGCCGAACTGCATCAGCAGATAGTGGGTATGTGTACAGCGCAATTATTGATTTCCACTGCTGAAGGTGGTTTAAAGGCAATTATTGAAGACTTGGTGATACTGGAAGGCTATCGTCACCAGGGGAACGGGAAAAAAATTATAGGGGCGATTGAAAGATGGGCGTGTAGCAGAGGCGTTAAACGCTTAGATTTACTTGCAGATTGTCGCAATACCCTAGCATTGCAGTTCTACGAAAAAAACAATTGGGAATCTACAGAATTGATTTGTTTGCAGAAGAAATTGTAAACGATTAGAAAGAGACTCGGAGGTAGTATGAAAAAACTGCTTATTATCAAGACTGGTACAACCTTTTCATCAATTTATGAACGATATGGAGATTTTGAGGACTTTATTATAAATCAAATAGGTATACCTATGGATGAAGTAGTAATTGCGCCTATTTATAAAACGAAAACATTGCCAGATTTAAAAGACATTGCGGCGATTATCATAACGGGATCTCATGCGATGGTTACTGATAAGGAAGATTGGAATCTTTACCTTGGCAATTGGCTGAGGGGATTACGCCCAGGAGAAATCCCTATTCTCGGTATATGTTATGGACATCAGCTGATTGCTGACGCATTTGGCGGTAAGGTTGGATACCATTCTTGTGGCAAAGAAGTGGGTACCGTAAGAATAGAACTTACTGATGATGGTAAGACGGATCCATTACTGGAATGTCTTCCAACTGATTTTTGGGGACATGTAACACATGCTCAAACAGTAATAGAACTCCCTAAAGGTGCGCGCCTGTTAGCAAAAAATAGTTTTGAACCTCATCATGCTTTTGTGATTAATGAAAATATATGGGGCGTGCAATTTCATCCCGAGTTTAATGTAGATATCATCCAGGCATATGTGGAAGAGCAAAGTACTACCCTTATTAAAGAAGGACATGAACTTGATAGAATATATGAATCCATACAGGAGAATGTCTATGGGAAAAATATTTTGCAACGCTTCATAAAAATTGCTGAAGAATATAAATAGTAGAAAAAACCAGACTGCAAGTCTGGTTTTTAATTTTTAAAAACTGCAGGGAATAGATATAATATTAGGGAAATATAAACAACGATTCATTACAAGTTTATGAGAAAAGACATAGGAGATATTCACATGAAAATTATGCATACTGGAGATTGGCATATTGGAAAAATCGTCAATCAACGACATATGACCTCGG
>CAXYVG010000025.1:0-38022 GCA_964292325.1 uncultured bacterium | reverse complement strand
TAGTTTGGCGAGGGTGGGGAATGGGTCTTCGCTTGGCTCCTTCGTAACCCGCCCCAGCCCAACCCCCCACCCTCGACGATTGCCAGTAAAGAAAATGTAGTGATATCTATATGCAGGGGTTATCACTACATTTTTGGTGCGTCAGTCCCTAGTATATAGTTAAATTTAAAATGTTGACATGAAAATTGTAATGTGATATGATAATAAAGATCAATTATGAAAACTGTAATTCGTTATGTTGGACGTATTAATTTATATGATAGAAAATGTTTTTACAAAAGCGGCCTAAGATGTCATGGAAAAGTGTACCTGTGATGATGCAAGAGGTTGATTGTAAGCAAGCGACCGGTAAGTTAAAGTTTTTCTTAAAGTAGAAAAAATAATAATAAACCTTGTCTCTCTAGTCCTATAAAATGGTAGTAATGTTGATTAAATACATAGTAGTTAGAAGTTGCAAAGTTGCGTTGTATACGAGTTACTACTATACATTATAGGGTATTAGGGGGATTCGAAATGAATATTGAAGAGCGTATTTATCAGCTTTGCAAAAAGTTGGTGGTATTAGGTTATTATCCTTTTCAAGTAAAGCATATTATGCAAACTGCTATAGGAAATAACGAGATAGGTCAAGTAAATAGTGACCAACAGCTCAGAATTATCAATGTATTAGAAAACTATGAAAAGTTAGCTAATGATTTTTCTTTTGCATATAGTAAATAAATAAAGAGCCTACTTAGGCTCTTTATTTCTGTTAATAGATAAAAAGGAAGGCGGATATAACATGATTAGTACAAGTAATTTGACTTTGCGTTATGGAAAGCGGGCATTATTTGAGGATGTCAATATAAAATTCAATCCAGGCAATTGTTATGGTTTAATTGGTGCAAATGGTACCGGAAAATCTACTTTTTTAAAAATACTATCAGGAGAAGTAGAACAAAGTTCTGGTGAAGTATTTATTACCCCGGGCGAAAGACTAGCTGTTTTAAAACAGGATCACTATGCATTTGATGAAGTGGAAGTATTAAAAACAGTTATCATGGGGCATGCTCGGTTGTATGAAATCATGGAAGCAAAAGAAGTATTATATGCGAAAGCTGATTTCACCGATGAAGATGGAATAAAAGTCGGTGAACTAGAAGGCGAATTTGCCGATTTAAATGGTTGGGATGCTGAGACTGAGGCAGCTAGAATGCTAACTGGACTTGGAATTGGCGAAGAATTTCATGATAAATTGATGAAGGATTTAAGTGGCAATGATAAGGTCAGGGTACTGCTGGCTCAGGCGTTATTTGGTAGCCCTGATATTTTGCTACTGGATGAACCTACCAATCATCTAGATGTAGAGTCCATTGCTTGGCTTGAAGACTTTCTATATAGTTTTGACAATACTGTTATTGTTGTATCTCATGATCGTCATTTCTTGAATAAAGTATGTACGCATATTGCAGATATTGATTTTAGTAATATTACATTATATGTAGGAAATTATGATTTCTGGCAACAATCCAGTGAATTAGCATTGAAAATGGCAAAAGAAGCAAATAGGAAAACCGATGAGAAAATGAAAGAATTGCAAAGCTTTATTCAGCGTTTTAGTGCGAATGCTTCGAAATCAAAGCAAGCAACATCACGTAAAAAACAATTGGAAAAATTAACGTTAGAAGATATTAAACCATCTTCGCGTAAATATCCTTATATTGCTTTCAAACCAGATCGTGAAGCTGGAGACCAGTTACTGACGGTAGAAAATATCAGTAAAACAATTGATGGTGAAAAAGTACTGAATAATGTTAGCTTTATCGTAGCAAAAGGTGATAAAATTGCTTTTGTAGGTATGAATGGGATCGCAAAAACGACATTATTTAAAATATTAATGGGTGAAATGGAAGCAGATAGTGGTGAATTTAAATGGGGCGTTACAACTACGCAGGCTTACTTCCCTAAAGACAATGCCGAGTATTTTGATAGTAACTTGAATCTTGTAGATTGGCTTAGACAGTTCTCTCGTGATCCAGATGAAACGTTTGTTAGAGGATTTTTGGGACGGATGTTATTTTCTGGTGAGGAAAGTCAAAAAGAAGCCAATGTATTGTCCGGGGGCGAAAAAGTACGGTGTATGCTTTCCAAAATGATGCTCAGTGGCGCTAATGTATTGATTTTTGATGAACCAACCAATCACTTGGATTTGGAATCCATCACTTCGTTAAATAATGGGTTGATTAGTTTTGAAGGAACGATGTTGTTTGTTGCTCATGACCATGAGTTTGTACAAACCATTGCCAATCGAATTATAGAAATTACAGAAGATGGTATTATTGATAAACGAATGACTTATGATGAATATTTAGAAACAAAATAGTAAGTTGCGAAGAGACAGTCTAATTGCTAGACTGTCTCTTTTTTTACGCATGATTTGGGTTGATGTTTGTCTTGCGTTTTAGTATGATTGATATATACCAAATTGTGGCGTCCTATATATGGAATAGAGAATATTTGCATTGATATAGCCACGAATGGTAATAATAAAGGTAATAATTGTCTGTCACTTGATAGGTCAGTTGTTAAGGGGAGGATATTATGATCCAACAAGCCGAGCGTATGATGGGATTGACAGCAGCGGTTTTTTCTCAAGTAGCACAGCTACAAAAAGAAGCGATTGATGCGGGTCAGGATGTAATACAGTTATCGATTGGTAGCCCAGATTTAGCACCTGCAACGCATATCGTTGAGGCACTAAAAAGGGCTGCGGATTGCGAAAGCAATTATGGATATACATTATCAAAAGGAAAGCTAGAATTATTATCAGCGATTGCTGATTGGTATCAACAAAAATTTGATGTGAAACTAGAGGCAGATACAGAGGTTCTTTCTCTGATTGGTTCACAAGAAGGACTCGCTCATATTAGTCTTTGTTTGGTGAATCCAGGAGATGTTGTTTTGGTACCTGATCCTGGTTATCCGATATTTAGTGCAGGACCATTGATTGCCGGAGCACAGCTACACCGAATGCCACTATTGCCTGAAAATAATTATTTACCAAATTTAAAAGATATCAGTGAAGAAGTACTGAAAAAGACGAAATTAATGATTTTAAATTATCCGAATAATCCGTTAGCCGCGACAGCAACTCGTGAATTTTTTGAAGAAGTGATTGCTTTAGCAAAGCGTTATCATTTTGTCGTTTGCCATGATTTTGCTTATAGTGAGTTAGCTTTTGATGGATATCGTCCAGAGAGCTTTCTTAGCATTCCAGGGGCAAAAGAGGTAGGAGTTGAATTTAATTCTTTATCCAAGACGTATAATATGTGTGGCTGTAGGGTGGCATATATTGTTGGCAATGCCCAGGTCATTGGGCTACTAGAACGTCTGAAATCCAACTTTGATTATGGAATTTTTGCTCCATTGCAATTTGCAGCCATCGCAGCATTGACGGGGCCACAAGATTGTGTGAAAGAAACGGCCGCCATTTATCAACGCCGAAGAGATATTATTGTTGACGGCTTTGTTGACATCGGCTGGCACGTTGAACGCCCAAAAGCCTCTATGTATATATGGGCAAAGGTACCAACCAAGCAAACTTCTCTAGAGTTTACTAAAGATTTGCTCGCTCATACCGGTGTCGCAGTCATTCCAGGAAATGCTTTTGGTGATTGTGGAGAAGGATTTATCAGGATTGCCTTGGTACAACCTGAGAAGCGGCTAATGGAAGCTGTCAAAAGAATTAAGCAGTGGTTAGGTGATCTGAATGAAAGAATATGAGTTATTACTAAGTAAATTTCATCAATATTTTACACGAAATAGTAATGCATGTATTAGTCTAGGTGTTATGAACCATTTGGATGATTTGCCTGACCCGAGTCTAGACGGTATGCTATTAGCGGTACGCGACGGTGAAATGCTGCTAGCAGAGCTTCGTAGCTTTCCGCGAGGAGTATTGGAATTTGATCAAATGCTTGATTTGGACTTAGCCATACTAGAGGTAGAATTTGAAGTTTACAGTAATAGCTATACTTTTAATGGAAAAACTCAGTTACAGCAAAAACCAACGGCTGGTGATGATATAAGCGATGGCATTTTTTTGATGTTCATTAATGATCCGAGATCTGCATATGAGCGACTTGCTAATATTACAGCTCGTTTAGAAAAAGTACCTGCGTACTTAAAAAAATTAATAACACGATTAGATACACCCGTTCAGCGTTGGGTAGACATCGATATCGAAAAAGTTTCTGGATTGCCAGAATTATTTAGCACCCTTTATAATTGGGCTAATGAGCAGCAGTATCCCGAGCTTGATCGTTTGTTGCTTGCTAAACAACAAGCCGAATTAGCGCCACTTCAATATAAGAAACAACTGAAAGGGATGCCGACAACCAAGAATTTCTTTATTGGTTCGACGCAAGCTAGTAAGTTAATCCGCTTGCGCGGGATTGATCAATCATTAGATGAGCTACATAAGATGGCAACTCAGTTCTTAGGTGATGTCGCTAAGGAAATTGAGGGATTAAAAGAGACGTTAGTTCAAAAGTATCAATTGTCATCAAATACCACGACGGAAGAGTTACATACTTTTTTAAATAGAAAATATCGCGTAAAGCTAGAACAAACTGGCCAATTGACGGATGTAATTACTAGATACCGACAGGAAAGAGATAAAATCTTGCATTATCTGCAAGAAAATCATCTATTTCCGATATTCGAGGAACAAGAGATGCTAATTATGCAAACACCAGCTTTTATGACGCCATCGATTCCTGCTGGTGCGATGGTTTCTCCACCTCCGTTTAGAGAGGGGATAAAAAAGAGTGTTGTGTATTTGACATTAAGTGAAGAGTTACTGGATGAGCATACGGAACTTTCCATTCCATCGATGATGATTCATGAAGGCATTCCAGGACATCATTTACAGTTGGCAACAGCTTGCAATCAAGATTCAATTGTACGGCGCCACTGCAATGCAATGGAACATGCAGAAGGCTGGACAACAATGCTAGAAGATTATATGCTAGATGTAGGATATATGGGTGACTTAACCGATGAAGCCCGTTTTATTGCCAAACGTGATATTTCTAGAATTGGGGCGCGAGTTGCAATTGATTTGTACTTTATGACAGGTGAAAAAAAGTATCTAGATGTAGGGATTGATGTTGATGTATCCTCGGATGATCCTTTTGTTAATGCTGGTAGGTTATTACAAAAAGTGACTGGCTTCGCTGCTGGTAGAGTGGAGGCTGAACTGAACTGGTATTCGCAGGAACGAGCCTATCCGCTATCTTACCTTACTGGAAATCAATTAGTATGGGAACTAAAAGCCGATGTAGCAAAAGCCCAGCAAGGTAAACTCGAGGGATTAGAACTAGATAAAGCCTTTCATAAGATCTATTTAGAAGCGGGAAATATGCCGCTAACTTTTTTGCGGCGGGTATTTGAAAATAAAAAAATGTTATAAGAGGAGGAGAAAAAAATGGCTCAAGATAATTTTACTCAAAAGGCGTTAGCTGCTCTGCAGGAGGCTCAACAATTAAGTGCATTGCATTATCATCAGGAAGTAACTACTAAGCATTTGCTAGTAGCTTTAGTGAAAGATGCTGAAGGTTTACTAAAAGAAATTCTGGTTCAATCGCAAGTTGATGTAAAGTTATTTCAAACAAAATTAGAGCAACTATTGAAAGAACAACCAGCGGTGCGAGGGCAAGATACTGGCCTACGCATGAATACAGCTATGATTCGGGTTATGGCGGTAGCTGAAAAATTGGCAGCGAATATGAAAGATGAATTTGTTAGCACAGAGCATTTGTTATTAGCAATTATTGATGATGGCGATAACGATGTCGTACAGCTCTGCAAACAATTCGGTTTATCTCGTAGCCGTATACAAAAAATTGTGAATGAATATCGTAAGGGACAGCGTGTGACAACGGATAATCCTGAGGATGGCTATAAAGCACTAGAAAAATTTGGACGAGACTTAACAGAGATGGCGAAGCAAGGAAAGCTAGATCCTGTAATTGGCCGAGATGAAGAAATTCGCCGCGCAATGGAAATTTTATCACGTCGTACCAAAAATAATCCCGTATTGATTGGTGAACCTGGTGTTGGTAAAACCGCTATCGTCGAGGGCTTAGCTCGGCGGATTGTTGCAGGGGATGTTCCGGAAAGCTTAAAAAATAAGATTTTATATTCTTTAGATTTAGGATCATTAGTAGCGGGTGCTAAGTTTCGCGGGGAGTTTGAAGAACGACTGAAAAATGTCTTAAATGAAATCACCAAGGCGGAAGGGAAAATACTGCTGTTTATTGATGAACTTCATACCTTGGTTGGGGCTGGGGCGGCGGAAGGCTCTATGGATGCCAGTAATATACTAAAACCGATGTTAGCTCGTGGTGAACTTCGTTGCATTGGCGCTACTACCTTAAATGAATATCGTAAGTATATTGAGAAAGATGCAGCTCTCGAACGTCGATTCCAACCGGTACAGGTCGCTCAACCTACAGTAGAGGATACCATTTCGATCTTACGGGGCCTAAAAGAACGCTATGAAATTCATCATGGTATTCGTATTACCGATGCGGCATTGGTAGCGGCAGCAGTCCTATCTGATCGGTATATCTCAGATCGGTTTTTGCCGGATAAGGCGATTGATTTGGTTGATGAAGCGGGTGCAAAGCTTCGTACAGAGATTGATTCAATGCCTAGTGAATTAGATGAAATTTTTCGTCGGATTATGCAACTAGAAATTGAAGAACAGGCATTGAACAAGGAAAGTGATACATCTTCGCTAGAACGATTGGCACGTATTCAAGAAGAGTTAAAAGAACTGCGTCAACAAGAAAATGAGTTAAAAACGCAGTGGGAAACGGAAAAGCAAGCCATTCTTCGTTTGCGTAGTCTTAAAAAAGAGATTGAATCAGTAAAAAATGAAATGGAAAGTGCGGAAAGAGCGTATGATCTCAATCACTTAGCGGAACTAAAATATGGTCGTCTGCCGGAACTCGAAAAGCAACTTATTTTAGAAGAAGAAATACTTGCCAAAAAGCAAAGCAGTAAAACGTTGCTAAAGGAAGAAGTCGGTGAAGATGATATTGCCAAGATTGTTAGTCGCTGGACTGGTATTCCTGTTAGTCGCATGTTAACTGGTGAACGGGAAAAATTAGCTGGCATGGAAACGGTTTTACATCAACGATTGATTGGACAAGACTATGCTGTGCAGGCAGTTAGTAATGCGATCATTCGAGCTAGAGTGGGAATCAAAGATCCGAACCGTCCGATTGGTTCCTTTATTTTTCTTGGTCCAACAGGGGTAGGTAAGACGGAACTGGCTAAAACCTTGGCAGAGGTATTATTTGATGATGAACGTAGCATGATTCGCATCGATATGAGCGAATATATGGAAAAACACACAGTAGCCAGATTGATTGGCGCTCCTCCTGGCTATGTAGGCTATGAAGAAGGCGGCCAATTGACAGAAGCAGTACGTCGTAAGCCTTATAGCGTGATCTTACTTGATGAGATTGAAAAAGCTCATAAGGATGTATTAAATATTTTGCTACAGATTCTCGATGATGGACGGTTGACGGATGGCAAAGGGCGTAATGTCAATTTTAAAAATACTGTGATTATCATGACATCGAATTTAGGTTCAGCAGAAATTTTGCAAAATGAATTTTCAGTGGCAAAACAGCGAGTTCTAGAAATGATTAAAACCTATTTCCGTCCTGAATTTTTAAACCGTATCGATGATATTATTGTATTCAATGCTTTGACGCTTGATCAGGTAAGTAATATCGCTGCAATTATGCTTAAGAACCTAAGCCAAAGGCTGCAAAGCCAGTTACACATTACATTAACATGGGATAATACCGTACTTACACTTCTCGCCAAAGAGGGATATGATCCAGCATTTGGTGCCCGTCCTCTAAGGCGCCAAATCACGCAGTTAGTAGAAACCGAATTGAGTAAAATGCTTGTGCGCGGTCAAACGGCAGAAGGAAATCGGGTTCGACTCGCAGTACATGATGGTGATATGATATTAGAGACGGTAAAAGAATAAAATAAATACGAAATAAAATATGATACTCAAAAAAGTCTGATCCTGTTTTTATAATAGGAATCAGACTTTTTTTGCGGAATCAGAAAGGATATCACTTTGTCGATTCCAAGTAAGAACGACTAAGGCTTCTGCCTTCGTCTGAGGATTTGGTCGAAACCAAGTCTTTTCTTAGCATAATTTATACAAATATAAAAAAATAGCAGGGAAAAATGAAAAAATATAGAAGATAAAAAATTAAGTATGTTTAAAATGGTAGTATTGTATTAGTGTAAATGATAAATAGTTGAGAGGAAGGCTCTCAACTTCTTTTTTTATATGTAGTAAATCAGTAGAAGGGTGTATCTTTAAAAGAAAGGTGAATTGCATGAAGGTATTAATTGTTGATGATGAAAAAATGGTCCTAAATATTCTTGCAACGTTGATCAAAGAATGGGATTACGAGGTGATACTTGCCAGTAATGGTGAAGAAGCATGGAAGTTGTTACAGGAGATTGATGAACCTTTAATTTTGTTAGTTGATTGGATTATGTCAGGTATGGATGGCCTTGAATTATGTAAAAAAATAAAGAGAAGTGAAAAATCTGCTAATACTCATGTCATTATGCTGACCGCTAAAAGCGATATTGAAGATTTGGTAAGTGGCTTTAATGCCGGCGCAGATGATTTTTTAACTAAGCCGGTCGATCCTAGAGAATTAAGTAGTCGGCTTTCAGTAGGACGGCGTATTTTAAAATATCAATACGATTTAGAACAGCGTAATTCCGTATTGCAGGCAACTACGAAGATCATGGAAAATATTATGTCGGAATTAAATGCAGCAAATGAAAAATTGCGTGTGCTTTCTATGGTAGATGAATTAACGGGAGTACCGAATCGCCGATGTCTAGAAGATTATTTAGCAAGAGAGTGGGGCTATGGGTTACGTAATAAAGATCCATTAACAGTGATTATGATTGATGTCGATTTTTTTAAACTTTATAATGATACATATGGTCATCAAATAGGTGATCAATGTTTGCGCAAAGTAGCTGGAATATTAAATGATACAGTAACACGTAGTGGCGATTTAGTAGCGCGATATGGTGGGGAAGAATTTGTGGTAGCCCTTAGAAATACAAGTAATGTAGGTGCGAAGAAAGTTGCAGAATGCCTAAGACAACGGGTGGAAGATATGAGAATACAGCATACAGCCTCTACAATTGGACCGTATGTAACGATTAGTCTAGGTATTGCAACACTCATTCCTGAACCAACGAGTTCGCATAAAGAGTTAATTGAGAAAGCTGATAGGGCACTATATCAAGCAAAAAATAACGGACGCAATCAGTGGGTAGTAGACTAAGGACATTTTCTTTTAGTTAGAAAGAGGTGGTTATGTTGTTGAACGAAGAGTTATTAGTACAAGAATTTGCCGCTGAGGGAAAGCTACACGTTGAAAAGATAGAAGCTTCTCTGCTAGAAATTGAAAAAGACCAAGAAAATCATAGCTTAATCAATCCACTCTTTCGTTCTGCCCATAGCATTAAGGGAACGGCGGGTTTTTTTGGTTTACATAAAATTATAGAATTATCGCATAGTATGGAAAATTTATTAGGTAAAATACGTAATGGGGAATTTGCAATCACCTCCCAAATGATTGAGGCTCTTTTAAAAGCAAATGACAAACTTCATGAGATGTTTGAAAACATTACAGATAGTAAAAATTATGATATTAGTCTTGAAGTACAAAATTTGACGCAATTTATTTCTCAAAGTCCATCTTCTAGTCAACCTATAAAACAGAGTGTAGCACCTGGTAAAGTGGTGAGAGAACAATCTATATCGCTTACAGAAAAGAGTAATAACGATTCAAAAAAGGAAGAACTCGCTAAATTATGCAAAAAAGGTCATAAATTATATAAATTAGTGTTGAAGAACACCGGAAATATAGCGGAAGAGACAAGCCGTCGATTTGAGATGATGAAGAAAATTATTTCTGTGGGTAATGTGATAAATTCCTATATTGCTCATGGTGGCTGTAATATCATTTTATTTAGTACGGTTTTAGAGAAATCACTTGTTCTGATGACATTAAATGTAAATCAAGCGGATATCGTGCAATTAGATCATAATGTAGAAGATGAAGAACTATGGAACGTAGTAGAAGGTAACGTGGCAGAACAAAATCTGCACATTGAAGACAAAAAAGGCGAGAATCATAATCAAGAAGAAGCGAGTGGCAAAAAGACAAATGCTGATGGATATGAGGAAAGTATTCGAGTCAATGTAGCATTGCTGAATCATTTAGTCAATTTGTCTGGGGAACTGGTATTAGCAAAAAATCGATTGATAAATGTTTTAGATGACCATGTTGATATGGTTGCCGGTCTTCGCTCTGTACTGCAAGATATTAATGGTATCACTACTGAATTGCAGGGACAAGTGATGCGTACTCGAATGCAGACAGTAGGTAGCCTATTGAATGCGATGCCTCGTGTTGTAAGAGAATTAGCAAAAAGTATGGGTAAACATGTTGATTTTCACATTGAAGGCAAGTTGGTAGAAATGGATAAGTCCATTATAGAAGGACTTTCTGATCCGATCACACATCTATTGCGAAATGCTTTGTCGCATGGAATTGAAACACCAGAGGTTCGCAAAGAAAGAAACAAACCTCCGATTGCACAAATTATGATCAAAGCATATTATCAGGGCGGGCTTGCAATTATTGATATTACAGACGATGGGACTAGTATTAATTTCGGAAGAGTCAAAGAAAAAGCTATAGAACGCGGTCTCATCACGCAAGAACAAGCACAATATAGTAGTGAGTATGAATTACAAAAACTAATCTTCTTGCCTGGGTTTTCCACTGCGGATAAGGTTACTGATATTTCTGGTCGCGGGGTAGGATTAGACGTAGCGAAATCCAATATTGAAAAACTTGGTGGTACCGTTGAAGTATTTAGTACTTGGGGGAAAGGGACGACTTTTCATTTAACATTGCCCCTTACATTGGCGATCATACCGGCTCTAACCATTGGTATTTCAAAGCAAATCTTTGCGTTACCACAGCTGAGTTTGCAGGAAATTCTGCGTATTATACCAGGAGATACTACCCGAGAAATTGAATACATTCAAGATCATATGGTATTACGATTAAGAGGAAAGCTGATTCCTGTTATACACTTAACAACTGTCTTGGGATTACCTACTCCAGCACCATCACAGCAACAAATCGTTCGGGTGCTAATTTTAAAAAGCACAGTGAAACAGTTTGGGTTGATTGTTGATGAAATATATGATCAGGAGGACATTTTAATTAAGCCTCTACCTAAATATTTAGAAGAAATGAAGGAGTATTTAGGATTGACTATCTTAGGAAATGGTAAAGTCGTCATGGTGCTCGATGTAGAAGGGATCGCTGCAGCTGCTAAGTTGAAACTTGCGGATCAGTATATTCAAGGCTTAGAGACTAAGCAGATATTGAATGCGAATCATACTCTTGAAGGGCAAGAGTTTTTGTTATTCAAATGTTCAGGACCGGAAACGTTTGGACTTAATTTGGCGATGATCAGTAGAATTGACGAACTGGATCGAGAGAAAATTGAAGTCATTGGTAAGCAACAATACATGAATTTTCAAGGTAAGGCTTTGCCTTTACTACAACTAGAAGATTACTTACCAGTAGCAAAGAAACAAACAAAAGCAAAAAAACTATATGTAATTATACCTAAGATGGTAGAATATCCTATAGGAATTATTGTTGAAAAAATTCAGGATACGGTAGAAATTGATTTGGAAATCAATGAAAAAGAACCTAGAGTACAAGGGTTATTTGGTTCTTTAATATGGAAAGAAAAAATTATTTTAGTACTAAATTTATATGAACTATTTGAATTAATGGATCAAAAATATAATACCAATAGCAGTAGTATGAGAATCCAAGGAAACGGAAAAAGCATATTGTTAGTAGAAGACGCACCCATTTGTATGCAAATAGAAAAACAATATTTAGCATGGGCTGGTTACAAGATCCTTACGGCAAACAATGGTAAAGAGGGACTTGGTATTATAAGAAAATATAACATTGATGTGATATTGAGTGATCTGAATATGCCCGTAATGGACGGCATAGAAATGGTGAAAACCATTCGAGCAGATGAGCAACTTTCGTCATTGCCTGTCATTGCTTTAACTTCTTTTATAATGAAGCAGGAGCAAGGGACAAATCTTCAAAAAGCTGGGTTTGACTCCTATGTATGTAAATTTGATCGAACATCTTTGCTCGAGAACATCGTAGCGGTACAAACTCTAAGGGGAGGAAGAGAGCAGTGACCGAAAGAGTATTAACCTTTTATCTTTCAGGTAGTCTCTGTGGGATTGATATAGCGGTGGCTAAAGAAATTAATAAAAACGTGGACTATACACCTGTGCCGAACTCATTCGATCATGTGGTGGGCTTACTTAATCTACGTGGACAAATTGTTACCTTGGTAGATTTGGCTCAGTTACTGCGGTTTAAAGAAACGAGTGAAAAAAGAAAGAGCCACTGTATTATTTTAAAGAAAAATGCAATGCATCCTGATCAAGTCGGTTTTTTTATTGATAAAATGGGGGATGTTATCGATGTTACTTCCGATATGTATCAAACAGCACCAGCAAATATTGGTGATATAGAAGGTGGCTTTATTAACAAAGTTGTTAAACTACAGCATGAAGTCGTATTAATGCTGAATCTTTCAAAGATATTAAAGATGGAGTAAATGAGATAAATATAGGCACAGATTGGAAAGGGGATATGTCGAATGAATTGGTTTAATAACTTAAAAATAGCAAAAAAACTAACAATCAGTTTTTTACTAGTAGTCATTCTTACTGGTATAGTAGGTATTATTGGTATTGTTAATATTCAAAATGTAGAAGTTGTTGACAAAGAATTATATGAAATGAACACTGTTCCATTAAGTAATTTTGGACAGGCTGCTATGGATTTTCATCGGATACGAGTCAATCTCGGACAAATCATAATGGAAAAAAACAAAGAAAGACGTAACGAATACTTTGTAAAGCTTCGTCAAATGGATAATGATATGGAGAAGGAATTATTAGAATTTGAAAATAGTATTCGTTCAGAAGAGATGCGTCAAGAATTCAATCATTTAAAAACCATAAAAGGAAAATGGAATATAGCTCGGGAAGAGTTGCTGTCAGCTGTTCAAGAAGGGGACGATGAAAAAGCGTATATAATGTATACTGGTATTGGGAATGCCTTGTCACTTGAAGTTAGTGATAGTATTGATAAGTTAATGGATTTAAAAACAGAGGATGCCAAAAGAAAAGCGGGAAACAATTCTGTTGTAGTAAAAAATGCAATTCACACCATGTTGACGTTGATCGTAGTTACTATCATGATAGCGAGTCTGCTCGCAGTGTTTATCACAAAGAAAATTACGAACCCTGTGAATAAAGTGCAACTGCTGATGGCGAAGGTTGAACAGGGGGATCTTACCATACAAGGACAGGTAGATTCTGAAGATGAAATTGGTCTTCTGATGAAGTCTTTTAATCGGTTAGTTAGTGTAATGCATCAAATGACAAAGGAAATTCACGATACCACATTAATCTTAAATAACTCGTCAACGAGTATGCTTGCTGTTGCAGAGACGGTGGCAGCAAATAGTGAAGAAATGAGTGCTGTGGTTGCAGGAGCCAATGATGCAGCAATTGGTATTACCGTAGGAGTAAAGAATGCTGCTACTGCAGTGCTGGAAAGTAGCGGTAATATTAATATGATTTCAGTGGCAACAGAAGAAATATCAGCAACTATTGACAATTTGGCGGCATCATCTGAACAGGCATCTGTTAATTTGGCTCAACTTAATTTATCAGTGGAGCAGATATCAGGCGGTATTACGGTAGTGTCTGGTTCAGCGAGAGATGTCTCTAGTTCCGTAGATAATGTAGTCGTTGCTGTCAAAGAAATTAATATTTCGTTGAGCGATGTAGGCAAAAATTGCGAGGGCTCTATTAATGTGGCAAAAGAGGCTGAGCTTAGGGCCAAGGAAACGACGATTATTATTGAAAATTTAAGTAGTTTATCAAAGAAAATTGGTAAAATAGTCAACTTGATTAATGATATTGCCGATCAGACAAATATGTTAGCTTTAAATGCTGCAATTGAAGCGGCAGGAGCGGGAGATGCAGGTAGAGGATTTGCAGTAGTCGCAAGTGAAGTAAAGGAACTAGCAAAACAGACGGCAGGGGCAACGGATGAAATTGCAAATCAAATTGAGACAATGCAGTCAGAAATGGGAGATGCAGTATTGGCTGTAGCTGGTATTACAGAAGTAATTAGTAAGATCAATAAAAATACCAATAATATTGCTGCATCCGTAACCGAACAATCGGCAGTAGTTAGCGATATTTCTACCGCTATCATTACAGCTGCCGAAAAAGTTAACCTAATCACGACTGAAATTGGCGATATTGCTGAAAATTCGCGTAGTATGGCTCATAGCGCTTCGGAAACTGGCCAAGGAGTGAGGGAAATGGCTCGCTCAATTGGTGAACTATCGATTACAGCAGGGGATGTTGCTAAAAGTATTGAAAATGCATCCGTTCGAATGGGAGATGTTTCGAAGACTTCTCAGGAAATCGCCGTCAATGTAGAAGAAATATCAAGAAGTATGGGGGAAATTAGCAAGGCATCAAATAATACGGCGATTAAGGGCGCTGAAACCAGTAAAGCAGCGGATGAACTAGTTGACGTTTCGAATAAACTTGGATATTTAGCGCAACGATTTAAAGTATAAGAATTGGATATAGACTGGCAGGTGGAGGAATTGGAAAAATTAAAAGTACTAGTAGTAGATGATACCATTGTATATCGAAAGATATTGTCAGCGGCTGTCAATGATACTGGTTTAGCCATTGCAATTCAGACAGCTTCCAATGGGAAACTTGCCTTGCAGTATTTAGAAAAGCAAGCGTTTGATGTTGTTTTACTAGATGTTATTATGCCGGAGATTGATGGTCTGGAAGTATTGGATCAGATTAAAAAATTATATTCAGATATTGTTGTTATTATGATCAGCAGTGGTGGATCAGAAAGTGCTGCCAATACCGTTGCGGCTCTAAGAAAGGGAGCTTTAGACTTTATCTTGAAACCACTAGATGGTAATGTAGAAGATAATAGTGCCTTTTTATGCAATACATTGCATGAACTTTTTCTAGCAATTCAGGTCAAAAAAAATGGGTATATCGCTGCTACTTTTGAAAAAAATCATGAGATTAAGAAATCCTATAAGATGATTCCTAAGAATGTGGAACTTATTGTGATTGCTGTATCGACTGGGGGACCAGAAGCGTTAGATGTAGTGTTAACTACACTGCCTGCTGATCTAAAACAGCCGATACTGATTGTTCAGCATATGCCGAAGAATTTCACAAAAGTATTAGCGACGATGCTGGATAAAAAATGTAATTTACAGGTTGTAGAAGCACAGGACGGCGATGAAGTATCGATGGGGAAAGTATTCATTGCACCAGGTGATCAGCACATGACAGTGGCAAAATCGGGGGGGAGAGTCCTGATTACACTGCAGTCTACCCCTCCTGTTCATGGTGTTCGACCAGCTGCTGATGTTTTATTTCAGTCAGTTGCCAGCATTGGCAGGGGGAAACATATTTTGGTGATTATCCTTACCGGAATGGGGCGTGACGGGAAGCTAGGTGTTATGGAAATGAAGCAAAGTTGTAATTGCTACTGTATAGCACAGAGTGAACGTACTTGTACGGTCTACGGTATGCCTCAGGCTGTAGTGAAGGCTGGATGTTCTGATGAAATTGCTGATTTACCAGATATTTCCACGAGAATTGAGATGTTATGTCGATCATAAGGTGGTGATTGGATGTCTACTAATTTGACATCAAAAGATTTTTTGCTATTTCAAAAGTACATTGAAGAACAATGTGGCATTAGTATTCGAGATGATAAAGCGTATCTGATTGAAAGTAGACTTTCACGGTTCTTGATTAAATTCGGTTTAGCAGATTTTGAAACTCTTTATCAAATGCTGAGTCAACAAAAAAATATATCACTTGCCGAAGAAGTGATTGATGCTTTGACAACGAATGAAACCTTGTGGTTTCGCGAGAAAAGCCCTTGGCAAGTACTAGAAGATAAGTTATTGCCATATTATATCGATGAGCTGCGCCAGGGAAAATGTTCTACAGTGAGAATTTGGAGTGCTGCATGTTCTACAGGCCAAGAGCCGTATTCGATTGCGATGTGCATTGACACGTATCTGATGCGCCATAGAATTACCGATATTACATTAGAGCAATTTGAAATATTAGCGACAGATATATCGAATACCGTTTTACAAATTGCGCAAAGAGGTAAGTATGATAGTATTTCGATGGCTCGTGGATTAGAAGCATATTATCGTGATCAGTATTTCCGTCAAGAGGGCCGGATATGGGTGTTGGATGAAAAAATAAAGCGTGCAGTCCGGTTTGTAAAATTTAATCTGCAAAAAGACTTTATACCATTAGGTAAATTTGATTTGGTATTTTGTCGATATGTAGCAATTTATTTTTCTAATACATTTAAAAAAGAAGTCTTGAAAAAAATATCTTCCGTTTTAGTAAAAGGAGGAATTTTGGTGTTAGGTAATTCAGAAGTTTTCTTTGACTCGAAAGAAAATTTTCAAGTGGAGCAATATGAAAATGCGCTTTTTTATAGAGTAAGGGGTGATAGAAATTGAAGATATTATCGGTTGATGACTCGGCTATTATTCGAAAAATTATTCGAAATGGTGTTGAATTATTAGATTATGAGTTCATCGAAGCAGGAGATGGACAGGAAGCACTAGCTATACTGGAAGAATCCTATAATGATATTGGACTCATTTTATTGGACTGGAATATGCCAGGTATGGATGGCCTCGATTTTTTACAAAAAATAAAAGAAAATAGTGTGATGCAATACGTACCAGTTATGATGGTTACAACCGAAAGCGAAAAAGAAAATATTATAAAGGCAATACAAGCGGGCGCCATTAACTATATGGTCAAGCCATTTACCATAGAAGAACTTACAAAAAAAATAGTAGAGTGTATTGGGGAAGGAATGTGATGGAAGTGAAGCTGGGAGGAAATGATTTTTTCCAGAAATGTCTAGCACAAGCTGTTTTTGATGTATTTGAAATGATGGTGGGGATGGAAGCTAACCACATAATGGATGAAAGTAATGATCAGCTAAGTGAAGGCGATATTACTGGTGTTATGATCATTCAAGGCGATCGAAAGGCGATGTTATACCTGACATTGAAGCGCAATGATGCGGCCGAGATTGTATCGTATATGACAGGGATGACGGTGGTAGAGGTAACGGATGAAGATTTATATGATGGGGTGGCCGAGCTTGTAAATATGATCGCTGGTAGGGCAAAAGCGCTATTAGCAGGAACAGGAGATCACTATACCATCACTCCGCCCTTTACCATTGTTGGCAACGATCATTTTATTGTATATAAAAAGGAAGTTTCTAAGTTTACAATGAAGTTTAGTGCTGGAGAGGCAAAGCTATACTTAGGACTGACTTATTTCTAATCGGATGGGGTGGAAAATCAAATGAAAAAAGTATTAACCATAGCTGGCTCTGATTCTAGTGGTGGAGCAGGGATTCAAGCGGACTTAAAAGCTTTTTCTGCTCATGGGGTATTTGGTATGAGCGTGATTACAGCGGTGACTGCTCAGAATACGCAGGGTGTTTTTGCGGTGCAAGATATAGAGGTTTCTGTGATTGAAAAACAATTGGAAGCTATTTTTACCGATATTCAAGTGGATGCATTAAAAATAGGGATGGTTTCTCGTAGTGAAACCATCCGTGCGGTTGCTGCTGCTTTAATTCAATACAAGGCTTCGAATATTGTACTTGATCCCGTAATGATATCAAAAAGTGGCTACTTTTTATTGCAACCAGATGCTGTACAGGCCATGATATCCTGTTTATTGCCGCTGGCAACGATTGTAACTCCGAATATACCAGAAGCGGAGCAAATAGCGGGGATCACGATTGATAGCATAGAAGATATGGAAAAGGCAGCTCAGATGATTCATCGTTTAGGACCTCGGTATGTGCTCATTAAAGGGGGACATCGAGAGGGGGATGCGATTGATGTATTATTTGATGGAGAAAATTATCAATATTTAGGCAATGAGCGGATTGATACTACCAATACTCATGGCACAGGTTGTACACTGTCATCAGCCATTGCTGCCAATGTAGCAAATGGACTTCCTGTTTATGAGGCTACTCTGGAAGCTAAGAAATATATTACGACCGCGATCACTCATTCCTTTTCGATTGGCAAAGGGGTGGGACCGGTACATCATTTCTATGATTTATATCAAAAGGCAGGTATGCTACCGGAAAAAGAGTAAAAGAAAATCCTGCAATACCCAATGAGGTATTACAGGATTTTTTTTAGCCATCAGTCGGGGAACTGCTCACGGATGGATGAGATTTTATTAAAAAGTTTGAAAAATAAGTCTACTAAATTCGGGTCGAATTTTTTACCCGCTTGCTCTCGAATATATTCTTTGATTTTAGAATTAGGCCAAGGCATTTTATAGGCTCTTTGGTTTTCTAACGCATCAAAAACATCAGCAAGAGCAACGATTCGGCTATAAAGATGAATTTCTTCCCCCTTTAGTCCTTGGGGATAGCCTGTTCCATCATAGTTTTCATGGTGTTCACGGGCAATGATCGCAGCGATTTGTAGTAGTGAACGTTTGGAAGATTTAAGCATTTGGTAGCCGATGTCGGAATGGGTTTTCATGACGATAAATTCTTCTGTAGTTAACGCTCCTGGTTTCGTCAGAATGGAATCTTGTATAGCTAATTTTCCCAAGTCGTGCATAGAAGCAGCTAGTTTCAATGTTTCAGCTTCAGAAGCTGTGAATTGATAGCCAAGTGCTAAAATTTTGGCGATAGCCCCCACCCTTTTAACGTGATTTCCAGTTTCAGAGGAACGAGATTCGGCAATTTCTCCTAAGGAGAAAACCAGTTCTTTTTGCGTTGCCTCAATTTCTTGATTGAGGGCAACAATAGTAGAAAGGTCACGAAATGATCGTAAAGCTGTAATGACTGCGGTCCGTAAGCGCTGGGTAGTTAATTCTGTTTTTTCTCTATAATCATTAATATCATAGTCAATAATAACATGTTCTTCTGGAGCTTGTCCGGGAGCTCCAGTACGAATAATAATGCGTACCATGTTATTATTTAAATCTCTACGGATATAACTAGCTAAGGATAATCCTGCATTATCGTCTTCCATGACGACATCAAGTAGTATGACTGCTATATCGGAATGCAGGTGAAGTAGTTCTTTAGCCTCTGTAGCAGAATAAGCACTTAGAAACTCTATCGTGCGTTCTTCAAAAACCAAGCGTCTTAGAGCCATACGAGTTACAGTATGTACATCCTCTTCATCGTCTACAATGAGGATTTTCCAAGAACTCTTTTCTGATAGAGTTATATTTTCTGTTAGGAGAGGGGAGTTTAATCTATCTTCTGGAAAAAGAAAATCATTTAATAACTCCATTTGGTAAGTCCTCCTTTAGGAATGGTAAGAAAGTCTATAGAGCGTGCAATAGAGACTTTCGGGAAAAAACATAGGAGAATCTCTGATGCATTGTATATAGAATAAGTAAACATTCAACAGTTATCCATTTCGACATCTACTTTAATTTTCCTTTTAAATAATAAAAAATAATAAAAGTATATGTCGGTATGAATCATTGGGAGGGATTTAGTCGAAGAATGTAGAAAAAATAGATGAGATAGATAAAATATAGTTAGGATGGAAGTCAGATATGTATATCTACCTTGATATTGTAGAAGGATTTGCATGTGAGATGTGTGGATCGTGTTGTAAAAATAATTGGTTGGTTACGTTGAGTGAAGAGAGTTATCAACGAAATGCCCGCTTGTTTGCCGAAATGGGAAAAAGGGAAGAGTTTTCTCAAATCTTTATCCCCATTACCGATCATAAAGGGTTAGAAGAATACGCTTATATTGCAAAAAAAACAGAAGGTGGATGCTGGTTTTTAGCGGAAGATCATCGTTGTAATTTGCAAAAAAAAGCCGGACATGATCATCTAGATCAGGTGTGCCAGACTTTTCCTCGTTATCCAATGAATACGACACGCGGTACGGAAATTACCCTTAGTTTTAGTTGTCCGGCAGTGCTTAGAATGGCTAGTCGTACTACACCTTTTCGAATCATTCGATCAGAGGTATGCCCGATTGCGATGACGCCGAATAATGAAGTGCTGCATGTTTATCCAGAGCAACAACTGGCCTGGAATCCACTTCGTTATTATTTTGAAATAGAGCAGCATTTTATTGATCTGATGCAGTATCGATGCCTATCCATTATAGAACGTTTACAAATGATTCATGACACGGTTTGTGCAATCAGTTGTTTAGTGCAAGACGATTCTTTTAGTCAACAGATAACACGAATATTTTATAGCAATTATGAAATGCTGGATACAAAAATGGAACAGGCGCCAACGTTAGAGCGAGATATCCCTGATAGGATCATAGAAAATTTTTTTGTGAATTTTATTTTTAAAAAGCCATTTTATATATATGGACTTCAGCCTGCATTAAAGCTGATGGAAAATATTTGGCAACGCATTGAAGGTGCACGAAGGCTTGTCATGAATCAGGCTAATGATATAGAATGTACGCAAATGATAATTATGACGGTAGAGCTTGAATATAGTCATAATCGTAGAGCGTTATTAGAGTCCTATAAGGCTAGCCAATAAGGACGTGATGGTAAGATGAATATAAAAAATACGAAAGTAAAGTTTTGGCAGGTATTTGCTGTTTTTTTTCTCCCACTTTTACTGATTATTACATTTGTAATTAGTATGTTTTATCAACGTGAGCAACAATCAATCATGAATAACATTAAAACCGAAGAATTATCAAGGGTTGCATTAGGGAAAAATTCATTGCTTGATAGTCTGGAAGTCCCGCAAAAAGACTTGATGTTTTTAGCTGATTTGATAACCATGAGTGGCGCATTGAAACCAATAGACGAAATGGGTGATGAAAAGGAAAAGTGGAATGAGGTAATACAAGACTATTATGCTTTCGTTTTGCGAAAAAAGGTATATCATCAGATATCTATTATCAATGAAGAACATAAGGAAAGTGTACGTATCAATTATGATAAGGGGCAAGCAACGATTATTCCATTTGAAAAACTTCAATATAAAGATGGAACATACTATTTTCAAAATGAGATGAAAAAGGATGATTTAGTTATATCCGCTTTTGATTTACAGACGGAAGATGGTGAAATTGCACAACCTATCAAACCGACTCTTAGATTTGCAACGCGAATTTTTGACGATTCTGGTAAACCAAGAGGACGGTTAGTCATTTATTATTCAGGTGAAAAACTTCTTGAAAGTTTTATAAAAAGTTCAACAGAGCAGTCCGAGGGACTTACATTATTAAATGATAAAGGATATTGGATCATATCAGATAATCCGGATGACGCCTGGGGATTTATGTATCCTGACAAAAAGGATCGGACTTATCAAAATGCATTCCCTGAAGCATGGCAACAAATTGTATTAGATGATTCGGGGCAATTTTCTACGGATGATGGATTGTTTACGTTTGCTACTATTTCCCCGCTCAAAACGGACAGTCATAAAATTACAGAGGATCATTATTGGAAAATAGTTTCGAGAGTATCAACCGAAAAAATGACAAAAATCATTTATCCCGTACGAATTGTTTTAATGATTACGTGGTTTGTTTTAATGATTGGTCTTGCTGTTATTTGTTACCTTGTGGCGCGAGGGTTTGTAACTCGTATGCAAAATGAGCAAGAATTGACAATTTATCGAGATCATTTAGAAGAATCGGTTGAAGAACGGACGAATGAATTGGAATTAGCGAATCGACTATTAAAGCGTAGTGAGGGGCAAGCTCATTTAGTAAAGGAAATCGCTAGTGCAGCCAATGCCGATGATAATACAGAAGAAGTATTATTAGTAGCGATTCGCAGTATTGCAAAATATATGAAATGGCCGATTGGTCATGTACATGTTATTGATCCGAACGGTGGTTCAGAGATGGTTTCTACCTCCATGTGGTATTTGGAAGATCCTGTATTGTATGAAGAATTTATAACGTATACAGGACAAATTCATTATGGAATAGGGATTGGACTCCCTGGAATGATTTTGCTACAAAAAAAACCAATTCTTATAAAAGATATTAGCAAGAGTACTAATTTCCCTCGCTCTGCAGTAGCAGCTAGTGTGAATATTAATGCTGGATTTGCTTTTCCGGTATTTGTAAGTGGACAAGTGGTGGCTGTACTCGAATTTTTCGCTAACCATATGGGACAGTTAGGTGAAGATGTGATTATTTTTGCAACTGAAATTGGTGAGCAAATTGGACTATTAATGGAACGCAAACAAGCAGAGGACGCCTTACGTATGGAGCAAGAAAAAGCGAAGCGATACCTCAATATTGCAGGATCTGTCATTGTTGTCATTGATGAGGACGAAAAAATACAATTGATTAATGAAGCGGGATTGAACTTACTAGGATATCGTGAAGAGGAACTAATAGGTGAAAATTGGTTTACGAAGATCATTCCTAGCAGTGAGTCAGAGGGTATACGTACTGGTTTTTGGAAAATGATGCATAGCGGAGTCGAAGCATTGGAATTTAATGAACATCTAATTCGTTTAAAAGACGGTACAGAAAGACTTATGGCGTGGCATAACGTCATCATTTATGATAAAAAAGGAAATGCAATTGGTTTGCTTTCCTCAGGAGAAGATATCACAGAGCATCGAAAAGCCGATGCGGAATTACGCAAACTGTCACAGGCTATAGAGCAAAGTCCAGTATCGGTACTGATAACGGACCGAAAAGGACGAATTCAATATGTCAATACTAAATTTTGTGAAAGAACTCATTATCGACCAGAAGAAGTGCTAGGGAAAAATCCTAGGATTTTAAAATCGGGTAACTTATCTCCTGGTTTTTATAAAAATCTTTGGCAGACTATTCTTTCGGGGGAAATATGGAGGGGCGATTTTCTTAATCGAACCAAAGAAGGCGAACCATATTGGGAACGAGCTTCGATTTCTTCTATGATGGATCATGATGGGAAAATTATTAATTTTATTGCCATTAAAGAGGATATTACCGAGCAAAAGCAGATGGAAGAGGAATTACTACAAGCAAAAGTAGAAGCCGAGATGAGTAATAAAGCCAAAGGTGATTTTCTTGCTAATATGAGTCATGAAATCCGTACTCCAATGAATGCGGTAATTGGATTGACGCATCTAGCATTACAGACGGATTTAACTGCTAAACAGCACGATTATTTGCAGAAAATATCGGTTTCAGCCCAGTCATTATTGAAAATTATCAATGATATCCTTGATTTTTCTAAATTTGCTGCTGGAAAGCTTACTATGGAAAATATCAGATTTAATTTATGGGAAGTAATAGAAGACGTGATCACGATTCTTGATTCTAAAGTAGAAGAGAAGGGGCTAGAAATCGTTCTGAACGTTTCAAAGTCATCACCGATGCATTTTAAGGGTGATCCTAATCGCTTAAAACAGATTTTACTAAATTTAATCAGTAATGCAGTGAAATTTACTTCTGAAGGGGAAATTGTCATTTCTATCACAGTAGTATCAAAGGCAGCGGATACCGTTACTATGAAGTTTTCGGTAAGTGATACTGGCATCGGTATGACAAAAGAGGAGCAGGGACGATTATTTACTCCGTTTACTCAGGCTGATGGATCCACTACTCGTAAATATGGGGGGACTGGTTTAGGACTTGTGATTAGTAAACAGTTGGTAGAAATGATGGGTGGGACGATCTGGGTGGAAAGTCAGCCAGGTCAGGGAAGTCAGTTTATTTTTACCACCCAATTTGGAACTTTTGGAGAAGAGGATTTACCATGCCTGCCAAAGCAGAATATCAAAAATCTAAAGGTAATGGTTATTGACGATAGTGAGAGCTTTTGCCTAGGTTTTAAAGAAATGCTGGAAAGGCAAACTTTTCGAGTTTCTTTCGTGACTTCAGGCAAAGACGGGATTGCTAAAATCGTTGAAGAAGAAGATACGGATCCTTTTGATCTTGTGTTTTTAGACTGGATGATACCCGAAATGGATGGGCTGGAGATGGCGCGACAGATACGAAGTCAATTAAAATCGTCTCAGATACCAATCATCATGTTTACTCCTAATAGTGAAGATCATAGTATAATCGAGACAGGAGGATTGAAGATCGATGGATTTTTAAGTAAGCCGATTACTCCTTCTGCATTGTTTAATGTTGTGATGGAGGTATTTGAAAAGGGTACACGCAAGCTATTGCCATCTTCAGTAGGAATCGGTTCGCCTCATAAAGAGTGGGAAAATTTATGGGGAGCTAAAATCTTGTTAGTGGAAGATAATGAACTCAATTTGCAAGTCGCAAGTGAAATCTTGCAAGGGGAACATATAATGGTGACAGTAGCTAGAAATGGTCGAGAGGCTGTTGAATTAGTAAAAACGCAAGAATTTGATGGAGTATTAATGGATATTCAGATGCCAGAGATGGATGGGTTAGAGGCGACAGCAGTGATTCGTAGCGATTCGCGCTTTAACCAATTACCTATTATTGCGATGACAGCGGATGTTGTGGTTGAGAGAATACAAGTATACCTTATGGCTGGCATGAATGATGCGATATTTAAACCGATTGATACAAAGCAAATGTTTAATACGTTGTGTAAATGGATCAGTCCAGAGGTTGTAGTAGAGAATTTTATAAGAAAACAGCAAGAACCAATTGTGCAGGAACAAATGGAACATGGCATGCTACAAATTGAAGGTATTGATGTACAGAGCGGTTTAGCACGCGTGGGAGGAAATCAAAAACTTTATAAGAAGCTTCTGTTTGAGTTCCGTGAAAGTAATGAGAGGACGGCTCAGCTTTTGCAGCAATCTCTAGAAAAAGGTGACATAGCCGTTGTTAAAATGAATTTGCATACTCTTAAAGGTGTAGTAGGAAATCTTGGTGCTGATTCGTTATATATGCTCATTCAAGAATTAGAAAATAGCCTTAGCAAAGGTGAAGTGGAGGAAATAGCATTAGGAATGTTATGCTTTTCTAGAATTTTACAGCCGATGTTAGATTCTATTAAAGAATTTGAGCAAAGCGTAGAGCAATCTGTTATTTTGCAGCCAGTAAACGCTAGCAATGATTTTCAGCAAAGTAACAAATTATTAGAACATTTAGAAGCGTATCTTGCAAGTTATGATGCCGAGGCAAAGGTTGTCTTTGAAAAATTGAAGACGTTATCAGTATATGCTACCTATCAGACCGAGTTCAAAAAAATTGAGATTGCAATGAATCAATATGATTTTGAGAGTGCTTTAGAACAATTGAAAAAGATTGAAAGACCAATACAATAGCAGATCACTATTCTTGAAAAAATATAAATAATGTGAATAGGGGTGATAGCTTTGGGAAAAATGGAAAAACAGATTATCTTAATTGTAGATGATGTGCCAGCTAATATCGACGTGCTAAGTGAAATATTACGGCCAACCTATCAGATTAAAATAGCGATCAATGGTGCTATGGCTTTAAAGATAGCGATGGCACCGTCTCCTCCAGATTTGATACTATTAGATATTATGATGCCAGGGATGAGTGGCTATGAAGTATGTGAGAAGCTAAAGGACAATCTTAAAACACGTAATATACCGGTTATTTTTGTAAGTGCTATGGATGAAGTAGAAAATGAAACAAAAGGTTTTGAACTGGGAGCAGTAGACTATATTACCAAGCCTGTCAGCCCGGCAATTGTTCAGGCGAGAGTCAAAACGCATTTGAATCTTTTTGACCAGAATCGGGCACTTGAAAATAAAGTTAGAGAGCGAACGGCTGAAATTGATGATACCCGCCTGCGGATTATTCATTGCCTTGGTGCAGCATCTGAATATCGTGATGAGGAAACAGGAAACCATATTTTTAGAATGAGTAATTATTCCCGTGTTATTGCCTTGGCTTTTGGGCTTGGCATGGAAGAAGCTAATCTTTTATTACAGGCAGCGCCAATGCATGATGTTGGTAAAATTGGTATTCCTGATCGGATTTTATTAAAACCTGGAAAGCTAGATCCAGAAGAATGGGAAATTATGAAAACGCATACTACTGTTGGCGCACAGATTATCGGTGAACATCCTTCTGAATTATTGAAAATAGCGAGGCAGGTTGCATTGAGTCATCATGAAAAATGGGATGGAACGGGGTATCCTTATGGATTATCTGGGGAAGATATACCTCTTAGTAGCCGTATTGTAATGATCGCTGATGTTTTTGATGCATTGACGAGTGAGCGTCCATATAAGAAAGCTTGGTCTGAGGCAGATGCGATAGCCGAGATTGAACAGGGGAGTGGACGACATTTTGATCCTAAGTTAGTAGTTGCTTTTACGGAAGCGTTGCCACAAATTCTTAACATAAAAAAAACGGCAAATTGATTAGGGGAGCGTTTGAAAATGGATACATTACAGAAAGGTTGATGATAATATGAAATCTATTCATTCGATTGTACAGCGGTATTCTCAATCTATTATTGAACTTCGTCGATATTTGCATAGATTTCCAGAATTGAGCGCGCAGGAGTTTAATACACAAAAACGTATTTTGCAAGAGTTGACAGACCTTGGTCTTGCTTGTCGCCCGATTGCAGGTACAGGTGTAATTGCCGAAATGCAAGGGGGAAAACCCGGAAAAACAATTGCGATTCGCGCAGATATGGATGCATTAGCATTGGTTGATGAATGTGGTACAGATTATCAATCGCAAACGTATGGTGTATGTCATGCATGCGGTCATGATGGACATATTGCAATGCTAGTTGGCGTAGCAAAAGTTATGGTTGAAATGAAAGAAGAATTGGAAGGAAATATTCGCTTTTTATTTCAACCTAGCGAGGAGAATTTTCCTGGTGGGGCAAAGGCGATGATTGCAGAAGGTGCTTTACAGGGAGTGGATGCAATTATTGGTGCGCATCTTTGGCAGCCAGTAAAGGCAGGTACAATTGGAATTACTGCTGGCCGTTTGATGGCTTCACCAGATGAATTTACCATTACAATCAAAGGGCGAGGCGGACATTGTTCTATGCCTCATCAAACAGTTGATGCATTGCTGATTGGAGCGCAATTAACGGTAGCATTACAAACGATAGTTAGTCGCAATATCGATCCTTTAGAGCAGGCTGTTGTTTCATTAGGTTATTTTAAATCTGGTGAAACCTTTAATATCATTCCAGATACAGCGGTTTTAAGGGGAACCGTTCGTTCTTTTGAACCAACAATTCGAAATCTTATTTTCGAACGTATTGAACAAATCACCAAAGGTATTTGTGAGGCAAATGGGGCTACTTATGAAATCGATAAAATGCTAGGCTTTCCCCCCATTATCAATTATGCCGAGTATTCTAAGGTGATTGGCGAAGCAGGAGCGATTGTTCTTGGCCAAGAGAATGTGTTGACCATTAATCCTGTCATGGCTGGTGAGGATTTTTCTCATTATTTAGAAAAAGTCCCTGGTGCCTTTTTCTTTGTTGGGGTTGGTAATCCAGAGAAAGGTATTGTTTATCCGCAACACCATCCAATGTATGATATTGATGAAGATGCACTAGGTTATGGTGTGGAAATTATGGCGAATGCAGCGATTATGTTAGCAAAAAAATAAGATTTTTGGTATGAGATAGAAATAAGGAAGGGTTACTCGATAGAGTAGTCCTTCCTTATTTCATCGACGCATAGATTGTATTAGTAAAATGAAGGAAATAATATGATGGTAAGGTGATGCCATTTACAATGATCGTTTGCCTATAAGCAGAGATTAGTTGGTGAGGCAACTAGTTTTGATATAAGCATTAAAATGGTTTTTGATTTCAATAAGTGGAGGAGTATTTGGCAATGAATCCAGTAATTGACAGGTGTAACCTTCATTGACTAACTGGGTAAGTGTCCATGGATAATGGATGTCATATAACCAACCTAATCGGATTAGGCGTTTATCAGCCATCGTTTTTATCTCAGAGAATGGAAGCACTCTACCTTCTTTTAGTAACTCTATTAAAGTAGGAGAATAATTATGATCGGCTGTTACAGGCGGTAATACCCTAAAAATATCTAGTTTATCGGCATCTTTGATAATACGAGTGAGTAGCATTTTTTCGGGGCTAGTAGCCGGGATTGTCATCTTATTATGGTACTGGATGGCAAATAAAATTATTTCTGTTAATTCCTCATCCAGTGTATCGAGTATTTTTGTCTCTTTAATTCGTAATACTCCTCGATCGCCATGATCGAAAGAAATGCAATCATTAAAAGTCTTTAAATGCGCTTGTTCGCTACGAGCGATATCGTGCAGGAGCCCGATAATTTCGGCTACATTAATCTTTTCAGTAGATAATGTAAGATGCATCGCCAAATCTCGTGCGTTTTTGGCAACGCTCAGGCTATGCTTTTCTTTAAGCTGAACCATCGCCATAATTTCTGGATCAGAAGAATAAAATTTGTAGTAGTACTTATGGAACCAATCATAAAGAGTTGTGATGTTGAGCATACTAAAAATCTCCTTTAATGGTAAAATGAGATAATGAAATATGGTAAGACGTAATTGACATTGTCGATTGTCTTCGATATAATAGATAAGTGGCTAATTTAGTCCATTGCATGGCTCCGTAGCTCAGCTGGATAGAGCACTTGACTTCGAATCAATAGGTCGGGGGTTCGAATCCCTCCGGGGTCACCATGAAATTAACGGGTTTGCAGGTATGCAGACTCTTTTTTTATGTCTACTTGGTGACAGTCTTAGTGACAGTTGCTTTTAAACAACTACAAATTGGCACCAACAGAACCTATAAGCGCAAGCTATTTTTTAGCCTGTGCTTTTTTTAGTTGAGCTTTTTCCGTACTGTTTTGAATGAACGATTCCATCATATTAGCCGTTTCTTTTTCAGCAGATTTGACTAGGTGTGAATATACAAGTTGAGTTGTATTCGAATTGGCATGACCTAATTTGCCGGCAACTGTTCGCAAATCGACACCACCAGTAATCAAATAGGTAGCTGCCATATGCCTAAAGCTATGTGGTGTAATGTGTGGTAGATCATGTTTTATAACGAATTTCCGTAGCCATGTATTAAATCTATCAGGATGGGCGGGTTTACCATTCCATGTGGTAAAGATGCGTTCGGTATCAATAATCTTCTCTTCTTTGGGGATGTCTGGCCGCCACTTGTCGCCAAGCTTTAAGCGGTTAGCAGCCTGCTGAGCTTTATGCTGCTTAAGTAGCTCCATGGTTGATGTAGGAACAGTAACCATTCGGGTACTTTCTTCTGTTTTAGTTGTATCTTGAAAGATTCCTTCTCCTGGGAGGTATTGACTTGTTTGCTCAATATTGATCGTATTGGCTGTGAAATCAACGTGCTTCCATTCCAGCCCAAAGAGTTCTGTTTTTCTCATGCCAGTAGATAAAGCCAGCAGGGCTAATAAACGATATTTAAGTTCTTCATCTTGCAGGAGTATTAAAAATTTACCTGTATTTTCTTCATCATAGATTTGTTTATGAGTCTTCTTTGCTTTAGGTGCTTCTACCTTATCAGCCGGGTTATAGGCTATAAGCTGCCATTGGGTGGCTTGTCCCAAGAGTGTATGCAGTAATATGTGATATTTGCGTATCGTATTAGGTGAAAGAGTGTCTTTCACTGGCTTTTCTGTATTGATGGCAACTTTACGCCTAGCAGCATTAGGGTCCTGACGGATGCCGGATTCAGCAAGATTTTTATAAAAGCTTAGCAGATGTTTAGGTTGTATTTTATCCAGTCTTAAATGCCCCATGGCTGCACTTATACGTTTAAATAAACTTTTATTATAAGCAATTGTTTTCTTTTTATGGTGCGGTATAGCGTAATGTTCTTCCCAGTAGGCGAAGTATTCAATTAAGGTCATTTTTCCTGAGGTACTTATATTGCCTTTGTCGATATCAGCAACAAATAGAGCTAATTCCTTTCTGGCTTGCTGTTCACTGGTGCACTTAACAGTTTTAGTATGCCTAATACGCTTGCCAGAGCCATCAAACCCGCCCGAAACGGTTAATTTCCAGCTAGTTTCTCCTGTTTTTTGGATGCTGCCTGCTGATGCCATGATATTCACCTTCCTTGATTACTTATAATAAATGGATATTATAAGTAGGTCAAGGGGGAATAAAAATAAAAAAAGCTTGTAAATGTGGAAAGCTAATGATATTATACTAATCATAGTGAATTGTATAAAAGGGTGATAATATGACCCCTGATGAGGTTTTGAGAAAATTAAGAGAAATGGGGGTGAATACAAGTAGAAGTACATTATTGAGGTTTGAGAAAGATGGATTAATCCCGATGCCGAAACGAGGATCCGGAGGACGAGCGCAGGGGCGTTTTTCGGAGTATCCGGAAAATACGCCAATATTTTTCTTTTCAGCATGGATGTTAGTGAAAAGTAAAAAATTCACAAAAAACGAGATAATTTATGGAATAATGATTGCGAAAATTGAAATTGACTCGATTCTTAACAGCTTAGAAAATGAAAAAAACGATAATGATTTAGAATCAAAAGAAATAGAAAAGAAATACAAGCTTCTATGGAATTTTTTTGAATATGATAATAATGATTTTAGAATAAGATTTTCTGTAAAATATATGAAAGAAAATCTGGTGGATTTATTTCCGGAAGAAAAAGATGGTAAAACATATGTCCCACTTGTGGTTGCTGGTGAATGGAAAGATTTTATTATTTCATCGACAAAAGATACTAGAAGCTTAATCGAGTCTATAGCAATTTATGAAGAAGAATCGTTTTATTTTCGAAGAGAGAATTTAAAACTAGAAGAAGAAATAATAAAATTACAACAAGAAAATAAGCAATTAAAAAAGATATTAAAGAAACATGGTATAAGTCCAGCGTAAAAGCTGGATTTTATATAATATTATACTCGTCAAAATGAATAATATAAAATAGATGTAGGAGGTATTTATAATGTCGAGACCAGTAAAAACAATTAAAATCGATATGACCAAGAAAGCTTTTAGTAAAAATGAGGTGTGTTTAATCCTAGGAGTATCAATGAACACGGTAGACAAGATGATCAAGTTTGGGCAACTTCAAGCTTTTAAAGTAGGGGTGAAGCGTTTAATTATACCTAGTTGGTGTTTAGATTCTTTTTTAAATCCACCAGAGCAGGGAGATGATGAACGTGAATACAGTACTAAACGATAAAGAACTGGCATTAAATTTAGACCCTACAGGAAAAATTATTACTCCGTGGACGATAAGAACATGGCGCATTAAGGGGAATATGCCTTCGTTCTCTGTTGGTAAGAGAATATTCTTTAGACTCGAATCAGTTCTTGCATACTCCTCACCCTGTACCATGCAAGATATAGTATATTTTTTTGTTTCTAAATCAACTACAGACATCACTAGCCCCCCTTAGTCTAAGTCTAAATCAAGCCTATTTGTAATAATACGACTCGGATTTTGTTCTATTTTGGTTTTCTTTAACCAATTAGTTATACTAGATCGAAAATTCTTTTTGCCTTTAAAACTATTCTCTTTATCTCGCCACCAGGCATTGAATTTTTCTAGTTCATTAAAAACATGATAGGATGGATAATTTGCAAGCCACTCTCTTACTTGCTGAATATCCTTTTTTTCATCAAATGGATAACCGCTTATTTTAGGCAAATATTCAAGAATACTTTTTTCATCATCGGATATATTATTATAGTTAATTGGATAAGTTATATTGGATAAGTTCGTCTTCACGTCAGGGAGGGGGGTATTTCCTGTGGTGAACCCACTGCCTACCTGTGATGAAGTACCTTTAAGTTTTGGTAAAAAGTATAAATTGGTATCATTGGTACCATTACCAGCTTTCCTAATTTCAACTTCTAACCAATCTAAGGAACTTAATTCTGCTATTGTTCGACGTACAGTATTTTGTGATACTCCAGCATTATCTGCAATTCTCTTTATTGATGGCCAACAAATTCCATCTTTACTGACATACTTTGATAAAACAAAATATATTAGCTTACCGTAAGCTGAAACATTATCATCATCCACAATATCAGTGTTATACCCCATAATTACACACCCGCTTGAAAAGAAGTCTCAATAGTGCTATAATTCAGATCGTTTAAAATATAGATCACCAGCTTTCTGGCTGCCATTCGGGGCAGTCTTTTTTATTTAATCTTTCTAATTACACCATATTGTGGTTCCGATTCTACCTCTCCCTGCTCTTGTTGATCAATTAAGAGCAGGAACGATCAGTGATGATGATTTTAAAAAGATTGCTGCTAGATTAGATGTGCTGTATAGCGGTGGGTTACATACTATGACAATGCCAGATTTACGTATTGATTCTGTTATATCCGAAATCAGAAGACATAAGGCACGTTATGATATTAGGGTTGCCATCGTTGATTATATTGGCCGTATGGATTATGGAGATGCAAAAAATAAAGATGATTGGCAAATGTTGACCGGTGCATCAAGGAAATTGAAAACATTAGCACAAGAACAGGGAATAACGGTCATTATGTTAGCTCAATTAAGCGAAAGCGGGAAATTAGCACAGGCTAGTTACATGAGCCATGAAGCTGATCTGTGGTTAAACCTGAGAAAACCGAATGAATCAGAGGATGATAATTTTTCTCATAGGCGTGAACCTTGGAATATGATTCTAGAAATTCGCAAAGGGAGAAATGCGCCAACTGGAATTATACCGATTTACTTTTATGGCGAGAATCTAAAATTTACGGACAATACACAAGAGGCATTTAGGTATGCTGTAGTTGGTAATAAAAACAAATTAGCATAAGGAAAGGAGGCTAGATAATGGAGACTTGTAGTAGTGGAGTGATAGTTTGCATGAAGTGTCAAAGTAGCCATATTGATATTATAAGCTGGTTGAATCGCGGGGCTGTCACTATTTGTTCAAGCTGTGGCTGCAAAGGGTTTATTGCTGGGGTAAGTATTGGGCGGGTTGATCTATCTGTTGAACAAGTGAACCAAGCAAAAAGAGATATGGCAAAACCAAAGTTATTAAGTGTTTAATTAATATCCATTACTTTCAGTGGTGCACACTTTTTACCTTTTTGTGTGCATCCACGAAGTTAATAAAAGTTAGTATTTGAAGTACAATACATCACAAAAAAGTCACAAAATAGTCACAAAAATAGGATGCTTTTTAAAAGTAAAAAAATCCTTATGTTCCATTTTACAAAGGGGTGCAGGTTTTTAAGACACCACAAATACACCACACAAAAGGGATGCAAAAGAGTTGTAAAAAATTATACGTCTTGAATGTTTAAAAGCATTATGTTTTAAGGGTTTGTTGATTTATAGGTACGTAGCAAAAACGTTACAAAAACGTTACAAAAATACATCAATAAAAGGTACTAAAAGAGCACCAAAAGAGTCCCGAAAAATGATGCACCTAATTTACCAAACGAATATTTAAAAAGTGTGCGGAGTACTTCGATTCAATTTAAAACCTGATTTATAAAATAGAATTGTTCCCACGCTTTATTAGTGTCTAATATTTTACAGTGTCGATTTGCTCCACGCTCTGTCCATAGATACAGTATTCTGGCGTGTTTATCAACTAACCCGATATTATCGGGGCAGTTCTTAAATACCTTTAATTTATCACCTTCTAAGATGATAGTTCCTTCCTACAATAAAATAAATTAATGAAAGAGAAGAATAATATGGAAAACAAGCAATCTGCCCAGTATCTTTAATGAGTGGAATAATTAAGATATGTAAGCCGAAGGATGATGCTTTTTTTGAGTGTCCTGCTTGCAAATGTGGTATAGGAGGAAATGATATGAAAAATATAAAGATAGAAGTAAACAAAGATTCTTTAACAATCACAGTAGGATTGAATGATCAGTTGGATCATGCGGCCAGCGAAGTAGTCAATGAGGGCATGGTCACTGTAAAAGATCCGTTAGAAAATAGCGGGATAGAGATTGCTGATCTTTTAGAGTTCAAAAGCTTCACCAGACTCAGCTATGGATACAATCCAATCTGCTATAGCTTTTGCAAGGTTTTCTTTCGCCTGTTCTGTAATAGGTAGTTCTTTCATAGTTGGATCTAACATTCTCACCACCTCCTGCCTGACCACTTTTACTGCAGCAGGACTTAACCTGATTTCAGATTTTCTTTCCCTTTGCGAATCGCGTTAACAATAATTTCTTTTGCACCTTCACTGCATGGAGGATGCAACACACCGTTTCTATCTCTTACTCCGAGAAATATACTTTCTAATTTTTTCTTCATATTCACCCCTCCTGTACAGGGTATGCCTTATTGATTGTTCAGTATCACGATTGACAACAGGATTAAAATACTTACTGTGATTCCTGTTGATTGTATAATTGAGGGTTGCCTCAATTACTCTACCGCTATACATTGTAGTTTGATTTCTTCAAATACATCATGTAATTGCTAATTTATTTCTGTAATTAAGTTATTCCCATAAGGATGCAAGATTTATACTGATTAATAACATATCGCGTGTTTTATTTATGATTCCTATCGTAATGAAACAAAACCCGCCAATAGGCAGGTCGTTATAGTTATTCTTCTGGTGGGGAGGGGATGTATTCTAATAAATCCCCCGGCTGGCAGTTGAGGGCGGAGCATAAGCGACTTAACACTGATAAGTCAACTCTAGTGGCGGTGTTGTTATATATGGCGTAAAGTGTATTTTTGTTTACCTTGCTCAATTCTTGCAAACGTGGTACTTTCATTTTGTTTTTCTCAAACATAATGCGGTCTAATTTAAATTTTATCAAACTAATAACCTCCTAGAATTTTATTAATATTGTACAATCATTAATAGAATTAATCAAATGAAATTATGATAATATACATACAAGTATTGACAAAATGCGATAACGAATATACAATGAAGTAAATAATAAATACAATGATGTATGTATAAAAGGGGAGGTTATTTATATGACATTAGAGTTAGATATACGCTCTTGTAAATGCAGTTATCCCGTAGAGGTAGTTATTAATGGTGAAGAAATTAGATTTTATACATTATCAGGCAACGAAGTAAATTCATGTCTATGCTGTGGCAAAGATTTTAAGGAAAGTTATGATATTGGTGAGCTAGAAAATACTAAAGAACTCGATCATATGCCAGAGGTATTTAGAAAGCTAACACCTAGTCAAAAAGATTATATTGATGCTGTTTTTGTTGAAATTATTTATATGGGCGTGAATGAAATGGATGAAGAATTTAAGGTGTTTCACAGTAAGTTCGGTAGAGTTTTAGGGGGTGGTAGCAATGAATGAAGACAAGCAAGCTGAATTAGATGATCTTCTCTATTGCCTAGACCTAATGTATAAGCAGAGCCAGCAAGCAAAAGATAGTTTTCCGATCCATCCTGATAGGCTTAAATTAATCAGAAATACGGTAAGGGCGTTTTATGCCAATGCGTGGCAAGTATGGGAAACTAAATAAAAATATGAGCAGGTGAATAATAGCCCTGCTCTTTCTTATAACAGCCGTTCAGAATTGAGTTGTGAGAGGTTTTATATTATAGGTATGGGATTGTGTTAATGCCTGTCATGTATCTTAATTAATATGTGGCAGGCTTATTTTATTTTTACCTATCCAAAATCAGGTTTAGATGTACGGATAAAGAATAAGAGAGTGATTATTAAATTCTTTCTAACCCGTTTACAAAACAATCTGAAATGAATGTATATAAGTATATTTAGCATGTATTGTTGGCAGAATAATAACTAGCACTGTGTTTTAATGGAATAAAGGGTGTTGACATTAAGTACAGTTAATGTGATAATAAATTATAACTTATAGTTAATTTTACTTAGTTACGTGCATATAATAAATTAGAAGCACGTTTTACTTATTTTTTATTGATTGGGGGGATGTTTTATGGCAACTAAAAGCTTTATTAAGGAGTTTTCCGTTAATAAAGGTAATGCATGGAATGTTGTTAGAGCATTGCAACAATCAAAAAAGATTACACTTACAATGAACCAGAGGGTAAATGAGGCTAATAAAGAAACAATACACAAATTTTTTGGAGCTAGCAAATAAATTATGGCATTGACTTTGTTTCACCTTGGAGATTTATTAAATGAAATTGGAGAGGATAAATGCTTAGAAATCTTCTCCAATTTTTCATGTCCGTTAGATGATGATGTTGAATTTTTCCTAAAAGAAAAAGCGATTATTTTTCAAAGAATGAATATTGCTAGGACTTATCTTGTTTATGCAACTTATAAAGACAAGCCCGTGCTTGTAGGTTATTTTGCTATAGCTTTGAAACCTTTGCAAGTTAGAAGAAATGTATCTGGTACCCTAAAAAAGAAATTAACAGGTACGAAATCTAAAAATATAAGCACGATTCAAGCTATTTTAATTGGTCAACTTGCAAAAAATTATCATGATGGTTATGATAAACTAATTTCAGGATCGGAATTATTATATCTAACGTTTAAAGTTATCTTAGATATTCATCACTTGATTGGTGGACGAGTTATCTTTTTGGAATGCAAAAATGAAGATAGAATTGTTGAATTTTATAAAAATAATGGGTTCTTTTATTATGATACTGAGCCAGAAAATAAATTATTGCAATATATATGTTTTGTAAATGACGTTGAGCTTAAATAGCAGTTGATCAGAGAGCTGTTTTTATTCTTAAATAGAGATGACTTGATTGTGTATTTTGATAAATTGAGAAGAGTATTTAATCACCTGCCCAAATGGTAATAGGATACCAAGAGGCAGGTGATTTTCGTGTAGGTATTTAATAAGTTGCTATACATACTCTTTTAATATTAGTTTTATATTTTGATTCTAAGCGGTTTTATTTATAGTGGCAAGGTGTTTGTATTTACAAGAGAATTAAGGTGGCGTATGACTTGAATGTGGCATTTAAGCGAGATTTTATTCTTGCAATTATTAGTATGGTATTGAAAAAAGAGTGCCACTAGTTGTATTAGTGACACTTTATTTAATAAATGCTTATATATCAAGGGTTTATTAAATAAAGTTAGTGACAGTTTTAGTGACAATTGCTTAAAAATTGTCACTAATCAAGACGAAGATTCACCAATAGTAAAGATAATAAACCTAGTAAAATCAGTGGTTTATCATCGTAATGAAACGTAAACCAACATCACTATTTAGACTTCGAATCAATAGGTCGGGAGTTCGAATCCCTCCGGGGTCACCATGAAATTAACGGGTTTGCAGGTTTTTGCGGAGGCTTTTATTATGTAAATTTATTTTATCATCCTGATAAAATAAAAGCAAAAGACAATTTTTAATTTCTTCTAATCATATTACAATGAAATTCTTTACACGTTCTAAAAAATATAAAATTCATATGCTGATTATTTGTTCATATATGGACGCTTAACCTAATAGGAGTCAGTAACGTAACCGGTCATCTTTGAATCAGGATGACTTTTTATTATACCCTTTTTTAGGTGATTTTATTAATTGTAAAGCGGAATTGCAAGTTAATATGTTTATTCGATAGCGAGCTGATGCTTGAGCAGTAAGGGATTAGGGAATGAATAAGTAAGAAGGTTAACTATTAAAATATTCCAATATTAATGGATGATAAAAATAGCCGGTTCAGTAGTTTGGCGAGCTCACATAAGAAGTAAATGAAATGCAAAATTGTATATTCGTAATGTTTGACTATATTATGATAAAATGTAGATAAGAAAAATGTGAAATGAGTGATAACTTTGTATTTTGATACTGCTGAGGGAAATGTATTTCGTCC
>CAXYVG010000024.1:0-42828 GCA_964292325.1 uncultured bacterium | reverse complement strand
TGTCTGTTCATTTTTGGTGCTAATGAATAGGAAACATCTAAACCTTAATCAAATTGCTTCATTTTAAAAAATAAATCAGTTTTTAGAGTGGTTTGCACTCTTGCGGATAACTCAAGAGTGAATTATGAAATTCTCTCAATTTTAAAAACAAGAAAACGAACACAATCGTTTTCTTGTTTTTTTAATATCGTTTTCGCCTGGTTGAGGACACAATCCCTAACTCTTCCCGATATTTAGCAACCGTCCGGCGAGATATCTTGATGCCATGCTGGCAAAGAATATCCGCTAAGGCTTGATCACTGAAAGGATCAGAAGATTTTTCTTCTGTAATTAGTTCTTTAATTTTCTGTTTTACTTGTGTAGATGCTACATCTTGACCACCAGAACTATTATGTACAGCTGTTGTGAAAAAGCTCCGCAAACTCAGTAGACCATGAGGAGTATCTACATATTTGTTTGCAATCGCTCTACTGACAGTTGATTCATGAACCTCTATCTTTTCCGCTACTTGCTTCATAATCAAAGGGCGTAAAAATCTGGAACCATGATCAAAAAAATCTCGTTGCAATTCTATAATGGCTTCCATAACATTATATAAAGTCCGCCGGCGCTGTTCAATACTCTTCATTAACCACACTGCGGAATTGAGTCTTCCTTCGATAAATTTTCTTGATTCCTGATCATCACTCTTTGCCACTTGCCGATAATATGGATTAATCGTTAGTTTGGGTATATTCGCCTCATTGACCAGAATCACATATTTACCATGTACTCGCTCTACAGTAATATCAGGTGTAATATAGGTAGACTGCTCTTTGCCAAATGCTCTCCCTGGTTTGGGATCAAGCATACGGATCATATCTACCGCTTGTTGCACTTGATGAACATCACATTTTAATTTTTCACCAATGGCTTTGTATCTACCTGCGGCTACATCTGGCAGATATTGCTCAATAATAGGCTGAATGAAAGGATTATCTATCTGTTTGTATTCGATTTGCAAAATAAGGCATTCGCGTAAATCCAAAGCCCCAACACCAATAGGATCAAAAGTCTGAATCAATAGCAGCACTTCACGAACAGTCTCTTCGTCCACACCGAGTATTGCCGCTGCTTCTTCTACTGTACTACATAAATACCCATTATCATCAATACAGCCAATTAAGTAATTACCAATTTCCTTAGTAATACGATCCCGTACAGCCAAATGTAATTGTAGCTCTAAATGTTCATGTAATGAAACATTGTTTTTTACAAATAACTCAAATGGAGTTTTTTCATCGGCGACTACATGATCCGTCTTTTTTTCCATACCGTTATTAAAGTAATCTGCCCAATTAAAATAATCATCCAATTGATCCTGATCCCTAGATGCCTCGACTTGCTCAGAGTGTTCTAACGGATCCGGTCCATCGATATCTTTTTCTACTATTTCCAGTACAGGGTTCTCCAGAATTTCTTCTGCAATTACATCTGACAGTTCTACTGCTGATAGTTGCAATATGGCAATGGCTTGCCTTAGCTCAGGTGTCATCATTAATTTTTGGTTCAGTTCTAACCGCAGACTATGATCGAGATTCACAGCACACCCCTCCTAAGCAACCTCTTTCGATCTCTTAATTTAACATATTCGAGGTAATTGATCGCCAATCAGCATATCGAGCAATCGTACACCACCAATTCCCGTCCGTAGTCCAACTTGCCCAGCAGATTTTGCTATCACCTCGCCAATCACTCGAGACTCACGTCCATAACGGTGATTTTGCATGACATGTAGCACTTCATTTGTATACTCTTTGTCCACAAAAACGATCATTTTCCCTTCATTCGCCATGTATAAGGGATCAAATCCTAGTATATCACAAGCAGCCTGCACTGCCGGAGATACGGGAATGGAGTTTTCCTCTAACATGATGCCAACTTGTGATTGGCTCGCAATCTCATTTAATGTAGTAGCCAACCCTCCGCGTGTAGGATCTCTGAGCACCGCCACTTGTGGCACTGCTGCCAAAATCTGAGCCACTAAACCATTAAGAGGTGCACAATCACTTTCTACACTTTGCGGAAAAGTCAATCCATGCCGCTGTCCCATAACGGCTAACGCATGTTCGCCTAAATAGCCATTTAAAATAATATCTTGCCCCTGGCGAGCGTTCTGCCCAGAAATATGAATGTCATCGATGATTTTTCCGATACCAGCAGTATTAATATAGATTCCGTCAACTGCGCCTTTTTCCACTACTTTTGTATCACCTGTCACAATTGATACTCCTGCTTCCGTAGCTGCCTGTTGCATAGAAGCAACAATCTTCTTTAGACTCTCAACCGGAAAACCTTCTTCTATAATAAAGCCAGCACTTATATATAATGGCACTGCACCATTCATCGCTACATCATTCACGGTACCACATACCGCCAATTTCCCAATATTACCACCAGCAAAAAATAATGGCTTCACCACATAAGAATCGGTAGAAAACGCCAACCGATTGCCACCAATCGCAAACTGAGCACCATCATGCATCTCATTGAGAATATCATTCGCAAATGCAGGACATATAATATTTTTTATTAAATCATGACTCAGCTTTCCGCCACTACCATGAGCCATTTCAATTCGCTTACCGCTCATTGTTGCCATCTCCCAGCTCCATATTTATACCAAGCCGCACATGTACCTTCCACAGACACCATACAAGATCCAACTGGATGCTCCGGTTTACACGTCTTGCCAAATAGCGAACACGCCGTAGGCAACAACGTACCTTTTAATATCTCGCCACAGCGACATCCAACAGGTTCCTGGGTAACCTCTACCTTTACAGGTATATTGTGCATGGCATCATAGTCACGGTACTCTTCCCGAATCACCAATCCTGACTTTTCAATTTGGCCAATACCGCGCCATACCGCATCGAACTCACGGTATACGTTATATAAAGTTTGGCAAGCGACTTCATTACCTGCTAATGATACCACTCGACTATACTGATTTTCTAGTTTTGCATTACCAGCCTGTAATTGTAGCATCAGCATGTAAATGGACTGCAAGATATCAAGGGGAGTAAAGCCAGCAATCACTGCCGGAACATGAAACTCTTTTATTAGAAAATCGTAGGGTTTCATACCGATCATGACACTCACATGCCCAGGCAATAAAAATCCATCCACATGGCTATCTTTTGCGATCAGCAGCGCCTTTAGCGCTGGCGGCACCAATTTATGAGCGGATAATACATAAAAATTTTTAATTCCCATCTGCTTTGCCGCCAGCACGGTAGCAGCGGCAATCGGCGCTGTCGTTTCAAATCCCACAGCCAAAAAAATCACTTTTTTCTCAGGGTTTTGCTTGGCAATCTCTAAGCTTTCAAGTGGTGAATACACAATACGAATATCAGCCCCCACTGCTTTTTGAGCTGCTAAACTAGTAGAAGAACCAGGTACTTTAAGCATATCACCAAAAGTAGCAAGAATCACTTCTGGATTTTTACTGTAAGCAATCGCCGTATCCAAATACTCATTAGGCGTTACACATACAGGGCAACCAGGTCCACTGACGAGCTCTACGTTTTCTGGCAACAACTGACGAATACCCGCTTTAAAAATCGCCACGGTATGAGTTCCGCACACTTCCATCAAACGAATAGGTCGCTTCCCGGCAAGGCGAGCAATCTCACCAGCAAAAAAATCAGCCGTTTTTTTAACTTGCTCCGTTGTCATGCTCTGCATATGCCTCTATCTCCTTGAACAATTCTATCGTTTTATTCGCTTCTTCTTCATCAATCGTTTGAATCGCAAATCCTGCATGCACAAGGACAAAATCACCAATCTGAGTCTCAGGTAATAGCATCAAACTTACTTTTCGAGTCACGCCATTAATATCCACAGTCGCTAACATATCCTGTATCTCTATAATCTTTCCTGGTACAGCTAAACACATCCATCTTTCACCTCTTTGCTATGCGATTCCCAGCCACAAAAGCTTGCCCTAGTGCTAAACCACCATCATTAAGGGGAACCTGCTGATTGCTATAAACACAAAAGCCCTCTTGTTGCAACATTCCGACTACTTGGGTAAATAATCTTTTATTTTGCCATACACCACCACTTAACGCTACGTTAGTGAGTCCCGTATCTTCCCTAATATAGTTGACCATCTTCAAAGTAGCATGAGCTACCGTTACATGAAAAGAAGCCGCCAAAAAACTAATACTCATCCCTTGTTTCACAGCCTCTGCCATCGCAGCAAAGGTGGGCATAAAATCCAAAGTCCTCGGATACTCTCCGGAAATGATATAAGGCAATACCTTTCCATCACTCTTTTGCGCTGCTAGTTCTAGTTCGATAGCTGCTTGCCCCTCATAATGAATCATAGTGCGTATCCCGAGTATCCCAGCCGCTACATCAAATAGTCTGCCAACGCTTGATGACAACGGCGCATTAATACCTTTACATGTTGCATCCACCATCAGTTGCCAGCCGATCGGTATACTGCGATTCAGCTTTATATCAAAATCGGCAAACGCTTTGCCATATAAATTATACAATACCCAAACCGCTAAACGCCATGGTTCTTTGATTGCTTTTACCCCACCCGGCAGCGGTAAATACTGACAATGACCTGCACGAACAAAATCATAGGCATCGGCGATCAAAAACTCCCCGCCCCATAGATTACCATCCGTGCCATAACCTGTACCATCAAAAGCCACACCAATCACTTGTTCCATAAGTCCATGTTCCGCTAATACAGCAGCTATATGGGCATGATGATGTTGCACTCCTATCACTGGAAGGTTTAAGGACAGAGCATACTTTGTCGCTACATACTCAGGATGTAAATCATAGGCAACATACTCAGGCTTCACGGCAAATAACTTTTGATAATGAGCAATACATTCTAAATAAGCCGTATAAGTCGTTACATTTTCTAAATCACCAATATATGGACTCATAAAAACAAAATGACCTTGCGTTAGACAAAATGTATTTTTTACTTCACTACCAACAGCTAAAATTGTCGGTATTTCCCGGGAAAGCTTTATCGGAGCAGGTACAAATCCTCGGCTACGCCGCAGAATATATTGCTGCTCTCCCAATACTCTTAGCACAGAATCATCCGTAGGTTGATGAATTTCTCGATTATGCATTAAAATATCATCCGCAATCGCAGACAATCTTTTTAATGCATCTTGATCATTATAGGCAATCGGTTCATCACTGACATTGGCACTCGTCATCACCCATACATCATTGGCTTGTAATAGTAGCCAATGTACTGGGGCATAAGGGAGCATTACACCTAACTCGCCATTGCCTGGTGCAATGCTACTTGCCAAATTATACTCTTCTCTTTTCGCTAATAATACGATAGGTCTCACTACGCCAGTTAATAATTGTTCTTCCGTTTGCGATACATAGCAGAGCTTCTTTACCAATTCCAGACTACCACACATAACCGCAAAAGGTTTATCTTCTCTTACTTTACGACTACGCAGCCGTTTTACCGCTAGCTCATTACGAGCATCACATGCTAGATGATATCCGCCGATTCCTTTCATTGCCACAATACGACCTAATGCAATCAAACGCCTTGTAGTAGTAAATACGTCATCACGGATCGATTCTCCTCTTTGATTCACAAGATGATATTGTGGACCACATATAGAACAAGCATTAGGCTGAGCATGAAACCGGCGATTGCTAGGATCATCATACTCAGCCTGACAAGTACTACACATAGAAAATTTTTCCATAGTAGTAGCAATTCGATCATAAGGAACATCTTTGATAATACTATATCGAGGACCACAATTGGTACAATTAATAAAAGCATATCGATATCTCGAATCATTTTGATTGGCTAGTTCCCGCTGACAATCATTGCAAGTTGCTACATCAGGTGAAATCCATGCCGTTTTCTTCGTATTCTCTATGCTATATTGAATATGAAAATCATGTTGACCTTGAAGAGGGCATTGAGTCACGATGACTTCATCAATAACAGCAAGCGGAGGAGCTGAAATCCGTAGCTCAGCTAAAAAACTAGCAACGCTTTCATCATGACCTTCAATTTCCAGTTGCACACCTTGCGAGTTATTTAGCACCCAACCACCTAGTTGTAAACGTCGCGCGAGGTTATAAACAAAGGGGCGGAAACCCACCCCTTGTACAATACCCTGTATATGAATCATCAGACGTTGCATCGTATCGCCTCGATTACTTTCCGTTTTCAAGCATCATGGCAGCTTGAATCATGATCGCACATTCCAATCGTTTTTTCTGTAATTCGCAGCCCATTTGATACGGTTTATCAATCGTATCATTAAATAGTTGCGCATTCGCATGACAACCACCACCACAGTAATAACGTGCCCAGCACTCACGACACTCTGTTTTGGTTAGCACATGAGTCTGGCGGAATGTATGCGGTAAATCGGTATTTTTAACCCCATCAAAAACGTTACCCAGCAAAAACGCTTCCCGCCCAACGAATTGATGACAAGGATATAGATCACCATCAGGAGTCACGGCAAAATACTCATGCCCCGCGCCACAACCACTGAGACGTTTCGCTACACATGGTCCGTTATTAATATCAACATTAAAATGGAAGAAATCAAAACCATTTCCATTCTTTTTACGTTTCAAATATTCTTGCGCGAGCTTATCATACTCTGCAAATAATGTAGGAAGATGTTCTTTTGTCAAAGCATACTTACTATCTTTACTTACAACTGGTTCCACTGATAATTGGGTGTATCCATGATCCGCCATATCTAGCACATCAGCAGCAAAATCCAAATTTTGAGCAGTAAAAGTACCGCGTAAATAGTAATTTTGATCATTACGAGATTGAATGGCCTTGGTCACATTTTTTAATACCATATCATAGCTACCTGCGCCATTCGCAAAAGGTCGTATATTATCATGAACTTCCCGGCGTCCATCCAAGCTAAGTACTAAACTTATATTATTATCATTCAAATACTGAGTGATCTCATCATTCAGTAGTACACCGTTCGTAGTCAAAGTTAGTTTAAATTTCTTTCCTGTTTCTGCTTCTCGGCGACGCACATGCGTTACGGCATGACGCACTGTATCCATATTCATTAAAGGCTCGCCACCAAAAAAATCAATCTCACTATGAATGCGCGGCCCACTATTTTCAATAATAAACTCGACTGCACGCTCAGCAACTTCTTTGCTCATCAATCCTCGGTCATGTCCAAAATCTCCGGTACCAGCGAAACAATAACCGCACCGCAAGTTACAATCATGAGCTATATGTAAACATAAAGACTTAACCAAGGGTTTTTGACTAAAAGTTAGAGGTACCTCAAGCATCGGTGTGAACAGTTTTTTGTCATCCATCAATTGATGAAGTTCTGCCAGTACCTCTGTCAACTCACCAGTATCATATTGATTGGAAAAGGCTTTTACTACCTCTTCATCATTACTACCATTAAAAATATCCATCACATCATAAACCATTTTATCTACAACATGAACAGCGCCACTATTGATATCGAGGACAATATACAAACCATTAGAGTAAAACTTATATATATTCATTATTTTTCACCTTTAAACTAAAATTTTAAATAAAAATCAAGCCCCCTGCCGAAATATACGGCAAGGGGCTTTCCTTGCGGTCTACTTTTGGCAGACCTGGTTGCCAACTGTGCATGATGTTTTGCAGGCTGACTGACAGGAAGTCTGACATTCGCCACAACCACCAGTATGTATTGTTTCTTGTAGAGAAGCTTTATTGACAGTAATAATATGCTTTGCCATGATGAAATCCCTCCTCGCCTCATTATTTTGTTGCTTCATCTATTTTATACGTTTTTGGGGTAGGAATCAATAGTATTTATTAATTGAATGATTCTCCTACACGATTAAACTCACTTTTATACTACCGATATTTGTGAAGCGCATCGCAAAAGGGGGGCTATACTTACCCACTATCATATTGCAGATTATTTTTTCATTCAAACTGCTGCTTGTATTTTCCTTAGCATACACCTGCGAATCGTTTGAATGACTCGACCCTGATCACTATCTGACATGCTCGTTCCTGACGGCAAACAAATACCTGTTGCAAAAATCTTATCTGAAATACTTTCTTCACTATGTGGATAATATAAACATTTATTATATAATGGTTGTAGATGAAGAGGTTTCCAAATGGGACGAGCTTCTATATCTTCTTTACCTAATGCATCTATAATATCACAAGCCGATACTTTGCATTGTTCCTGATCAATCGTCAAAGCTGTCAACCAATGACTAGATCGCCCAAAACTTGGCTCTGGCATAAATAAAATTCCAGGAATACTAGATAATTCATGAACATATCGGTCAAAAATAGCTCTGCATTTGGCAACACGTTCATCTAATACTTTTAGTTGTCCTCTTCCCACTCCGGCTAGAATATTACTTAACCGATAATTATATCCCACTCTACTATGTTGATAGTGCCGTGCTGGATCGCGGGCCTGAGTGGCCCAAAAGCGAACTTTTTCCAACCCCTCCATATCATCAGATACCAGCATTCCGCCTCCAGAAGTCGTGATGATCTTATTACCATTAAAAGAATATATACCATATTTGCCAAAGGTACCGCTAGCCTTCCCCTGATACGTTGCCCCTAGTGATTCAGCAGCATCTTCAATAATAGGGACACCATAGGCCTGACAAATATCATTGATCGCGTTCATATCGGAACTTTGTCCATATAAATTAACAGTAATAACGGCTTTCGGTAATTTCCCGACCCTTTCAGCGTCTACAAATGCCTCTCTTAATGCCTTGGGTGACATATTCCACGACTCTGGATCCGAATCAATAAAAACAGGCGTAGCTCCCTGATAAATAATAGGATTTGCACTAGCGGCAAAAGTAAGTGTCGAACAAAATACAATATCTCCTTGTCCCACATTTACTAATTTTAAAGCCAAATGTATAGCTGCCGTGCCCGAGCTAAGAGCCACTGCTCCTTTGGCACCGACATACTCCGCTACCTCTTTTTCAAAGGCATCTACATGAGGTCCAAGGGGTGCAATCCAATTCGAAACAAATGCATCTTTAACAAATTCTTCCTCAAAACCACTCATATGAGGAGGTGATAGGTATATTCGTTTATTTTGCGTAGTCAGCTTAATCCTCTCCTATCGATTTCCATTTCTACCCGATGATTTCATTGTAAAATATTTACATTTTAAATGCAAGAATAATAAAAAGCTATTTTTACCCCATTGCCGACTGCAATAAACAAGTTTCTATAGGATTTGCAGAAAGCGACGACGAATCATATACCAATTGAGTGAAAAGACACTGAAAATATTCACCTACATAGGCAATCACTAGGAATCAACTAACAATATTGATGCAATGTACTGAATACGCAATATAGATAATCGTTTATAAAAGCATAAATTACGATATAATATAGTAAACGTTCTCGGAAAGTATATCACATTCACTTGAAATAGGAGGAGTGCCAATGCTACCACTAGGTCATATCGGAATCACGCTTGCTATAACGCGAGTCTTACAAAAAAGCCTGGCATTACAACGAGTAGACTATCGATTTATTTTACTCGGCTCTATCCTGCCTGACTTAATCGATAAACCCTTAGGATACTTATTCTCTGCAAAGCATGGGATTGGTGGTAAATCCTACGGTCATTCACTACTCTTTTTATTATTACTTTTTATAATAAGTGTAGTGCAACAACGCAAAAAAAATAGGACTCCTATATGGTTCCTATTCATTGGCACAATCGCTCACGATATTGCTGATCTGATGTGGCATTTTCCAAAAATCTTTTTTGCTCCCCTCTACAACTGGAAAGGTCCTACCCTGCCATATGAAGCCTGGCAAGTTACAATGAGATTAGGTATACTGCATCTTAGACAATTAGTCGCTTTCGAAATTCTAGGAGGGAGCATACTTTTATATTTTTTCATCAGATTAGTTAAAAATAATAAGATCACTCACTTTATTAAAACGGGAGAGCTATCTTAGTAAATCGATTGTTAACAATCAATCATCTGACAAAAGTCCAAACCGCCTAGTGTGAATAGCATAGAACTCCAGGTTAAACCAGTACCGAAGCCACCTAGGCATAGACGAAGTGAATCTTGCTGCAACTGAGATCCGATATTAAAACAGATATTCGTAGGAATGCTAGATCCGCTAGAGTTACCGAAACGCTCTACAATATTATTGGGCATCTTAGCACGTGGTACTCGCATCTGATCTGCCAATTTCTCCAGCATGAAACGATTGGGTTGGTGGAACATGAAATAATCAACTTCATCCCTATCTGCCCCGCTAAATTTCAGCAGCCGATCTACCATCAAAGGAACTTCGGTTTGCATAAATTGAAAGATAGCGATCCCATCCATCAGTAAATTCTCCTTGCTCCGTAAATTGCCATCCTCAGCCTCCTCTAGCATCGCTGTCTCTGGCGAAACCGGCATTCTAAGTCCGCCAGCAGGAATGATCAATGCCCCTCCCCGGCTACCATCCATCTGAAGATTAGCATAAATTTCTCCTGCTCTATCATCTTTTTCTACTATAGTCACCGCCGCGCCATCGCCAATCAGTGGATAGCTGTTCCTATCCTTACTCGAGGTTTTCCGACTTAGGATATCCCCCGTTAGTAGCACAACCTTATTGACCTCATCTTGCTCCAATAACATAAATGCCTCGATAAGTCCAAGTATATATCCGGCGCAGCCTTGGTTGATATCTAGGCAGATCATATCCTGCTTGAGGTTGAGTTTCCCCTGAATAATATTGCTAGTGGGTGGTATAAGATAGTCTGGTGTCTGCGTAACAAGTATAAGTGCATCAATATCATTCTTATCCAGCAAGCCCTTATCGATTAAATACTCCATTCCAAACAAGCACAAATCCGATACGCAGATCCCCGCCTCGGCGATGCGATGTCTGCCATAACCCATAATCTGCTTAAGGCGCAGTGATTTTTCCAATGGAAAATTATACTGAATCATATCATCTTCGAACGTTACCTCATTGTGGGGCAAAATGGTCAGAATCCCACTCACTCTTTTATTACGAAAAGTAAAATTCATGTCTGCTCACTATATTTCGCAATTAAGTTGTAAATAGTCTCCAAGTTTGTAAAATTTTCCGGAACAATGTCAAAGCCACTGATGGATATGTTGTAAATCTCATCGATACCCGAAACAAGCAGTATAATATCAAAGGAATCTAATATACCAGTCTGAATGTAATCTCGCGTCGCCATAAAATCAATCTCAGGTTTAATTTTATGGATCAAATTCTTTAACTTTTCCATATCTCTTCTCCTCACATTTATCTTCCTAACCCTTTTCTAATGCCATGTTAACTATATGCTTACCATCCTGCAATATCATTTCTCCCCTGCGGAAAACCACGTGACATGACAGCAATGATGTTGCTACTGAGATGCTGTATTTTCGGATCAAATACTCCTGTCCAAACAATACTACCTTAGCGAGAGGGACAACCTGGGCTCTTGCATAATCCAAAGATCTCAAAAATGCGGATATTTTATCCAATGACCAACAAACATTCAAATAGCCATTGTTCGGTACATCTTTAGCATGGTGAAAATTCACCCTGCGCTTCCTATCTTGAACATAACTAGAATATTCACCTGCTAAGATCCCAGGAATGATCTCATGAAAAGCTTCAATACCAATATCTATACATTGTTTAGTCAATTCTAGTGCTGTCACTCCTGGACCAATCAAAACCGTTTTCTGGATGAGAATATCACCGGTATCCACCCCCACATCCACAAAATGCCAAGTTATTCCGGTAATTTCTTCTCCGTTGAAAATCACCCAAGTCGGAGCATTCCGTCCAGGATAGTGAGGCAAAAGAGCATTGTGAAAGTTGATGATGCTAAAGTTTTTCTTTTCCACTATCTGTCGTGGAAAAAGATAACTGTTATTCGCACTGATCACCAACGTCTCTTCCTCAATCCCATTCAGATAGGCCGTCAAATCACATTTATCAAGAAATCGTTGATACTCCAAACCACACTTGCGACTAATTAAGCGAACGAAGGATAGTGGTTGCACTTCCTGTTCAATAACGATCACATCATCCCTATATCCAACAAGGATATTGATGCACTCTACAGCTATTTTCCCAGACCCTAGTACAATGACTTTGTCGAATTTCATCTTTCTATGCTCCATATCGGCTTGCCAGAATCGATCGATCGATTTTCCCATTAGAATTAATTGGTAATTCATCCAATTGGTAGGCAATGGTGGGCAGCATGTATTTAGGTAGTAAAGGCAGAAGTTTCCCCCGGATATATTCTACACTAAGGGTCCTTACTGCTCGGTAGATCAGAATAATTTCCTGTTTCTGTTTGTTATAAACCACACAGGCATGTTCTATCTCCTGTAAGCTAAGCACAGCATTTTCAATATCCCCCAATTCAATCCGATACCCACGATGTTTTATTTGATTATCCTTTCGGCTTACGTATATAAGTTCTCTACGATCGTTGTAATACACCAAATCACCAGTACGATAGATGCGTTCAGGATAGTGATCATTCAGTGGGTTTTGCACAAAGACCATCCTTGTCTTATCTGGATCATTCCAATACCCTAGAGCTAATGAACTCCCCCGGATGCAAAGCTCACCTAGTTCACTTCCCACGACAAGCTGATCCTCTTTGTTCACTACTAAAATATCACTGTTGCGACACGGTATGCCGATAGGCAACGGTTCATGATCAAAAAATTCTCTATTGGCAATATAATAGGTACAGTCCACCGTGATCTCCGTGGGACCATATAAATTGGCATACAAGGCTCCTGGAATGTGTCTACGCCAGTAATTAAGTTGCTTGTTCGGCATTACTTCGCCAGCGAATAAAATTTTTGTCAGACTTGAGCTTTCCATCTCTTCCAGAATGCGCTGATTCGCCACATTGACTAGAATGAAGGGCACCCAGAAAATGAAATTAATATTCATGGTATTGACGTACTCCATCAGCTTTACTGGAAATACGAAATATTGCGCTGGAATAAGTACAAGAGTTGCCCCTGTAGCTAGACAAAGATAAATATCCAGGGTTGAATTATCAAAATAAAAAGGGGATTGACTACCAATGATCGTCTCTGAATCCACTTGAAAACACTGCATTGCCCAATCAATATAGTCGATTACACCCTTATGAGGTATCACCACTCCCTTAGGTATACCCGTCGATCCCGAAGTATAAATAATATAAACTGGATCCGTGTCAACCACTTGCTCTAGCACCATCTCCAGTGCTTTAACGTCATACTGGCTCTCTTGACTTGTAGCTTTATCAAGCATAATAAGTTGCTCTTGGCTGACACCACTAGCAAGGAGTTTCCTTTCGTATTCTGGCGCCGTAATAACAGCTAATGGTTGCAGATTATCAATAATACTCTTTAGCCTACTCTCAGGTAATTGTTCATCAAGTGGTACATAGAAATTACCACTATACAAAATCCCCAAAAAGGCCACCAGACTGTTAACGTTTTTGGGGAGCATCACTGCTATTGGTCGACTAGTGACCCTAAAAGTTAAAAACAAACAATAGCCCAAATTCTTACCAGCCGTGTTAAGTTCTTCGAAGGTCATCTGACGCTCACCATCAATTACCGCAATTTTTCTACCGTGTATAGCAGTGGTATGTATGATATATTCCAATACTGTATACTTCACCTTACCCTCTCCCTTTACACTGTTAGGCGATCCCTAACCAACTCGATAATATGTCCCACTGTCTTACAATTTAGTAATGTCTTAGTGTCTACCATCGCACCGAATGATTCCTGAAGCATTGCCGCAAGACTTAGTCGACCAAGAGAATCCCACCCGTCTAGATCATCAAGTATTGTTGTCGAGTCAATGTTCTGGTTGATTGCAAACAGCGCTCCCCTAATTTTTTGGATACATTCTTGTTGTTCCACTTTGCATCGTTCCTTCCGCGCATTATCTTTAATAAATTTGTTTGCCCGGGTTGCCAAATATACTGACATTAGATGGGACATTGCGAATGACCACACTTCCCGCGCCAATTTTAGATTGTTTACCTACACGCACATTCGGAAATATCCTGGCTCCACTTCCTAGGAAAGATTCTTCCTCCAAGTAAGCCCCGCCCATCAAGTCACACTGAGCACTCAACGTACATCCAGATTCGATTGTAACGTCGTGCCCAACCACACAAAATGTATTGATTAAAACAAAATCATCTATCTTAACATTTGTCGATATGATGGTTCTTGGACAAATAATCACACCTGTACCAATGCGAGAATAATCCGCTATCAGTACAGTAGGATGGATAATATTGGCAAAAAATGCTCCTTTTTTTCTAAAATCACAACATAGCGTTAGCCGAGTGATCGGATCACCTATCGCACAAACAACTTCATCATTAGCGCAAGGTTGATAATCCTTAATAGTCCCAGCCATAGCATCTTGCAATCCAAAGTCATCTAGTACATGAAGATCATCATCTAAAAAGCGGATAGATGTCCAGATTTCTTTTTCTTCCTGTATGTCCTTGGCCCACTGAAAGACTTCCCGTCCACAACCACCCGCGCCAATAATTAATAAATTTTTCACGATAGCCTTACCTCCTTCACAACGCTATTGCTTACAGACTTTTTGCCTAATATAAAAGGACATTGATTGCGAATTAAATATATAATAGGTACTAAAAGTAAAATTGTAATAACGGTCTCAATACTACCTATCAAAAACGACCCTTTTATTTGTTCTAAGGAAACATTCAAGACTTTACTAGTAACACCAGTAACTACTCTCTTGACAGGAAAGTGTAACGCAAAAATAATAAGAGAATTTTGTCCCAAATACGATAAAACCCTGTTTTTTCCGAAAAGCATTGCGATAGTCACAACACTTGCTATTCCCAAAAACGCAGTAATATAAAAATAAAAGTAATGGTTACCATACAAGTTGTCCGCCATAAGAACACTTCCATTTAATTGTGAAATGATAAATCCTGCCGGTATACAACAGCAAGGTATTAGTAAACGTGTATAATTTGATTTTATATATATGGTGTTACTCTTTTTCATAATGAAACCTACACCATAAAATACAATACCAGTTGGAGCTACATCAATACTCCACGGGAAGCCATTCGGTACATATAAGGTCGTAGCATAACCTACAGCTGAACTTACCAATAGTAAAATAAATATCTGATACGAATTCTGTTTTCGTGCCATTTTATAAAATATAATTGTCACAATAAACAGGCAGGTGAAAAACCATATTGCGGGATTATGTGGCAAATATTGATCACCACCCGGAGAAATAAAGATATTCAAAAACGCAAATGTGGGACTGATTGTATTTTCGGAAAATTTTCTTTCAATGAGAATCCAGTATACATAAGTCAATAAAGAAAAACTAAAATATGGTATTAGTAAATTGTTAACTTTCGCTATAATATATGACCTTAAACCATCATACTTCTCAAAATTTACTAGGTATCCTGATAAAAAGAAAAATAACGGCACATGAAAAGAGTTTATATAGTTATATCCTTCCCTCATCAACCAAATGTGCCCCAGTACGACCAGAATAATACCAATTCCTTTGCTAGTATCAATCCATTCTATTCTGTCATTCAATGCCATCGTAATCACATCCTTGTAAATCATTCTATGTCTATGATCATAAGAATTTAAAATCCAAGAGCTGCACGTTCTTTTGTTTCTGGGAAAGTAGGTTTAACATCTGTTTTCTTGTTCCCACGAATAAATTGACAAGCAGAGATTTCTGTAGCTTCCAGATTTAAAAAATAGCAAGTATTCTCGCCTTGCTGTTCAAAACCAATATGAGAATACATATCTTTTACTAATGCATTCTTAGCAGTTGGAATATATTGACCACAAACCTTTATCGCACCTTCTGCTTTCGCAGCCATAAGCATCTCTGCAGACATAAATTCTTCCATTCTCCTTCCTAAAACACGGCAACTCATAAGCCAAGAATCCACATCCCATTGTTTACCGTTCTTTTTAACTAACATAACACCAATCAATCCATGATCACCAAATCTATCTTTCAAGCGAAACCATCTCGTCCACCAATCAGGTGATTGCGCCATCCATTTCACTTGTTCTTGAGAATAACGTCGCGTAGTAAGATTAAATTGATTTGTTTTATTTACCAACTGAGTTACACGAGTTAACGTCTTGTCATCCAATGGTCCACTTTCAGCTACCATCTCCAAACCGATTAAGAAATCTTCAAAGGATTCACAAGTTTTTTCATTTTTTTGACGCTCAACATTAAATTTATAGTTTTGATGACGCTCCGTATCCTCAGCAGTAACTACCATGGTCTCAAAAAATTTACCCTGTCGCAAAGAATTCAGAATTTCCCAAGGTGTATTTCCACACTCAGGAACTAAAACCTGAGGCAATCTTGCACGTACCCAAGATCTCTCCAGCGGGTTATCATCTATAAATACAAAACTATCTAGACCAAGTGACAATGTATCAGCCATATTTTTAATATTTGTCGCTTTATCCTGCCAATTCGCAGTAAAAATCACGAAATCATCTACGTTTAAGACCATAGAATCATGTTCTTGAAAAGGTAATTTGGCATCTTGCATATTATTTTTGGAACAAACAGCAAGTAAGACGCCCCTTTCTTTTAGCTCTTTAACATACTGATGTAACTCAAGATAACCTTCTCCTTCTGGCGAAGGCGATCCGAGAACTATCCCTGCTACACCATCCTCTCCAATCACTCCACCCCATAACGTATTATCCAAATCCAAAACTAATACTTTTGCTGAAATTCCTAATACAGCACGAAAGTGAGCAGTTAAATACGTAGAAAGTAAAGGTAATGCTTCCGTTGCAGGGTATTGTTTAGCAGTATACCACTCAATATCAGAGTAGAATTTTTCTCCTATCTGTAGAGCTACTCTATTCATATCTAGAAAAGAGACTCCATTTGGCATTCTTGCTAACAACATCGAATTCAGATTTTGAATAAGCCTACTACGTCCATCCGCTAAGGAGTCTTCCATAGTTCCCCAAGTTCCATAAGGCGGAATAGTAAACCCTACTTGAATGATATGACAGGGGTTATTTTTTTGCAAAATCATCCAAAGATTATGACTTGCAGATGCAATATCTGTAACAGCTTTATTTGTACCACGAGGCGGAAGTGCTACATCTCGGTAATTAGGAATCATCACCACGATTTCAGGAGCAAAATTATACAAACCAGAAGTGAGATTTAAGATTTCATGTTGATAATTTCCATAGGCTCCCTGATATACCAAAGCATTGATTCCATCCTTAAAGCATAACGCCTGCAATACAGGAGCTAAAAATGTAGTAGTAGAACTTCCCAAAAGAGCCACTTTAAGATTACCTCGGGGCACCCACTCGCCAGATTTTATTATTTTCCGAATCAAGGCTTCACATTTTACAAAAAAGGAATAAGACGGATAAAGAGATAACGCTGTTCGAATATCATGCGTTGCCTCAGCCATTCGCTTCATTCTGACCAATAACCGAGCACGATACAACAGCAAAAATGGTTCCATATTAGCAATGGAAGAAATAATTGCAGAAATTCCCTCAATTGCTTCGGTACAATTACCTGCTAAAGCGCGCATTTTATAATATACAAATCTAGCTAATGGAGAAGAATATCCCTCTAAAGAAGCAACCCAGGTAGACAATACCTCTGATTGCTCTCCCTTAGCCTCTATAGCATTAACGATTGCCTCCGCTACAGTCAATTCAAAATCATTGCCATTTTTTTCTATCAACTCTTTTAGAGCCGCAACAATATATCGGTCATCATCATTGTCAAAAATATAATGTATTACATCCTGACTAAAGACAAAGTTTGCCATCATTACTCCACCTTATCATTTTTCAATTGCACAAATAAAATCTCCGACGGTTTGTATACTTGAAACTTCTTCCGTTGTTAAACGAATGCCATATTCGTCCTCAATAGTTAAAACTAATTTTATGTGTGCCACAGAATCCCAGTCTTCAATATCTTTCCTTGAGGTTTCTTCAGAAATCGTCATCTCTTCATCATCAAAGATATCACGAAATATATTTCTAATCTTAATAAGATTATTCATTTCATTACCCCCATTTATCGTCACCTTGTTCTACAAGTTCTATAGGTATTCCATCACTCGCCATCAACCAGGCTATACGTCTACCAGGAAAAGCCGTTGCTACAATTGGCAATTGGAGTATTAACATCCCGCTACTATACATTTGTCTACAAGACTCTTCAATATCGAAAGATGTATAACATAAATGATGAAGTCCTCCGCCTTTTTTCAAAGCATGACTCAGTTTACTTTCTGATCCATCAGGCGAAATAAGCTCTATATATGCCAAATCATCCTCTAGTTTTAAAAACTGAATAAAAGCAGTCTGAACAGGATCATGAATCACTGGACTATAGATTCGATAACCAAATCGTTGTACATATTGAGTTGCTGCTTTGGGAATATCTTTGACTAAAATACCACTATGATGTAATGATAATTTCACGTAATCACCCCTATCGTACTGATAAACCACCATCTACAACTAAAGTTGCACCCGTAATCCAACGAGCATCGGAAGAAACCAGAAAAGCAACCGCATCTGCAACATCACTCGGTTTCCCAATACCTAAAAGATGATTACTCTTTATTTCTTCCTGTTGTTCTTGCGACAGTAAGCTAAGCCACTCATCGCTCATAGGCGTTTCTACTACTCCAGCAATCATTACATTCACTCGTATCTTTTTCTTAGCCAATTCAACAGCAGCTACTTTAGCCGCCGAAATTAAAGCGCCCTTAGCACATGAATAACTAGTAAATCCTGCCGTACCTCTTATAGCGGCAACCGATGATAGCCAGACAATAGCGGCTCCATTGGGATTAACTGCCTTTACAACAGCTTTCGTAGAATGAATAGCAGTTATAACATTCGCATTAAAACTATTTATTAAATGATCCGCTTTTAAAAGCGTAAACGGTCGTATCTCATGCAATCCTGCACAAAATACACCACCATCATATCCACCGTTTGCTTTGCCATATTTTATAACCTCTTGCAATTGTATTTCATCAGCCACATCAGCGACAATTGCATGATGCTCACTGCCATTCAGTGTATTTAGTACTTTTTGCATACGTTCCATATCCCTGCCTACACCAACAATAGAGGCCCCTTCTCGCGCCAACCTTACTGCTGTAGCTCGTCCAATACCAGAACTCACACCAACTATCAGTATCCTTTTTTTTTCAAATCGCAACATCTAAACCACCACTTTATTCAAGATGGTAGCTACATCAACGATCCCCGGGACAGCAGCAGCAGCATTGTCTGGCCATTTGATAGAAACTACCCCCCATGACAAACCACCACCAAAAGAACACATCAGTGTACGGCTGCCCGGTTTGATAAAGCCTTCGCGCCATGCTTGGGATAGAGTGGCTGGCAATGATGGTCCACTGCTATTACCCACGTCCTCCATAAAATAAAAACGTTTTTCTGGAGAAGCGCCAATCGCGCGATATATTAAGTCAACCATCATCTTATTTGCTTGATGCAACAAAACCATATCATAATCATCAATGGTGAATTGCATTTTTCCCATAGCATTTTTCAACACTTCTGTTACTTTATAAACTACAAAATGAAATACCGCGGGACCATCCATAAATAATTGTTCCAGATTACGTACACATCCATCATCATCTGTACATTCCACCTTAGTCTTTGCACTAATCGGCATCCTTGCCCCACCAGCTGGCACGAGCAACCAGTCAAACTTTGTGCCGTCAGTACCAATCTCAATATACTCAATACCTCCTACGTCGCTATCAGATGCCTCAAGTAACGCTACTGTAGCGGCATCACCATGCAAAGTCACAAGCCCTCTATCCATTGGGTTAACCAACGTCGAAAGGGCATCTCCATTTATAACCAGTGCCCGTTTAGCGGTTCCCGCTATAAGCATGGAGTGCGCTACCTGTAAAGAATGCAAAAATGAACTGCATGCCTGATTTATGTCAAATGTACAACAGTTTTCAGATAAACCCAATTTACCGTGCAATACTGAACTGGTTGCAGGTATCCGATAATCCGGCGTCTGAGACGCAAATGTTAGAAGATCAATGGTTGCAGGATCAATCTTCAGATATTCAATCAGTCGCTTAGTAGCAGCATACGCAAGATCAGAAGCACACTGCCCAGGAGCAACTACGCGTCGTTCACGTATTCCAGACATCTTATAAATTGACTTGACTGGCTTAACGCCAAATCTTTCTTCCAAATCCCGTTGGGTCACAACATTGGTAGGCAAAGCGTGAGCGATTGCCACTATAGTCGAGGTTTTCATCTTATGCCTCCTTTGCTTGAAACTTCAAACCTTGCTCTTGCTTAAATAAGATAAGTTTTTCAATATCACCAAAAGTTTGTAGAGCCTTAATCTCATTTGGCATCACTGGAATGCCCACTTCATCGCCTATCATAACCATAATGGTCAATGCAACTACGGAATCCCATGCTTCAAGATCATTGAGAACCTTAGTACTGATGAGTTCTGATGAATCTACTTCTAATTCTTCTGCAATAGCATTTTTCAAGACTTCATGCATTTTAAAATCCCTCCAGTTTTTTTGTGTTTTTAACCCCACGATATTACTTTATTACCATTGCTGGAACTCCATTCACAGTAGTACCTGATTTTACTGAACGAATGACCTGAGAATTTCCACCTACTGTTGACCAAGAACCAACCGACTTACCTGGAAATATCGATGCATTTGAACCGATAATTGCGCCTTCACCAATTTTACAAGATCCATTAATTTGCGATCCTGGACAAGCCTGACTGAAATTCTCAAACACAACATCATGCCCAACTGCTACTCTTGTATTAATCAATACATGTTCTTCAATCACAGCGTTGGGACACAGTATAGAACCAGCCCCGATATAACTTCCTTGTCCAATGTGAATATTCTTGGCCATTATTACAGATGGATGAATTAACGTTGCAGCTTGCCATCCTAAATGATTCAATCGATTAGAAACCCGCCTTCTAATTTCGTTATTTCCTATCGCACAAAAATACCACATTTCTTGTCCTATATAATCAGCGGCTACCTCTTCGGGTGTACCTAATGCTTTGTAATCATAAAATATCATATTCTTTTTTGCTCCCTGATCATCGGCATAACCAATGATATTCCACGATTTACCTTTCTGATTCATTTTGTTCATTTCTTCTAAAACCCAAACTGCTTCCGTTCCAAATCCACCGGCACTCATAACAACAATATTTTTAGCCTGCATTATATTCCTCCTCTCCATGAGCGTATTCCTAATGGCATCCTTAGCTAATCTTTTTTAACCTGCAATGATATGAGTTTAAGAATCTATCTCTTCTTTAACAATCGAACCTCTAAAAGCTTCAATTGTCACCTGTCCTTTTTGACTGATTCCATCTGATTTTACAACTTTTAATACCGTCAATAACAAGATCTTCATATCAAGCCAAAAAGATTGGTTATCCACATACCACACATCTAACTTAAATTTTTCTTCCCAGCTAATTACGTTCCTACCATTGACTTGCGCCCAACCGGTAATACCGGGTCTGACATCATGACGACGTGCCTGCTCTGAATCGTATAAAGGTAAATATTCTATTAATAAAGGCCTTGGCCCAACCAAGCTTAACTTACCTTGCATAACATTTAAGAGTTGAGGTAGTTCATCTAAACTCCATTTACGTAAAATTCGTCCAAACTCAGTAATGCGTTTGTTATCGGGAAGCAACTTTCCCGTTTTATCCATATCATTAGTCATTGTTCTAAACTTATAAATATTAAAAAGTTTCCCTTGTAAGCCTGGTCGTTTCTGCTTAAAAATAATAGGACATCCAATTTTCATATAAATTAACAATGCCACTATCAGCATAATTGGCAACAACCATATCACTAGCACGAAAGAAACTATCACATCAAATATGTTTTTCATAAATCCCTCCAACTATAAAAATAAATTGAAAACATTATGTTCCTAGCACTCTAAAAGTACTCGCGCAAAAACAAATTTCCATATCATAATTGTAAATCTTTTACAATTATGATGCAAGATAAAAAACGTTATTTTCTACCCATTAATTACACGCTTAGTTAAAATTGATAAAAATTACCCTCTGTATGCAGGAAAATAATCGGTATGACTCTCCCCCATTATTTCAATTAACTTTTGATATATCTCTTTATTTCTTATACTTTTTCCAATAAAAAAATCGTGTATTCCATTTTTAGTAAATGTTTTTTTAAAATGCAATAGATTTTCATCATTAGCGTCCCCACCTAAGTGAAGTTTTTTTTTATTATACGTTCTTCCCCAATTACATGCTTCAAATAGAATATAATTGTTAGGACTTAATGATGAAAATGCATAATCGTTCCCACAAAAATGATAGTGAATATAATCACCATAATGCAGGAAAATAGCCGAAGAAATGCAATGACCATCAAACCTTGCATTAATTAAAAAGATATTGCCCTTTAATGCTTTAAACATTCGTGTAAAAAAATCCAAAGACATTTGATAGTACTCATTAATATGATTTTTAGTAACCGTTTTATCATAAAGAGAAATAAATTCGTCTAAAGTTTTGCCCTCATAATCGAATTCTATTAATACATCACTTTTTATAGACTTTTTAATACGATTTCGACATTTATTGGAAAATTCTTGCATGAAAAAATCTCCCTCTAAATTAATTGCTAACGTATGTTTCTTAGATACAAAGTCATAATACTTCTCGAAATCTGTATAATTTTGAAGCCATGGACTAAACCTAACATATTCAGCAATGATTTTCTCTGCATCACAATATGTAGTAAAGGCACAAAACCAATCCTGAAGCAACTGTTCTTTGTTGTGTGCATAGTTTTCTAATATGATTGGGCCATTAAAGCCATATGGAGTAATGATGTCAAAATAAGTGTTGCCGTTTATCCTCATCTCAATTGGTCTTTTTATAAATTGGTAATAAATTTTGCCAAACTGATTCTCAAATAAGAAAACATCTGCCCTCCCATTATCTTTCTCTTCATGCAATTTTGCCCATTGAGGTAAAAAGTATATATCTGGAAATTTATTCACCAAATCACCCCACGTATTTATTATTGTAAGAACCTTTCTATAAGTTTTTTCAGATTATACATGATCGCCCATCTTGAATATCTTAGCATCACTGTATTTCATCATACAGATTCCTGCTTCATACGCACCAATCACTCTTGAATTTGATAAGCCATTAAGATTATTAATAATCAATGCTGGGAAATTCACTCCACACTCATAAGCGTGTATATAACCACCACCAAATCGGGGATTGACTTCTGAGATGTAATACTCACCGTTTACTTTTAAAATATCTATATCAATCATATAGCGGAATTTGCTTTTTTTTATAAACTCCTGTACCAAAGTAACTAGCTTTTCATCTTTTATCGAAATAGCTTTATCAGTTTCACCTGCACGCATCTGAATTTTTTCTTTACAGAATGTTGCAATCGTCTCATTAGATATAGCATCAATATAAGCATCAACACCATATTCGGTACCGTATAAATATTCTTGTATCATTAAGTTGTCAAATTTGCTATAGAGCACTTTTAATTCTTCAATAGAAGTCACTTTATGTATATTCATACTTGCACTTCCTCGTACCGGTTTAACAAAAACAGGAAAGGAAATCTCTTTATTTTCTAGCGCTTTTTCAAATAGTTTTATGTCAATGTAACTCTTTGCCGCCCTAAAGCCGTGATTGCATAAAAATTTATACATTTCAAATTTATCAAAACACCGTTGAGTTGCCTGATAAGAGCTCACTAAACAAGTAGTTCCCAATTCTTTAAATTCGGTTTTATGTTTTGCTAACAGATTCAATTCAGGATCTATCAGACTTAAAATTCCATCTATTTTTTCTGATTTACAGATTTTTTTGATGGTATCGAGATAACATATTTCATCGATTGCAGGTACTACATAGTATTGATCCGCATCATATAAAGCTGGTGCAAATTCACTGCAATCGGTTGCTATCACCTTACCTTGTCCACTCAATTCTTTTTTGAAATATTGAACAATCTTATTGCGCGTACCTACACTCATGATTAGAATATTCATAATGGTTACTCCTCCGTTCTAATAAGGGATCTTTATTTTTGTAACTATTAAATAAACTTATACATATAACTTTGATTTCATCATATACTCTTCTGGTCCCCATTTTTTTCTGATGCAGTGGTATTGGTCATCTTCATATGCATAAACATCTGGAAAATAATCGATAAACAAAGGTGAAAAACACATCGTATATGCACCAACTTTTTTAAATAGCAGCTTATCTCCTACCTGTAATGTAGGTTGTTGTTCGATATTCATGATTCTGTCATCTTCCATGCATGTAAAACCACAGATTATTTGTTGCTCTACTATATTTGAATTATTTGTCTTCCACTCATAAATATAGCTATTTTTTCTCATTAGAGGATCAATATTGATTCGACTCCCATTCGTAATCACATATGTTTTATCCTTAATTATTTTTGTATCAATTACTTCACATACAAAATCAATAGCAGATGCTACAAGTGAAGCTCCAGGTTCAATAATCAATGTCGTCTTTTCCCTATCAAATGACTTGGATAATTCATAGGCGATTGTTTGCATATATTCCAAATAGCTAGTTTTATTGGGTAATCCACCATAGTAACCACCACCCATATCTATATATTCCAAATTCATATTATATTTTTCTTTTATCTCACATACTTTATTAGCTAAAGCCTTATAAATAGTAAGTCCCCTCGTTTTACTGCTTACGTGCATATGTAAACCCGCTATTGCAAAATTCCCATCTTTCCTGATTTTATCAATGGCATATTTCAGTTCTCCATTTTCATAATTAAAACCAAACCGACTGCCATCAATAGGATACGGTGTTTCATTTGGACAAAGGCTATTGATATCAAAATTCACACGCAATCCGATTTTTGCTTTTGGTGAGCCTTTATCATGCTCTAATAACCAGTCAAGTTCTCTCTTTGCATCAATATTTATTATGCTTCCGCCATGTAACGCTCTTATAAACATCTCTTTGGTTTTTACAGGCCCATTCAATATAATTTCGTCTTCCAAATATCCCATATGAAGAGCTAGGCTATACTCGCAATTCGAAACGACTTCCGCATAACAATTATGATTTTTCATAAATCCTAAAAGCCACGGAAGAGAATTGGTTTTGTACGAATAACCAATAATATAGTTATTCCACTCTTTTGCTATTGCATTATGAAAATTTTTAATATTATTTTCGAGTTCGTTCTTATTAACAACAAAAAACGGCGTTCGCATCCTAATCTTCCCCTCATTAAAGTTTTACTCATTTTTCACTTTTAGGCTTATATAAACTCATCCTACTTTATATTCCAAAATACTCTAAGAAAAATCTTTGTTTTTATTATTACCATTTTTATACTTATTTTATATTATTTGTATTATTTTTGCAACCATTTTTTGGTAAAATAGGGGAGCAGGCATAAAAAAGGCATCGATACACTCTGTAATAGCGTATCGATGCCTCCATGGTCATCATATTATTCTTACCATTATTATATAAATCTGTCAGGTCCTAATTGTATGAGTTCTAAATCAAGACTCAACTTGGAATAATCTGCTTCAGCTAAAGAATTATTTAAGAATCCAAGTTTCATATAGGCATCTCGAGAAATAGTATCTAAGATTCTTATTACTCCCTGTGTCTTAATAGTACCATTGGTTACTATTATTTGTTCTATATTAACTGGTATGTCATTAGGGGTTTTATATGGATCATATCTCACCAATTGATATGTTCCATTCGTTACACCTGACCCTGTGATAATATACTTAATGACAAAGTTAAATCCAAACGATAGTCGTAACGTGTCCGGCCAAAAGAAATTGTCTAACTTTGTAGGATTTATGATTTTAGAGCTGTCTACTAATATACTTGAAACATCTGAGGCAGATGTCCATTGTATAGCCCTAACTGTAGTAATTATATTAGGAGGTTCTATTAGAATACCTGCTATACAATTTTTCGCTTTTATCTGATAATGAGGTCTGTTCATGAGTATTTCAAAAGTACCATAATACTCGTTCTGACCGTCCACACAGATACCCAATTGGGCTTCATTAGGATTAATTTCTATGATATCTTTTAAAGGGGTAGCCCTAGTGATTTGGCAATTATTGAAGAACAATATATCTGTCATGTACCGAGTTGGTGTAGCTGCTGGATTGATTTCTCGCCCCTCTCCAGCGTACTGATAGAACCTCATGAATTTGCTACCTTTTGCCGCCGGCGTCTGGACAGGGGTATTTTTGATACGCAGGGATTCAACGCCATAACTCCAATATTCATAATCAATAACTATCGTTTTTTCAGGTTGCCCTGTGGCTCCTATATAATCCTCGCAGTATAATCCATCAATCTCCAATCCACCTTTCGTATGGATCCCTATAAAGTTAGTGAATTTATCCTTATCTGAAAAATAATAACCAAGAGCTATATGCACGTTTTTTATACGACATGGAGAACCGCCTACACCCATTCGCAATCCAACTCTATTATAGTTAAGATTTAGCCCATCAATATCAAAGAAATGGCTTGCATCTCCTATATAACACCCATAATGGCACCCAAAAAAGGTAATATTTTTACCTCCTGATCCCCCAGTCGAATAAAAAGGTGCATAAAAACCATAATCAAATTCCTCTATATAAACATTATTAAACCTAAAACTACACTCACTAGAGTTTTTACTTCCAAATGCTATGCCAGTTCGACCTGTAGATAGTATATCTAAATCAGATACTTCAAAATAACATTGACTATTGCTATCACTATTATCATATAGGAAGTTTTCTCCCTCTGTTAAAATGCGAGTCTTTTGATACTCTGATTGAGGAGCGCACGACTCTCCACATAGATTAACGGCTAAAGCCCTATTACCCTTATCGGGATTTACAGAAACAAAGTAATAGTCACCTTGAGGAAAGAAAAATTTAAAGGCTATAGGATAATTTTTGATATAATACGCTAATTTTGATGCGTTCTGAGTTTTATAAGAATTACTTCCCGCCTTTATACCTAATTGCCTAACATTTATTTCTATACCATATTGAAGTTTAGCAGTTAATCCATTCGCTAACATAACATGGATATCATCAGCTGGATTTTCATTTGCCACTACAAGATACTCACCACCACCACCATCTCCAACAGTACTATAGCCATATGTTTTGCATATGGCTCCAATTTTCAAACTTACATCTTGGATTAGTTCGTTTCTTGTAGAATAGATTCTTGCAACTAAATTATCAATGCGTTCCCAATCATAAGTGCTTTCGCCAAACTTCACAGAAATCATATCATCGGTTATACATTTATCCATAGGTTTATCTTTCCCCCTATTTACTTATATCACTCAAAATATAATATCCTACCACCTTTTGATGATAGGATATTATATGCTAACCTATAGAAGAATGTTGCAGAAATCGCATTGGACTTAAAAGCACGGGGAATGTAGTTAAAATATTGTTCTCAATCTTACATATAAGTTTTTTAGAAAACTAACTTTTGTATACTTAGCTATCAATTGACTAACATCTGTCCCATCCGATAATTCCAGAAAAAACTTATCTCGCTTAGGATTATAATCCATCGATTTTACAGCAGATTGATTATATAATATAGCCTGATCTATATGAACCTTTTCATAATCTATTTTATCTACTACAGATGAAAATATTACATTTCCTTTTTTGGAGTTTACCAAAATAAGCGATGTACCACGATCATCATCAAAACTAGGAAGAACGTTTTCTATTCCCCAAAAGTCAGCTAAAGTTATATCACTCTGACGATTAATCGTTTTGAAACTGCAACTGTAGCAGGATGGACGAAGGTAAAAATTTTTCAAAAAACCTTGTATATATTTATTCTTACTGCTCAGTTCCTTTAGAATCACTCCATCGCTAAATTCAAATAATATTGAACACATCTTCCACCCAAACGTCTTATCTCTAAAACTAATAACCTTAATCTTTTTATTGTTTGCCACCTTAATCCGGTACTTTTCCCAAACTAAAGGCGAGGGAACCCCATGACAAATAATATCCAAACAAACTAAACCTTTATAATCCTCACCAAGATACGACCTAAGTCCAGCAATCTGACAAGGAGTACCTGAAAATAAAACCTGCCGCTCTTGCTGCAAAAAATCCTTTACTTGTTTATAAGTATCACCTATGCAACTCTGCACATATTTTGATCCTCTAAAATTACTAATACCATCCAATCTATCTGTCCAGCTATGAAGCACGTTAAAATCGCCATCAAAGCCCGCTCCAAATACGACTCCATTATTAGCCAACACATTTTCCGCTATAACCGTAAATACGCCCCCTGACGAACTTTGCTGCCTGATAATATCATCTTTATTTATACATGCATAAGCCGTAGCAAAATGATTCTTTATAATATCTTTATTTAGAATAGGACACACCTTTTCACACAATCTACAATTAGTGCATTGTTCTATATCCCCTAGCGGATACCAGAAGCCTTCATCATCAGACTGCATACTAATGCACTTTTGCGGACAAATATTATAACAGGCATGGCAGCCACAACATTTTGATTTATCATTTATATTGATCATCTAAAAATCACTCGTCTCACTTTAGATAATCCTTTTATTGTAATATTGACAAACATATTTTTACTCATAACATACCATTTTCTATCCCTATTCGTGATACATCTTATGTCTTTGAGTTTGGAGTAGCATTCCTCCCCTAATGTTTTATCTTGATGAGTGCCAGCAAAAGCCAGCCTTTTGTGCAAATATTTTTCACGTATAATTTTGTTATAGTATTCCTTATCAATGTTCATAGAATTAACAACATGTTTTAAAATATCCTCATGTTCATTATATCTTTTCAATAGATCTTCTTTCAAAACAATACTGTGAGAATGACTATCCTGCCTAACTAGATAATTATAAAGCGGTTCATCAATATAACCACATTTGTATTTAAAAGCTATTGGTAATAGCATCTGCCAATTTTGCCCACCACGAGAAGCATATATTTCTTTTTGAGGATTAACATCTAAAAAAGCAACTGATCTCACCATATAGCAACCCGGAGCAAAATATACATTATTTTCCGTGATCAGATCTTCAAATATCTCTTCTTTAAATCGATCTTTATTTTTTTCTGATATAAATCCTATAGGAATATCTAAATTCTTTTCATCGTATAGATATGCGTCCGATCTAACAAATCCATATTCTTTGTAACGTTCTAAAAAAGTCACTTTTTTTTCGATAGACTGCGAATCTAAAAAGTCATCACTATCAGGCCAAGTTAGATAATCCCCCGTAAATACCTTTAATCCTGCATTTAATGCAGTAGCTTGCCCGGCATTTTTCTGAAAAATATAAACGAAATCAAAGCCACGCTCTGCAAATTTTTCTTTATATGACAAAATCACTTTTTCTGTATCATCATGAGAACCATCATTAATTAAAATAAACTCTATGTTAGAATAACTTTGACTTAATATTGAATCCATATACCTTCCTACATAATTTTCTCCATTGTAACAAGGTGTAATTATGCTAACCTTTTTCTCCATTTATCTCTCCCTCCCAATGCCTGTATAGCAATTCCAATAATATCCTTGAATTCCCTGGTCTTATAAAACAGCTTCACAATTACTATATTAGGGATAATTATACATATAATGCCTCTTGCAATAAAATTTACGATACTATATTCTGCAAAGACAAAGCTACATATAAAACCCGTGATAAAAACATTAAATACTAATACAAATGCATAATAAAAAAACTGCCTGAAATACGGTTTGACTGATGTTTCAAAAACATACTTATATACGACTAAAGGTCTACACCAAGACACAACTGTTATACTGCTTATTAACGTTCCCATAAATACACCAGCCAGGCCCCAATTTTGAACCAATATTATTGAGAATGCTAAATTTACCAATGCTTGAATAAGAGGCACATACATGTCCTGAGAATATACGCCAGCTGCCATTTTCACAATAGACAATGGAACTCTCATGCCAACTAGATAAAAATTCAAAAGCACAATGTTAATTATGGTTTGATCAATAATATATGAATCACCAATCCATAATAATATGAATGGATTTAATAAGTTGTAAAGACAAACTGTAGCCCACCCGAAAATCCAAAAGCTTAAGAAATTGAATACTTTAAAAGTCTGTAGACTTTTCTCCGTAGTTTCCCGAGCTATAAGATTGCCAAAACTGGCTATAGTACTATTAAAAATTACCATTAAGAATGTATGTACTGTGTTAATTACCAAAGCATAATTAGAATATATCCCCACAGTTGTAATGCTTATATAAGCAGATATTATTATATTATCTGTACCATTAATCGCATAGTCTCCTACTTTATGCATAAATTGAGCTTTTACATTTTTAGCAATTATGGCAAGCTCATTTTTAGGTATCTTTTCATTACTCTTATCTTCGAGAAATGTGTATTTTTTATTTATGTACCTGTTAATAACGATATTCTCCGCAAATATAGTAACCAATTGTATTAGCAAATATATAATATAATTTTTATATACCGTTAAAACTATTATTTGGACTGCTACCATTAACAAATTAAATCCCGTAGTAAATGGCACTAAAAGATAAGATTTTTGATCTGCTTGCATCAAAGTTCGCTTATACGAAAAAAAATAAGTATATGAAGTATTGAATAAAAAGAGACAATAAATAAGCTGCACGTTGCTTATAGCTTGATAATCTTTAATTATATATTCTAAAAAACACATCAGAATAAGTCCTAAGAAAAATACTACAAAGCCTATGATTCTATAGGCTTTTTTGTAAAATATCATAAGCGAATTTATTTTTCTAATATCGTTCTCAGCTAACGGCTTGTACAAACTAAAAGTGATTGCTGTACCTACCCCTAACTCAGCAAGAGAAAGCATTGACAATACATTAGTCATCAAACCATTTACACCTAAGTATGTAGCTCCTAAAAAATAAATAAAAACAGTACGTGAAGCAAATCCTAGTAAACTCGTTATGAAGGTTCCACCTATACTAAACGCTATATTATTTAAGGTGTTTTTTATTCGCAATTCAATTGCCCCTTCTTTTCAATCAGTTTTTCGACTTCTTTACCAGCTAACCACTCTTTTTCTATGTATAAACATCACCCTGCCAACATCTTTAAACTGTTTAATATAAGACATTTACAATTTCTAGTTATAAACTTTTCTATAAAAATGTGATGCCAATCTTCTATACGGGCTCAGGATATCTTTCTTAATTAATTCGCCATCTATTACTTCTAAATCTTCGTTAAAATTATACGTATGAAAAGATAAGTTCCCTGGATGCCAGTTGGGATTCACTTGTTCTATCTTTAATTCCCCATAGTCATGTTCTGTCAAACATGTTAGTTTATTAAATGCTAAAGCCTGCCCATACCTTGCAGAGCAATTCTGAGCTGGCCTAATAATTTCACCTTTATGCATAAACATATTTCCTGCAGGCCTGGCACTAGTTATATCAGATATTATGGGATTTCGGGGATGTGGCTTCCATTCATCAAAAATTGTATCCGCATAAAACAACCATAAATCAGTGAATTCTGCTCTTCCTGTCTCAAGAATGTTTGTAAACATCCAAGTCTTGTTATCTGAAAACCATATTGTGGTATCATTGGCATTTAGATCTTTCATGATCACTTTTTCTAGTTTCCAATCGTATGGAAAATTTATTGTTGAATATAATTCTATCGTATTATTCTGATTCGTCTCTGGTATCATAAAAATCTGATGATTCCAATTGAATAAAAAAGGATAGGAAAGATGATAATCTTTCTGCAGTACTATTTTAGGAGTACTATAATTGCCTTCTCGATCGATCTCAATAAAACTTATAACCCCTTTACCTTTTATACAGCAGTAATCTTCAAAAAAAATATAATTTTTACCCTTATGCTTTATTACAAATGGATCTGCATAAAATCGTCCTGGTGGAGGATCAATAATTTTAAATCCCTCTGTATCAAATGGAGTATTAAATAGTTTTCTATCGCGATACGCAATAAACCACTGAGGATAAGTAAAAAGCTTATCAAAAATTACACTCATGATGAATCAACTCCTACACTATAAATAGATCAACAATACGCTTTATAACGATATTTTCTACACCGAATCTAACCAACTTACTTTCTCTGCACTCAATAGACCCTTATAAAATTCCACTACATTATGCCAAACAATCTCTTGCTTATAAAGCTGTTCCATCCTTTGCCTAGCATTTTGCCCCATTGCTAAAGCTAACTCCTCATTAGTCAACAGCATTTCAATAGAACTTGCCAATGCAATACTGTTACCTATCGGAACCAACAAGCCGGTCTCACCATCAACCACAACATCCACGCAACCTGTTGCTCGCGATGCAACAACGGGAATCCCCATTGCACCTGCCTCAAGTAATACTGTAGGTAGTCCTTCTCGATACGTCGGCAACACTAACATTTTCATTAATTGATAATATGGCTTCGTATCATATATCCATCCTAAATTAATGATCCGCTCATCCTGGATAATTTTTTGTTGTATCTTTTCTGAAATTGGATCACCATTTTCAAATCCGCCCAATAACAACAAATATAAATCGGGGAACTTTTTCCCCAGCATATCAAATGCTTCAATCAGTTCATAGATCCCCTTATCTTTCGTCATTCGACCAATAAAGCCAATAAACACTGCATTTTGATCCATCTTTTTGTCCTTTAAAATCTTATCGTCTCCTCGACAATATTGATTGGTTTGATTAAAGGTATTAAGATTTATACCATTACAACTGCCTGCACCTATAACCGTTACTTTGTTCTCAGCAACAAAATTTAGTTTCATAAACTTACGGCACAAACTATCACTTACACAGATTACCTTATGCGCACAAAAAGCTGAGATTTTTTCAGTTACTGTTAAAATCTTCCGTTTCCATCCCTTTAGCGTCTCTAAGCGCAAGCCATGACAAGTATATATCCTAATTGGAACATTACTGATAAAAGCAGCTATACCAACCAATAAACCTGCTTTTGGTGTACCGGCATTAACAATATTTGGTTTTATTTTAAAAAATAATTTTATTAACAGATAAAGGCTTTTTAAATCTTGTAATATTGCGATTTCCCGTTCCATTGCAATCGGATAATATTTTACATCTTCACTATTATCCCATCCTGGCGAGCATACTACCGCTATATCAAAACCAGCCTTTTTTAAGAAATCAATCTGTCCTCTAAAAAAAGCCATCGTCACATGAGATGTAACTGCTAATACTAATAATGGTTTCGTACTAGTTTGGCTTACCTGCTGTGGATGAATCAAATAACCGCCCCCATACATAATCATTCTCGTTATCCTATTAATTTTTCAACTTCTTCTCCAGATTGCATCGCCTTTTCAGCATATGATGGCATAAAATCTTGTAAATAAGTTCTCAATTTCTCTTCATTTTTCTTCAAATACTCAAAAGCACGTATGAGATCATCTTTGTTGTGTAAAGTCTGCACGGGAATAACCATATTTTCCTCACTACCAAAGATATCTCTTGCAATACCTAACGCCTTCACCGAATACCCAATAACTAACGTTGGCACACAAGTGGAATATGCAGCAACTGTTGCATGTGTTCTTGCTCCTATAAACATTTGACAGCGTGCTATAAATCCTTTTAGTTCCATACAGTTATATTGTTCGCCAATTAATACTACTCTGCCAGTATGTCCAAATTGTTCATACAGTTGGACAAGCGGTTCTAGGTCATTGCTTGTTTCCCATGTTACATGAGGTATCAGCGCAATCTGCAAATTAGTTGTATCAATAATATGCTGTAGTAATGCATAATAATTTTCAAGTGTTGCCCCCTTTACAGTTTCACACTTAATAATTAGCGGGCTTATGTTAATTCCTATCGTATTTCCTTTAACAAAACCCTTTGGCAATGGTACATCAATTTTATCAAGCTGAAACGCAGGGTCAGGATACAATTTTGTGTTTTTGTTTACGCCTTTTTCTAATAATGCATTATAGGTAATGGATTCACGAGCTGTAATAAGATCATAACGCTTTAAATCCTCAACCATTCCACAGTCCATATCTTGGGGTTCTATCGAGCAACCCCAAAGAACGGTCTTTATTTTTCTAATTTTTAATTGTTTATTAAGGTAGGATAGGTTATTTCTGCCATCATAACAATAATTATCTCCCCCAATTGACAAGGCTACTGCATTTTCATTCGTCAACAACTCATTGTTCTGCAAATAGTACAAAGCATTCATATCTTTAAACATTTTATACTTTACACTACTAAGAATACTATTGAGGGTAATATTTTTCTTAAAATTACCTATTTGAATAGTCTTACACACCTGATTTAAGCCGAATTTTTCATCTTCGATTTTCTTAGATGAATATAGTTTAATTTCCTCGTAATACCTTATCTGTTTAAGTATCTTATAAGTTGACCGGACAATTGCCTCACAGCCGTGATTATAACTTCCGCCATGAGCATAACACAATATTTCCATTCCCAAACATCCTTTCTTATAGAATAAAAGAAAAAAAAGATATTAATCTTAACTTTATCAACCAAAATACTATATTCAACTTAAACGTGTAATCGACTTTATAAAATTTAATTAATGCCATAGCTTCCTTTATATCATTGGAATTTAAGTACGCTTCAACGCATCGTCTTTTTTGCAGAACAGTTTTATTTTTCGTGTTTTTGAGCAAATCCATCAAACTATAATATATAAAAGGCAGTGCAACTTTATATAAAGGGAAACCCCATTTCACAGCATATTTTTTTCTTATATTATATATACAGCATAGTATTATATTAAAATTAGCGTGATTCTTATTCGTCAAACTAGTATTTTCTCTGTGTACATAATGATAAAATGGAATATTAATAAAATAAGTGCTTTCTATATTGTCAAATACCTCGAGCATAAAAAGCAAATCTTCACCATAATCAAATTTATTAAGCATTCTAATATTTATTTTATTAATAAATTCTCTATTAAATAATCTCGTACATGCACTGTTATACGAAGTATCTTTAAGTAATTCAGGTAGTATATATTTTTTTATATCCGTTTTATCTAATATCATATTATCTTTGATCTTGAATTCTTCTACCATACTAACATTTTCATCATAATCATGTATCTCTTTACACATTACCATGTTTAAATTGTATTTTTCTGCAATATTATACATGGTTTCGTACATTTCTTTTTCAATCCAATCATCGCAATCTACAAAAGCTATATATTTACTAATAGCCATTTTTATTCCCTTGTTTCTTGCAACACTCGGTCCTTGATTTATTTGAGTTTCATATTTTATGCGTTTATCATTTTCAGCATATCTTTTAATAAGTGCTCTACTGCTATCAGTAGAACCATCATCAACTACAATAATCTCAATATCTAATAATGTTTGATTTGCAATTGAGTCTAAACATTTTCCTAAATATTTTTCTCCATTATATACAGGTATTATAATTGATATCTTTGACATATTTCTTAACCGCCTATCCAATTATTTCATAGAACTTTTTTAACTCTATTTTAGTTTCCATGATATCTTGGTTTTTTAGATTATTTGAAAACTTTTGCTTTAAATTCTCATCATTAATTAAATTGCATATCGCATTTGCCATGCTTTCATTGGTATCACATAATAATCCTGTTTCTAGATTAATAATCAACTCTTGAAACTCTGGAATCTTGCTAACAACAATTGGTTTATACAAAGCTTTTGCTTCCGCAACTGTAATTCCATACCCCTCCGAGCGTGACGGTTGAACATATATATCTGCCATTTTCATATATTTATAAGGATTGCTACGTGCTCCTAATAAAATGAAATGCTTTTCTATTCCTTTGATTTTTATCATTTTTTTTAATTTGTCTCTCTCGCTACCTTCGCCAATAATATACCATCTAATATTAGAATTTTTTTTCACTAATTGATCACAAATCAAAATTGCGTTATCGATTCCTTTTTGTTCCACTAATCTTGCTACTGTTACTATAGAAATATACTGTGCATCTGTATTAATATCATCAATTTTCTCATTACCCATAACATGTATTACGCTTGGTGAAATAATATTTTTAATCACTTTAAATTTAGAATGATAATGACTAAAAACTTGCTGTAATGTTTCTAAAGAATGCTCTGAAACTGTAACAATATGATCTAAATAATTAAAATAATAATTATCTAACATTTGATTGTGTTCATTTTTAAGATAATCATTATGTATATATCCACTTTTTTTATCAGCATTAATTTTATCAACTATAAAGTAAATCGTTTTTTTTTCTAAAAATCCGATTGCAACATCATATTGTTTGTTTAATGGTTTAAATATTTTTTTTATATATTCCCATCCAATATATTCTTTTTGCAAAACTAAATGATAAAATGCTAATTTACTTAAATATAGTAGATTAAAAATTGCTAACTTCACCTTTCCATACATTAAAAAATTAAGTAGTGCGTTTATCGGTGATTGATGTAACATTTTATATTCTTCTGATTCTGGTAATATATTTACACTATTAGGAACAAGCGATAAAAATTCTCCGGTTTTACTAAACAGAAATAAATCTACCTCATATTTTGAATAATCTATGTAGGAAAGCAATGTTACTAAACTTTTTTCCGCTCCACCTATACCTAAATGCTCCATTACAAATAATATTTTTTTCTTTTCCATTCTTCGTTTCTACCCTTCAATCAACTTATACAGCTTTTCGATTTCCCTTTCATTTCCTGTGGCTTCACTTTTCAGATTATCCGAAAACTTCATCTGCAAATCAGGGTTATCAATTAGCCTCTTAATGCCTAAATACAAAGCTTCCGAGTTCATATCAACGATAAGTCCATTCTTCTCGTTTGTAATTTGATCGTATACAGTAGAAAAGTTAGTTGCCACAATGGGCTTAGCTAAAAGTTTTGCTTCTTCGACTACTACCGCCTTACCCTCAAATTTTGATGGATGGGCTATAATATCGGCGTTTCTCATATAGGCATATGGATTGCTCGTTTCACCTAAAAATATAAAACAGTCCTCAACATTATTTTCCTTTATTAATTGATTGTAATACTCAATATCCAAACATGGACCTACAGAGTACCACTTGATATGGTATCCACCTTGTTTCAACTTTTTGCAAGCTTCAATTGCAAAAATAATACCTTTATCTGGGCAAGCCCTACCAATCATAACAATTCGGATACCAGTAAATTTAATATCCTTAAATCCATTTGAACCGTCAGAATAACTACTTACCGTTTTATGAGAAATAATATTTTCGATAACTCTTGTTTTGTCCAAGCAATCTGCAAACAACTCATCTAATGATTGCTTACATTGGTCTGATACTGTTACAATATAATCGACTTTTTTGAAATATATTTTGTCTGCATTATGATAATAAGGCCATTTTTTATAATCACTATGAAAATATGTGATTTTCTTTTTTGCCGTCAATTTATCAACCATATAATATAGGATATACTGCCCATTATAATCAACAATCGTATCGTATTCTTGCTTTATGGCAGGGATAGCCTCTGACATTATCATTCCGCCATAACCTTTATCATATTTGGATATAATCGCTTGAAATATTCTCTGCGTAGCTAATAAGAAATTACCTTTACTGATTAACTTTTTTATACAACTTGGGAACGGTTCAAAGTAACAAGATGGCATAATGGGAGGAAGTATATTTACTTGCTTAGGAATTAGATCCATAAAGATTCCAGATGGAGAAAATAATAGTAAGTCTACATTATATTCATCATAATCAAAGTAGTATAACAGAGAAACTAAACTCTTTTGGAATCCACCTACCCCCATGTTTGATGATAGAAAAAGAATGTTTTTTTTCATTAAAACCACGTACCTTCAATATTTTCAAATAAAATATTATAATATACCGAAGAAATAGACGCTTGATATAATCCGAATAAAAAATAAAATAGGAATATACACATCTCCATAAGTTTCTTATTGTTAATAAATATCTTTGTTAATTGAGGAATGATAACAACACCAACAATCCCAAAAAAAGTATCAATTCTTGCTATATATACATAAATTAATGAAATCAACATAATTATGCCTGAAATTATACTAAAATTAATAAATACTAAGTTGCTTATATTAATTTCCATTAATCTTTTTTTATACATTATCATTAGAATTAATGGCATAAAACTCGCTATTACTCTTATCGGATTGACTCCATAACCACCTTGTGCTATGTCACTAAGATAATTCCCATAAATACCATCTGCTAGAAAAAAAATTGCAGCACTTTGAAAGTTTGCCATAATAATTAATGCTAATGCGAATAAAGGAATAAACCATTTCGATAGATATCTTTGTCTAACTACAAAGTATATCGGCAAAACTAACCATGCGGAAATATGTATTGCAGCAGCAGTAAAAATAAGCAAAAAATATTTCCAAAATTCACCTTGCAAAACATATCGGATTCCCCAAAAGACAATTGCCATTGCCAAGCATTGCCTTATAATATTGAAAGAAGCGAAAAAAGCTCCACAAGCATATAAAAGTATTGATAATCCAAATGGGCGACCGTATTTCGCAATTGTTAAAACAACAAATACATTAGTAATGAATGCTACGGTAAAAATCAAAACCTGCGGATCAGAGCTCACCCTATTTAAAATCCAATTTAGCAGTGCAAAGCCCCATTCTTTTTCTGAAAACAGTGAAAAAAAGTCTTCGTTAGTAAGCATCTGCAAAAATCCTTGTCGATAAGCCCACTCATCACTTAAATAATAATTCATATATCTGAAACCGGATATCGCAATAAAGGTAATCATGATCAAATATACAAATATTTTATTTGGTCTAATATTATCTGGATTATTAGGATCAACAGAACCATATCGAGTTGCTAATACAGCCAAGATATATGTCAGTATTACTGTTAAAATATAAATGCCCATTGAGAACCTCTTTCCTATTATAAATATTTGGCTTTCCAATAAGAGTATAAACTATAAGCAAATGGTATGCTAAACAACAGTAACATTGGTTGCTGGCTGTCTGTACACATCTCTTTTAAACTTTTCTTCGCGAAAAATCCATAACAAGTATAAAGAAGTATATTCTTCATTCTTACTTTCAGCTTATATCTACTAGACAATCCTTCTTGTGCGTTAATCATACCGCCAATGGGACACTGAATTCTCAACTTGCGACCGGATCTAGTTAATCCATCTTCTAAATACTTAGTAACATAAATAATTTTATTTATATAAATCATATTATATTTATGTGCCATCCGGTTCCAGACAATACCTTCGCCCATAAATATTTCACCCTCAATCTCAGGAAAGGGGAATTCTTTTAATACTTTTGTTAAAAAAACTTCACTTTTATCTCCACCAACATCCCTATTTGACCTGCATTCAATATGATTGGAGATAAATAAATCTTTAGGAAATTTATCTCCTATCGGATTGGTTTCATCGTGTCCACGCAAAAACGCAATACCACATATTGTTGCTTGTTTTCGATAGTCTAACCAAATGTCTTTAATAGATTTAACGGCATCCATTGTTAAAAAATCATCACTATCTACAATTATGGTTAATTCTGTCTCAATATTTGAAATTCCAATATTTAAAGCTGTATGTTTACCACCATTATTCTTATATATATATCGAATTAAGAAATTGGAATCCTTCTGAAAGTCTTGAACTAAAGCTTTCGTACTGTCAATACTACCGTCATCAACGATTAGCCACTCAAAATCATTATCACTTTGATTCGATAAACTGATATAACAATTTTTAAGCGTATGTGCTCGATTATACGACGGTGTTAACACGGTTAATAAAGGTCTCATTTTAAAATCACCTTCACATTATTGGTTTCAACCTTGTTGAGATTTATGATACTCATGCAAATAAAAGCTCTGTAACCATTTTGCATTTTCTTTAATGTCATATCCGCTATTTACAAATTTCTCATACCAATCTTTACGCTTATAATTGTCTTTATATTTTAGTGTTTCATTAGCCCAATAAGTGGCTGGTTTCTTGAGCGATATAAATGTAACTAAATTAGTAATTTCCACTTCAGCTGGAATTGTATCTGAAATGATGCACTGCAATCCAGCTGCTTGCGCCTCGACCATCGTAACGGGTAACCCTTCGAAAAGTGACGGAAATAAAAATACATCAAATGCTTGCATTACCTCATTTACATCAGCACGCGAGCCTAAAAAGACCACACTATCTTGTAAGCCTAATTTCTCGACTTTTTGAATCATCTTTTTTTCAAGCTCACCTTGTCCCACCAGGATCAAAACAGCACTATCACATTTATTTTTAATTTCATAAAAAATATCGATTAAAAAATCGTGATTTTTCTGCACGTTAAACCTACCCACATGACCAATTACAAATTTACCCACTAAGCCTATTCTTTCTTTCATTTCCCCTGATTTTTGACTGTCAAATGAAAATTCATTAACATCAACAGCATTATTCATTACAATTGCTTTGGACTCATTTTTTTTACCAAATAACCATTTTGATGCGGGCTTAGAACATGAAAACATGTGCGTAATGTATTTTCTGCAAGCATATTTCCAATAGAACCGAAATGGTGCTTTTAAGTCCAAACTCATTTTGGAATTATGGGCATGACAGATGATAGTGGGAACACCTTGTTGTTTTGCTTCCTTATATAAAAAATATCCTAATTCCGAAAGATTACCATGAATGATTTTATATTCTTTATGTTCGCCTAAAAAATGTGATATTTCTTTTTGATAGGAAATAAAATTTTTCGGGTGTACAGGCGATATCCTAAAAATCTTACCACCTAAGGCTTCTATTTCATTTTCATACACTCCCCGCTCCTGACGGTGTACCAAAAAATCAAATTGGACTTTGGAGCGATCAATCTTTCGATAATAGTTCATGATCATTGTTTCCGCACCGCCACGGTTTAGAATGGTAAACGCCTGCAATACTCGAATTTTCTCCATCCTTTTCCCCTCTTACCTGCTGATTATTTTTTGTATTGCCAATAACAACAGATACACCCCTGTTGCAAAGTTATATTTTGCACAGCCAAAAAATAATTTCCAGTGTAATGGGAAATATCTTAAATTAAGCCTTTTGTATGCTTTTCTGTACTGCGTTGTACTGACAATGCTCTCTATGTATTTAATTTTTTCATAAACACTTTTATTGCTTGTTAATTCATTTAATCCTAAACCCATAATACTAACTGCAATCCGGTTATATAATGCTTCTTTATAAATGTCACCAAACTGATTATCATCAATATAACTTTCCATTAAACCAAAAAGTGCAACCCATTGTTCAACCAAAAATGGGTTATATTGAGAAGTAATCGAAACATTATTATTTTTACGATAATGATAGAAAAATTCATTAATAAAAACTGCTTTACTCACATATTTGAATAAGTGCAAATTAAAAATTCCATCTTCATACGTTCCAATCTTTCTTATATCATTAAAAATAATATGATTATTTTTAATGATACTTGTTTTGTATAATTTTCCCCATATTGGGCAGAGTGCATCTAAATTTTCCGGTTTTGACAGTTCATTGCCAATGCCACCAACGAATCTTCTGTGAATATATTTTTTTACATTTTCGCTATTATAGATTATAGTTTTTTCAAAAATTTTCTTGCGAACCGAATCATCACCAAACTCCCTAATGTAAGACCACATAACCACATCACAATTGTATTGTTCTATCACCTGTAAGGCTTTTTGACAAGTATCTAACTCAATCCAATCATCACTATCAACAAACATTAAAAATTCGCCTACTATACCCTCTAACGCAGTATTACGAGCTACCGATACCCCTTCATTTATTTTATCAATGACTCTAACCCTGCTATCATTTTCTGCATATTGGTTTAAAACATCTAGGCTCGAGTCGGTTGAACCATCATTCACTGCAATAATTTCAATATCCCTAAAACTTTGATTGATAAGGCTATCCATGCATTGGGGTAAATATTGTGCCGTATTATAGACAGGAACAACTATGCTTATTTTTGTTTTTCCCTCATGTTTCATTACACAATTCCTGCTATGGTCTGATAGTCATCGGTGTGCTCTTCTAGTGAAACCTTTCCTTTATGCTCTTTTTTATTCAATATCGACGAGTTTACTGCGCTGTCAGCCGAATATGTGGGTACAAGTTTCTTTATCGCGCTAACGACATCACCGTCATACATTGCCTGTTGCAATGCCACAAGCCCCTGCTGAAGATGTTTTGCATTCACCATTTTAAGATTTGCCACAAAAATTTTCTCATGCTTCGTGGCAGTGGTTCCTTCCTCAACCGTCAGCAATTCTTCAAACAGCTTTTCACCTGGCCGTATTCCCGTATATTCGATTTTAATATCAGAATATGGAACAAGTCCTGAAAGTTCAATTAGGTCACAAGCTAAGTCTACAATCT
>CAXYVG010000023.1:0-43491 GCA_964292325.1 uncultured bacterium | reverse complement strand
ATGCTAACCATTTTTCTAACCGTGTTTGTGGTTTGACATGTAGCGATTTCCATTTCGGTAATTCTAAAAAATGAACTTCTAGGTCACGATTCAAGCGATAACCTGTTTTGATATCATACAATGCGAACGTACTATGATGATTTTCAATATCTGGCAAAAATGAAAATGCTAATACATTGATAGTCACGGTACGACAAAGTTCCTTATAAGTCTGACCGCTTTGTAATTGACCTTGATACAGTTTAGCCCAGTAGTACAAGGTCCGTTTATCAATGTCACGTTCATTAACAACTTGCACTTCGATGTTGAGCAAACTTCCATCATTGGCTTTACCCAAGATATCAAGGCGAGACAATTTATCTTGTAAATGTGTTGGATCAAGTTCTCGCTCTGCTAGTGTGATCTCAGCAAGGATATCACACTCATAATTCTTCCATTCTGTCCATACATTAGTATTTCTTCCTTATACCATGACTTCCACCCGTCTGATTTTGATGTAAATTTCCCATTGATCATCTACACATCATTTGGCAATTTCCAGAAAAGCTTCGTTGTTATCAGCAATAACAACATCCATCATATCCTCGAAGTCTTTTTGCTCTTTAGCAGGCAAAATTTCAACAAAATCAATGGTCCGCCCTTGTTTATCCTCAGGTGATTCTTGAAATTCCTGTAATAATTTTTCCGCCAATGTCATTGATTTCACCTCCAAAGCTTTACTTATATTATACCCCTCTTATAGTATTTTGAATACTAGCATCTGCAGAAACTTAATGCGACAACCCCTTTTTGTCTACGGTCTGATCCCTACTACCAAGCAGGGCTTCTTGCATTTAAGACTGCTGCTAATAATTGTACAATATTACATTTCTTAGCTAATTCAAACATTAGCAGTTTATTAAGTCTAGATTTAGCACTACTTAGCTTATCACCAAGTAGTGCTTCTATTTTCTTCGTACGTCTTTGATAAGGTTTTAATCCGTCATTGGGAGTATTGTGACGAATTTTATTCGCGTAGATTGCTGTACAGCTACGCCCGCAGAAAAAATAATCGCGTCCCTCTCGTTGTTGTCTCCTTATTTCTTTATCGACTTTTTCAAATTCAATTCCACATTGATGGCATATGACTTTTATAAAAACAAAACCTCCACACACGAAATAATAGCTTGCAAGTCTATTATTTCCGCGGTGGAGGTGAGATATACAATTGGTGGAGGCGAGCCGTACCGTATTGTATGTACAACTTCGCTTGAAGATTATAGGCATAAAAACATGATTGATCATTAGTAAACTCTCGACCCATGGCTTGGGAATGGGGTTACTAGGTTTTGTGCCTTTTGGTAATCATACTAGAGAGCCTTCAAATATAAGGCTTGTCTGGTTTTTATTTGGTTCTTGTGAGTAGTACTTTGCATCGCTTGGTAAAAACAAGCTACAAGAATCGTATTAATCTCATTAGGGGCTTTATATTTATCGAACAACTGCAGAATACCTTGTGGTGGCTGATTAGCCTGAGCCAGCATTGCTTGAGCAGATTGCTGTAAAATATCATTCTTTTTAAACTCAGTCATCTCTTTTGCCATATCTACATCACGAATTCTGCTTTCAGCAGCTGTCAGATTATTCTCAGCGTTATTGACATTACTTGCTATGTGTTCTAAGGCATTTTGGTATGCTCCAAATCTGGATCGTGTAGAACTTACAGCCTCGATAGCATTATCGATTTTAATGATGGCAGTCTCAGCTTTATCAACTGTATCTACTTCTATATCGTTAATACCAAGCAGACTAGTTCGTGCATCTACAAGTGCGACTTGGAAGCTGATATTAGTATTTGCACCAACTTGTAATAAAAGGGTATTATTCTGTGGAGGATGAGGTAAGGGGGATGATGACGGCGTAGAAGTTAGATCTAATATAGTTCCAGCTACCCCGCCTACAATAAATTTTTTCCCGTTTGAAATAACATCAAGCATAATCGGACTACTGGGTAATGATATATCAGTCCAATTTCTTCCATCATCAGACATGATTATTACGCCTGATCCTGCCCAGTTGTCACCGACTGCTACATATTGGCTACCATTCCAATCAATACTACGTAGTCGATTCATAGCACCTGAACTGCTTGCTGTCCAATTAGTTCCGTCTGCAGATGTTAACGCATAACCGAACTTATCTACCGCTATAAATTGGCTACCACCCCACGTTATATCAAGAATGCCGAATGATAATGCAACTGGTCCAGAAACCATGCTCCAACTTACACCATCAGTTGAATTGAAAATACTTCCATCACAAGAACCCGCAACGTATCTACTATCATTATAGGCAATAGACTCAAACTGAAATGAAGATGGTGAAGACAATTGATTCCACGATAGTCCATCAGATGATGCTACAACAGAAGCGCTACTCCCTAAATTGCCACCAACACCAACATATCGAATTCCGTCCCATATAATATCGTTTAGAGTATGAATGTTAGATGTTTGGATATTTTGAAACGCCCAATTTACTCCATCAGAGGATGTATATACACCGCTAGAGCCAAGACCTTTCCTGACGCCAATATAGTCCGACCCATTTGATAGAATTTTTCATACAATTACTCCCCCTGAAAGAGGAGTCTTGTTTTCAATCATTCTTGTCTTAACTGGAAATAGTAAGCTAAAGTTCGCCTTCAATTAACTTCGGTCGCCAGACATATCAAGGCACTGAATCGGCTATTCTGGTTGGCAAGCAGGTTATAATACGTTCCTTGCTCCACAATTCGCCCTTGATCCAGTACATAAATCTGATCTGCCGCCTGCAGTGTTGCTGGGCGATGAGCGATGACCAAAATCGTCAACTTGCCATGCAAGCCTTCAATTGCTTGTTGAATTTTCGCCTCATTTTCCGGATCTAAGGAGCTCGTGGCCTCATCAAGAATCAAAACTGTTGGTCGTCGCAGCAAGGCTCTAGCCAAGACCAGTCGTTGCCGTTCACCGCCTGACAGCCGTCCGCCTCTGTCCCCAACTACTGTATCCAGCCCCTCGGGCAAACCTCGGACAAAATCGTCCACCGCCGACAGCTTGAGAGTTTCCCAGATTTGTAATTCTGACGCTTGCGGACAAGCCCATGTCAGATTTTCGCGAATGGTGGCATTAAACAAAAAAGCTTCCTGGGGTACATAACCAATTGACTGGCGCCACGCTTGCAATCGTGCTTGGCATGGAACGCCATCCATCAGAATCTCTCCTTGTTGCGGAACCAAGAGCCCCATCAGCAAATCCGCGATGGTGCTCTTGCCTGCCCCCGAACTCCCGGCAAAAGCGTATATACCACCCGCCGGTAAAAAGAAACTAACATCCTGCACAGCCTGAGCTGTACCCAGTTGCCTATAGGCAAAGGCAACCTGCCGGAACTCGATGCCTTGTTGTAGATGGATCTGCTCGGCGTTACCCGCCAACTGACCAGCTTCACGCTGCTGCTGACACGCCTGCTCCAACTCCAGAACGGCCTGCAACCCAGGCAGCATGATCATCACATGTTGCAATGCACTCTGAAAGTTGGAGAAGCGGGGCCACAGTCTGGAGAGAATAACCACAAGTAATACAAACTCCTGGGGCGGCAGATGAAAAATTTCCGTTGCGCAATAGACAAACAAACTAAGAAAAACAGCCGCCCCGGTTTTATATAGCATATCAGTTTGAGTCTGCAAGGCGTGGAAGGTAACAAAATTGTTTTTGATTTCCTGGCGATAACGGGAAAACTCATTCACCTGTTGGGCTGCCAAGCCACAACTCTTGACTTCTTTAATACCCTGCAAATGCTCATTTACTTTGAAAAATAACTGACGGTTAAAGTCGGAAATTGATATCCCCATACTCCGAGACGCCTTAACATAGGGTTGTAAAATGAAAAAGAATATCATCCCGCCCACTAGCACTAGCAAAGTCAAACCAGGAGCGATGAGTAATGCCAGGGTGACCTGAATTAGCCCCAATACTATGGTGGCGATCAACTGCAAAAAAAAGTGGGTTCCATTGCTGACCCGTGCCAACTCCCCTGTTAAAACGTGAGCCATATCAGATTTTTTTCGAGAGAGGAAAAATGACCAATCCGCACCAACAATAGCCGTAAATAACCGCAGGCTTAACAAACTCAGATAGCCCTGCTGCAACTCTATACCTATTCGGCTCTGACAGCGCTGCAACCAGCTTTGTCCGATAATAATCGCCATATAGATCAGCAACACCAAGGGTAATTTGATGGCAGACTCCGATTGGCGCAGCCAATCGCCCAAAAGAATTGAAACCGTCTGGGTAGCTTCTGTACCAGGCAGAATGCCGGTTAAATATAAGAGTGGAATCAGCATAACAATGCCTACACCCTCCATCAGCCCCAGCAAAACAGTTAAAAAGATACTAAGACCTAGTTTATAACGAGCGTATTGATAAAAGTCACATAGATATACTAAAAATAGTTTCATATTGTTCTCCGTCTATTGAAAGCGTTTCCAAAGCCAAGTCATAGGGCGTATGAAATAATACAAGGGAAACAGTTGATCTGGCAATGAGAATTCCGCCACATCTGTTTCACTAGGTGTAAAATGACTCATGACATATTGCCTCTTATGTTTCAATTGGGTACGTAATTGCAGGTCATACTGTTTTTGCTTCCAGTAGAGCTTCCAATCCCGTGTTGCTGACTGTTCATCCTGAACGGTTTGCAGCAACGGCATGGCCAGTTTGGCTAGCTTTCGAGCTTTGCGATCGGTGGGAATTGCCCCTTGTAATGATTTCGGTATAGGTGCCGTCAGTAGCTCACTGGCCAACAGTAATGCCTGATATAACACTGACCTAACCCCTAATTCATCAGCTAAGCATTGTACTTTTTCCCAGTCGATATCGTCCCGCCCCATAAATTCACCGATATCGCATAACCAGCGTAAGCGAATCCACCCATGAAGAGCACCATGCAACACCAGCGATAGCAACCATTCCTCCGCAGACAATATTGGAATGGCATAATCTGCTATGCTGATACGAGCAATTTGACTCAATTTCGGCAAAGGATATTCCAAGCCGCAATGCCCCATCTGCCAATGCAGTTCTACGAGTATCGCCCGATTTTTGCTTACATAACAAATATGATGCCCATATTTTTTAATGAGTCGCCACCGCGCTGGCGTCATGGAATAAGCTGGATGTATTTGCTGATAACCAGCCTGTTCCAAGAGTTCACCCCCTCGCTCTAAATCTTGGGGCCAAACCAGAATATCAATGTCCCGTGAAGGGCGCAATCCCACATCTTGATACAAATATTGCGCCAGTGGTGCCCCCTTTAGTACGATAGTGGTAATGTCATTTGCCTCAAATTCCTTGACAATTCGTACCGTTTCACCAGCCAGTCCCATGGTTTGCACTACATTTGCCCGCGTCTTCTGCCGCAGTTGCATTAATATAGATTCATCAATCATGCCGCTAGTCAGGCCGTTCAGAGTTTTATACACTAACGGGTAGACTCGATGATGAATGGCCAATTTTACAAAAAGATCCCAATCTAAGCGCTCTGTAATGGCCTGTCGGATTTTTTCCCAGCGCTTCGCATCAGGCTGAGGGCAGGCTGTCAATAATACTAATTGCAGTTCAGACGTCAATTTATATTCTTCTCCTCTCTCCCAGCATCGGCAAATACGCCTACAACTGTAAAAAACTCTCGCCCTCGGGCTCCAGTAACGACTTGTTCGCCGCAGCGTAGCCAAGCATGGGCCTTCAGTCCATTGCCCTCCGTACATCTAACGCCAAGATACAGAGTATTGCTTATCCCATACAACCGCAGCAGCAACTTTGCCGATATCGCCTGGACAAGGCATTTGCTTTCCCAGGGAGTGTAGCGGCAAGCCGTGCTGACCATTCCTCCGATTCGTAAGGCTGTGCTTACAGTTGTCATCCCTTCATTCCTCGCAGATTCTCGCTTTTCTTCGCCTAACATCACCGCTAGCCAGCGAAAAGGTAAATACAAAAGAGCCATTCTTATCAATCCGCTTAGGCAATACGCCATTGTGATCATCAGTTTTTGATACCAAGATAAGTGCCAAAAGGCCCACAATAACCTAACCAATATGAATAAGTCCTTTTACCGCTAACCCGCGCAAGAAGTAGAGCACATCCTTTTCACAGGTTTCTGCTTCTACACCATATTCCCTCAACAATTGATCAACAACCCACTGAACAGTCTGGGGCATTTCAATCAATTCCCAGATCCGCCCGCCAATTTCATCCATACCATAATATTTTCCATGATCAATGCTCAGCAAAACTTTGCCTGCATCGATATCTGCCATTACAATCTCCTTGCCTTGAGCCACAATACTGTCCAAGTTAATTTCCAATTCCATATCTTCTCTTACCCCTTCTTGCTAAAAGTTTATCCTCGTGTCTTCCATACAGATCTACCCAAGTCCCACTCATGACGTTCTCCCGACGATATCCTGTTCAATACATGCCACAATTTCATCCACAACAAACGTGTCTGATGGCCGATTAATTTTATACATAGCCATTGCTTTTGCCACAGCAGCGCATTGTTGCAAATGCAGCGGTCGTTGCTTCATCCCTTTCAATAATCCAAAGCGGTAAGTATTGGAAATCAGCGTTTCGATCTTCTCGAACCCTGTTAATTGCATTTTCACCATATTACTGCACTGTGTAGGAATCAGGCAATACATATTGCGTACCGGCAAGGAATTGCTTTCAAAACCTTGCTGGACTGGCAGTTCAAACTTGTCCACTTGGCTGCGCACTCGACTTAGCTGGCTAGTGTCTTCCCCAAATTTCTGGGCAACATCAGACCATAGCTTTAGACGGGGATATCCAGGCAGCACGTAAGGAACACCCTCAGATGAAAAAGCAATCACACACAGATCATCAGTTAAAATCTTATATCCCTTTTTATAGAAGGCTGCTGCCAGTGTAGATTTGCCCGCACCAGAGACGCCACTAAAAATAACGGTTTCACCATTAATCACAACAGCAGAACCATGCAAAACTAAATGTCCTCTCTGCTTTAATAGGGCGTCAAAAGCCGATCCTAACAAAAATAGCGTCATATCTGAGTGGTCCACAAATGCAGCAGCATCAACCACAATGTTTTTCCCATAAGATACTAGGTATCGTGCAACCCCAGGAATATTCAACAAAAAATGCTCACGGCACACCTGAATCCGACCAATTCGCTCAGTCGCATCAGCAAGTACCTGGGGAACAGTCCCCTTGGTCACAACAACATCAGGTTCACCGGTAGCCAAAGCTAGTCCAGGCAGACAAAAATCCGCACCTATCGTTAAGCCAAAGGCTCGATAGGTGTATGGGGCAATCATCATTCTCACCAGTTCTCCTTCTCAGTAGTTTTTGCCTCCTCCAAGCTCTCGACTCTCCCTCTTGTAAGAAAAAGGTAGTACTCAATATGACTTACTGAAAGGTGCGTAAGAAAGAAAGCAGGTACAGGCCTCGTGGTACGTTGTGCATGGCGGCAAATTCATCTGGTGTACTGCAACGATTTGTTTGCATACCATACTTTAACATTTTTTCCAACTTTTCTATATCGACTATTTCTTTGATTAACTCTGTTCTTGGCATCCCAGCGAGTATATTGCTCGCTTGCTGCCGTTGCCGATTGTAACGATCATGAAAATCCGGGGAATAGGGCTCCTTTGTGGTACGGTAACGCAAAACATCTGGCAAAATTCCACCCATGCCGGCGCGTATCATATAACGTTTATACCCGTTGCGAACTTTCATGTCACCAGGCAAAGCTAGACAAAACTCCATGACTCGCTTATCAAAGAAGGGAGTACTTAGCGTCACTTGCTCATATCCTACATAACTGCCAAAATTTATGGAACGTCTGCCAAAATTTCTATAATAATTAATGAGTTGAATCTGATTCTTCCGATGGTCTGGCCCAGTACTTCCATATGCCGTATAATTATGCCGGTATTTTTCCCCATCATCACCAAGCTGACCCATGACAAAATCATGTCTAATAGGGGACGAACGTTGAAACTGTTCTAGTTCAAACCTTGGTTTCCAACGAGATATCAGCCAATTGGGCAGCAGCGGTTTAACAATCTCACCCTTGATCAGACCAAGGTAACTATTTTTTTCCATGTCCAATCGGGCAGCCATTTCCCGTGATAGTAACAGCCAGCGCCCTTGCAGAAATAACTCGGCGAAATAGCCGGCGCCGGGAAAGGTTGGGCCAACTTCCCCCCCTATTCCGTTTAGGATAACTCGCGCTTTATGTCGGCCTGCCGCTACAGCTACTGCAGTATTCATATAATGAGTTGATGGACAAGTCGGCATTTCTGCCCCCAGCAGCAGTCTGTCCAACTCATCGAAAGGCCCCCGCCAAGTATCAGTGATATAGTCGATATCCAGATTATCCTTTACTTTCAATTGGTCAATATAGTATCGTTCATCACTAACGCTTCCTGCATATCCTAGAGGCAATACGGCTGATAGGGCACACAATCCCTTTCCCTGGCTCGCCAAGAGATTGGCCGCTGTTCCCGTAATAGCCGAAGAGTCCAACCCTCCGCTCAGCATGGACGACACTGGAAAAGCACTGCGCAGCCGAGCAGCAACGGCCTTGGAAAATATCTCCTGAAAGGCTTCCACATAGTCGTCTTCAGTTTTTAATGAAAGTCGGCGGCATGGATCTGGCGACCAATATTCATGTTTATGGATACCGCGAGCGTTGACGGTCATTACCGTAGATGATGACAGTAACTGTACATCATCAAAAAATGTACTTTCTTTATCCTGATATAACATTGTCGGCACATGCAACATAGCCAGGCTGCGCAAGTTCGGCGCGCGGATAATGCCAGGCACAGCGTGGATAGCCTTGATTTCCGATGCAAACGCAAATAATCCTGGCTTATGGTAATAAAAGAACGGTCTCATCCCCATATGATCGGTAGCGCAAAATAACTCTTGCTTTGTACTATCCCAAATAGCAAAAACAAAATCACCCAACAGATGAACCGGGCAGTCCTTGCCCCATTTTTCATAAGCTTTCAAGATCAAGACGCTATCCGGTAAAATGACCTGCCAAGCTTTCGGAATCACCAGCAGACGAAACAATTCCTCCCGATTATCAAGGCGAGCATCAGCCGTAATAGCCAGGTCCGTTCCTACCTGAAAAAAAGGCAATTGTTCATCGATGGATTCTGGTGTGATATGCAGCATCTGGTGTCCCAGTCCTACCGATCCTGCCTGCCAACTAGCCTTGCCGTCAATCCCCCGATGGTCAAGGCTCCTCAGCATGGTCTCCAATACAAGCGCATCAACGTGTCGACCATCTGGATAAAAAATACCGCAAATTGCGCTCATCTAGTTTCCTCCCCGTGCATAGCTGTTTAAAAACGTTCCATCGGGCAGACTCCTTGGAGTCTACTCGATGGAACGTTTTTCAAGTTGTGACTCAGATATATAGTTGCTAATGCCCATCCTACACAATCTACGATATTAAGATAACTCAGAGCCGAAGTCTGAACCACCACCACCAAGACCCTCTGTTTCTTCCAAATTTAACTCGCTAAGCTGTGGACAAGTCCACTCTTTTTTGCCTGCTTCCATCACAAAGTTCACCTCCTTGACAATATATGCCAATTTTTGTCATTATTATAAAATATAATTCGATAAACATTTGTCACTTTCCTGCAAAATAATTGACTGTCTGCATTTTTTATTTTACTGTCAGACGAATCATAGCACTTCCTTTATCACTTTAAAGGAATCATAAAATGGCCAAAACAAAATGGAAGCATAACTTAGCCATTTGGCCATTTTATCCTTCCAGTCAAACAGTTCCTTATATTTATTGTACATACGAATGGTGGAGGCGAGCCGTGCCCCTGCAAATCCACCCATTTTATTGATGGATCTTCGTTAACACAAACTATAAATCAATCTAATAACCTATCTCCATTATCCTTTAATTTACTATTTATTCTTGATGCACTGATTTTATTTCTTCTGGATAACGCTCAATTGACCAAAGATAAGCCGACGCTGTAGCATCTGGACTTCTTCTGCCCTGCTCCCAGTTTTGAAGTGTGGCAAGGGGAATTTTGTATGCGTTCGCAAATTCAGATTGAGACATCTCCAGTTTTTCACGAATTGATCGAACGTCCGCAGTATAGATTATAGTTTCTTTAATATCAGGTGTCGCCTTACCTTCAGTATAAGCAACAACTTCTTTGAAACCTTCAATTATTCCTTGAGCAATTGGACTAATTTTTTTTGACATCAGCTTTACCTCCTTACGTCTGTTTCTTTTGTATATTCATTTTGATAACTTTTACAAAATCACAAAATATCTTTTTTTCTTCCTCTGAAAGATTGACCTGCATTCCTTTAGGATAGACATCTAACAAGAAAAGTGGGCTATTTCATTGTAATAATAGTAGATAATGCGAGCACCACCACGCTTTCCTTTACCAGAACTTGCCCAACGAATTTTTCTAACTCCTCCTGTATCGGGCATTACATCCCCTTCTAACATATTTAAAGCAATATACCATATGAAAGCCTCTCGTTCATCTTCAGTCCAAAGTTTGCTAGTCGATCCCAAAAATGATTTTGTTTCAATGATTGTATGCAGTATCTTTTCATAGTTATATTATGTGCCATTGACGTACTCAATGCAATAATTCTTCTAATAAGGAATCAATTTTATTTTTAAACACAATAAAAACCGCCAACTACCCTTTAAATCCAGGTAATTAGCGGTTTTATATTTTTTTCAAATTAATCGTTTACTGGATTTCTCTCTATCTTTTTTGTACCTGTGAAACATTACTGGCAAACAAATTCTACTTTGGATAAAACAACTTTTAGCCCTTCGGGCTAGGGAGTGCTCGACTGCGCCATTACTTCAAGTTATGATCACTACTCCACTCGATTGACTTCTGCGCTATTTCTAAAACAGTAAATATATTGAATAAGTTTTCCAATAAACAATCCTGTACATATACCCGTTACTGCCAATACGATGACTTTAAAGTCCAATTGTTCCGCAAGCATCGGCTTAGTTGCTTTCACGTAGCCAAAATAATACTTAGTACCAAAAATAGTAAGTAGAATACACATTGAACTCCACGTTCCGGGAATATGTATACGAAAATGCTTCTTATCAACTTGTATATTTAATCGTTTTACTTGCCACCAACCTAATATACTTCCTAAGACTATACCTAATAGCCAACTACCAATAGTAAGGTAACCTGTATCAACATCGGTTGTCGCTAAAGTATGTAAGGATAGGGCAGATAAAATAGTAGGCATTATAAATATACGCTGCACTTTAGTAACTCGGGTTTTAGTATCTTTGAGACCTATAAAAATCAGATATGTCAACAATAAGTATACCCATACAGGGGTATGTATTACGATCTGCCAAATTGCCTCCATTACAAAAATCTCCTTTCTAATCCTCAGCAATCTTAAACAAGGTTTAAAATGTAACTATTATTCATGCAACCGATCTACTGGCCTGAATTCTTCCGGCATCGGATTGAGAAGACATTCTTCATCAAGTTCAAACTCTGCTAGAATGATTATCAGGTTTATTCTTTCCTACTGGCAATTCTGCTCATAATCAATCAGCGTCCTCTTGCTACCCTATACCCATGTTTGGGGTTCATCATTCAGGTAGACCCCCTGCAAAAAACAATCACTGCTTTTCGGAAAAACACAGGAGACAGATAAAGCGTTTTAGGCGTTTTTCCTGTTCCCTGTAGGATATTTAATTGAAATCAATAAACATACAATCCAAAATTTTCCTTTACCTTATCCTTGCAATTACTTACATATTTTTTTATTCCATCTTCGTAATTGCACCTAGCATGACTAAATGCAATATTGTCCATGCTATAAAACATTTTCGCAGGTTCATCGCTAAGTAGCCAAGATTCTTTGTGATCGATTGTAAAGTCTTCACAGGTTTCAATTTTTGCCCCACATCGATAGCACGTTTCCATACTACATTTCTTAGCTAATTCAAACATTAGCAATTTATTAAGTCTAGATTTAGCAGTACTTAGCTTATCACCAAGTAGTGCTTCTATTTTCTTCGTACGTCTTTGATAAGGTTTTAATCCGTCATTGGGAGTATTGTGACGAATTTTATTCGCGTAGATTGCTGTACAGCTACGCCCGCAGAAAAAATAATCGCGTCCCTCTCGTTGTTGTCTCCTTATTTCTTTATCGACTTTTTCAAATTCAATTCCACATTGATGGCATATGACTTTTATAAAAACAAAACCTCCACACACGAAATAATAGCTTGCAAGTCTATTATTTCCGCGGTGGAGGTGATATCTACAATTGGTGGAGGCGAGGAGAATCGAACTCCTGTCCAGAGGCATCACTACATAGGCTTCTCCGAGCGCATTCTGTAATTTAAATTTCGCTCCACTGACGCCCACAGACAAGCTTCATTGTTGCTATCTCTTTAAAATTTCCCAGTCGGTCCGCGGAGAATGAGACCTCAGGTATCCTGCATTGTGACGTCCTAGCCTTCCCCACAGGACGAGGGACGGTAGAACGTTAGCATTAAGCTGCTAAAGCGTATTCGTTGTTTTCAATTATTGTTTTTCCACCGTATTGCGGGCTGATGGAACCCCGGCTCGCTACCTATGCCACAACCACCCCTGTCGAAACCATTACGCCCCCGACTTTAATAAGTTATGACTTTTTTAGAAAACTTCGTCTACGTACGCTTCCAACGTCTACAAGTTTTCTATTAACACTATTAATCATTATACCACAAAACTAAAAAGTTAGCTAATTATTACTTTTACCTTTTATTACATTTATTGTAATAAACTTTGCAATATCTTAACTCTATGACGAAGGAGATGATGTGTTTGAATTTAGAATCTAATATTCCACCCGGTCATTACCATTCTTATTCCTTTTGCCTTTCACGAAAGGCGCGATCTACTTCACGTTTTGCATCACGTTCGGCCATGTCTTGGCGTTTATCATAGTTCTTTTTACCCGTTGCGAGTCCTAGTTGCAGCTTCGCCATGCCATGGGCAAAATATAGTTTGAGAGGTACAAGGGTATAGCCCTTTTCTTTAGTCTTGGCAATTAGTTTATTAATTTCGCTGCGATGCATTAATAGTTTACGCGTTCTTAATGGTTCATGATTAAAGCGATTCCCTGCATCATAGGGACTGATATGCACATTATGCAACATAATTTCGGAGTTTTCAATTTTAGCATATCCATCTTTTAAATTGGCTTTGCCAGCCCTTAATGATTTTACTTCGGTACCTGTAAGTACTATACCCGTTTCATAACTTTCATGTATCAGAAAATCATGCCTAGCTTTTCTGTTATCAGCAATAATTTTGATTGCCGTTTGCTTTTCCAATTGGTTCACCTCATTACTACGTTGTCTATTTATCTTTTCTTAGGCTTATTGCGCCTAGGTTTCGGTTTAGTTTTTTTCGCTAGTGTCTCTTTTGGTTTCTGCCTTTTCCCTTTACTGATTGGTATCGGTTTTTTACTATCAGCAGAAGCCTTCTTACTATTATTACTTTGCGGTTTTTTAGGAGCAGGTCTTCTCGTTCCTGATCGCTCACTCCAAGTACCATTTCCTTCTAATACGAAATCAATCGTACGTTCTTCCGTATTCACTCTAGTTAAAATCACTTTCACAGCATCGCCTAAACGATATATCTTATGCGTACGTTCACCAATCAAAGCATATTGATCTTCCACATATTGATAGTAATCATCTTCCATACTCGATACTCGCACTAAGCCTTCTACACCATTCTCTAGTTCAACAAAAATGCCAAAAGCCGTTACCCCATTAATAATCCCATCAAATGTATCACCAACAAATTGAGCCATATACTCTGTAGTTTTAAGTGAGACTGTTTCTCTTTCTGCTTCGGCTGCCGCCCGTTCTCTTTCTGAAGAATGTAGCGCAATTTCCGGTAGCATAGCCGTTAGTTTATCACGACGTTTGGCTGAAATATCCCCTGTTCTAAACGTTTCTCGAATCACCCGATGAACAATCAGATCTGGATAGCGACGAATCGGGGATGTGAAATGAGTATAATAAGTTGCCGCTAAACCAAAATGTCCAATATTTTGAGACTCATAGCGAGCTTGTTTTAAAGAACGTAGCATAACCGTACTAATAATACGTTCTTCTGGCCGTCCTGCAATACGAGCTAGAACTTTTTGCAGGGCACCTGGTTCCACTTCATCGACCCGCGTTAATCGTTGCCCAAAATTATGTAATAGGTTATTCAGTTTTACCATCTTTTCTTCATCTGGCTCTTCATGCACTCGAAAAACAAAAGGCACTTTTAATTTATACATATGCTCCGCCACTGTTTCATTGGCAACTAACATAAATTCTTCAATAATAGATTCGGCTAAACTACGTACTCTTTTGATAATTTCAATCGGTTTACCTGTTTCATCAAGCTTGACTTTAAGCTCGGGGAAATCAAAATCAATCGCCCCGCGGCGCATACGCCGTTCTCGTAAAATGCGGCATAGTAGTTCCATATTGCCTAGTTGTTTCAGTAGATCTTTGTTTTCAGCCATAAGGGCTTCATCATGTTCTACCAGGATTTTACGTACTACCGTATAAGAAAATCTTTTTTGTACACGGATAACGGCAGGAAATATTTCATAAGTAACCACTTGCCCCTGATGATCAATTTCCATATGAGCAGACATCGCGAGTCTATCCTCACCTGCATTTAAGCTGCAAATGCCATTTGATAGGCGACGCGGTAACATGGGCAGTACGCGATCTACTAAATATACACTTGTCCCCCGTGTACGCGCTTCATTATCAAGAATGGAATTTTCCTGGACATAATAACTCACATCTGCGATATATACACCTAGCAGGTAGTTTCCATTTTTTAAACGTTCAACATATACACCATCATCTAAATCCTTGGCATCTTCACCATCAATTGTGACAATGGGCAAATGCCTTAGATCACGCCGCTCTGCAATTTCTTCTTCACTAATACTAGCGGGTGCTTTCTCAGCAGCCGTTTCTACCTCACTAGGAAATTCGATAGGTAAATTATGTCTTTTAATAATCGATAGTATCTCAATTCCGGTATCACCTTTGTTACCTAGTACTTCGATAATTTTACCTTCTGCACTACGATTTTTTTCTGGCCATTTTGTGATTTCTACAACTACCTTACTACCATTTTTGACTATGTTTTTCTCATCTTTAGGGATAAAAACATCTTGGCCTAAACGCAAATCATCAGGTGTTACAAAACCAAAATTCCGACTGGCTTCATAAGTTCCTACAATTCGCGGGTTAGCTCTTTCTATAATACGGATAATTTCCCCATCACGCGATTTCCCCTGACCACTTTGCGAGTGGACACGGACGACTACACGATCGTGATGCATCGCACTCATCATTGCATCTGGAGGAATAAAAACATCTTTTTCATCTGGGGCTTTTATTTTATCAGGAATGACAAAACCATACCCTTTTGTGCTCGCACTTAGTTTGCCAACGACTAAGTTCATTCGTTCGGGTACTCCATATTTATCATATCGAGTTTTAATAATGTCAGCATTTTTTTCAAGTTCATCGAGTACTTTCCATAATTCAATGAGTTCTGCACCCTTAATTTCCAGATCCTCTGCTAAATCCTCAGCAGTCAAAGGTTTATACGCTTCTTCTCTCATAAATGCTAATATTTTTTCTTTTAATATCATGTTGTTTCATCCTCCACAATCGCAATCGTAGCCTTAGCTTGCGCAGTAATACTACCATCTGGCAGGGTCATCTCACTGACTATTTCATACATCTTACCACGTTTCCCTACGATTTTAGCGGTTGCCGTAAGCAATTGACCGATCGGCGTAGGCTGGCGAAATCTTACATCGAGCCGAGCTGTGACTGCGTTAAAACCCTTCATATTTATATAACGAGCCATGACTTCATCTAAAATAGTACTGATAAGACCACCATGCATGATACCATCATATCCTTGATGTTCTGGCCTGGGCATAAATGTTGTGCAATAACATTGGTCTTTTTCAATAAATTCCAAATGTAAACCGATTGGATTGTCCTTACCACAACCAAAGCACCATTGATTTAGCGGTTCCATTATGATCACCTCATTTATCAAATTTAGATAGTTCTTATAAAAATGCAGCGATTTCTCTAAATACTGTTTCCCGTTCTATATCAAGGGTTACAATATGTCCCGATTTTTCTAACCAAAGTATTTTTTTCTCTAAGCTCGCAATTGTATCATATATATAAACAGCACTCTTAGGCTGTACTGTATGATCATGTTTTCCTTGAATAATCAGTATTGTTGTATGTATCCTAGGCAGCAAGCCATCTACATGTCGGATCAGATCTAGCAGGCTACTAAGACTGCTTAGCGGTGTAGCAGTATAACATACATTATATTTTGATGCGACGCCAGCAAACTTTTTTCGTTTCTTAGGCATAAAATTACGAAATAATCGATATATAGGTAACATATCTAATCTTTTATCAACGATATAAATCGGAGTACTAAGGGAAACTATTTTATCTACTGGATGCTCTGATGCTAACTTTAAGGCTAATAAGCCCCCCATTGATAGGCCGATTACGGTTATCTTATCGCATATCTGCTTTAGTAGGTGATACCCATCTTCCACCCCACTATACCAATGAGACCATTTTGTACTTGCCATTTCTTCAACCGTTGTCCCATGACCACAAAGTCTTGGTACCAATACAGTATACCCTTCGTTATGTAGAAACTCTCCAAGTAAGCCCATCTCACTAGGTGAACCAGTGAATCCATGTATCAATAGAACGCCATGTTTCCCGCCAAGTAGAAAAAGCGGTTCGGCGCCCTCCATTATGGTCACAAGTAAACACCTCCATCCATATCCGCATATTATAATTATACCATTTTGCGGAATAAAAATTCTAGATTTTAAGAAAAAGAAAAAGATCAGCAATCGTAGCATTGATTACTGATCTTTTCTCCTCTATGAAAAGAGTAGCGGCGCGATAATTAATGATATGGTACCTGCCACTTTTATCAATGGATTCATAGCTGGACCAGAGGTATCCTTGAAAGGATCACCTACTGTATCACCAATAACGGCTGCAGCATGAGCGGGTGTCCCTTTGCCGCCATGTTTACCTGTTTCAATATACTTTTTGGCATTATCCCACGCACCACCTGCATTCGACATAAACAATGCCAATAGTACTCCAGCAGCTGTTGCACCAGCGAGAAAACCAGCCAATGCTTTGGCCCCTAGAACAAAGCCAACAAAAATCGGACCCCCTACGGCAAATAGACCAGGCATAAACATCTCGCGAATGGCAGCCTTTGTACTAATATCAACACATGCCGCATAATCAGGTCGCCCAGTACCTTCCATAATTCCAGGAATTTCTCGAAATTGTCGCCGAACTTCAGCAATCATCTCAAAAGCCGCTTTACCTACCGCTTCCATCGTATAAGCACATACTACAAACGGTAATGTTGCACCGAGAAAAATACCAATAATAACGGTCGGCTCTGTTAGATTTACTACCAAATGACCATTGACTAATAAATCTGATAATTTAGGATTCTTAGCAATTTCTTCTGCAAAAGCCGTAAAAAGTGCCAATGCTGTCAAAGCCGCTGAACCAATGGCAAAGCCTTTGGCAATCGCAGCTGTCGTATTACCCACTGCATCAAGCCGATCTGTTGTTTTGCGTACTTCTGGTTCTAGACCAGCCATTTCAGCAATACCACCAGCGTTATCTGCAACAGGTCCGAAAGAATCTACAGCGACTACCATACCTGCCGTACAAAGCATCCCCATAGCAGCCATCGCAATACCATAAATCCCTGCTTGTCCAAATGAAATCCAAATAGCTACTGCAAATACGATCATCGGAAAAGCCGTGCTTTTAAGACCTGTAGCAATCCCCTGAATGATATTGGTAGCTGCTCCCGTCTCACAAGCAGCGGCAATCAGTTTGGTAGGCGATTTGGCACTAGAAGTATAATATTCCGTAATGATACCAACTAGTACATTGACAATTAGACCTGCAACAATCGCAATAAATATGCCAAAGCCTATTTGTTCGCCAAAAATATGATTCGACAGAAAATAGGCCATGATCGCCGTCAATAGATTCGTTCCCCACAGTCCACGATTTAAGGCAGCCTGCGGATCTGCATCTTCTCCTGTACGTACTAAAAATGTACTGATAATCGCAGCAAATATACCGGCAGCTCCGATTAAAAGTGGAAATAATACTCCATTGATACCATATAGCGTATTACCAATGAGCATCGCAGCAATGGCAGTCGCACCATAGGATTCAAATAGATCCGCCCCCATACCCGCTGTATCCCCAACGTTATCACCGACATTATCGGCAATAACGGCTGGATTCCGAGGATCATCCTCCGGGATACCCGCTTCTACTTTACCTACCAAATCAGCTCCAACATCCGCTGCTTTGGTAAAAATGCCGCCACCAATACGTGCAAAAAACGCAATGGCACTGGCACCAAAGGCAAAACTATTAATAACAACAGGATCGCGAAATAGTATGTATAGTACCGATACCCCAAGTAATGCAAGACCAACTACGCTCATTCCCATAACAGCCCCAGCCCGAAAAGAAACACCCAAAGCTTTATTGAGACTATGACGAGCGGCCTGTGTCGTACGGGCATTGGCCTTGGTTGTTGAAGTCATTCCCACATAACCAGCAATCGCAGAAAAAATAGCACCCACTAAAAAAGATACTGCTAATTTATAACCGTCAACAAAAAATAATACTAAAAAAATAACGACAGTAAAAGGAACTAACGTCTTATACTGCCGATTTAAATACGCCATCGCACCTTCGAAAATGGCCTTAGATAAATCCTGCATTTTTTCATTACCAGGATCTTCACTCAGTACACTTTTCATAAAATACGCTGCAAATAACAACGCTATGATTCCAGCTAGTGGCGCAATATACAATAAATCCATGTCTCTTTTCCCCCTTACGTTAAGCAAACTGCTCACTATATGATGAAAAGTCCTTACGTACAATTGACTATAGGATGTATACATCTAGATATTGTATTATATATTTTTTTGTAGATTAGATAAATTCCCTACTAACTCATTAGTTTAACTAAGGCTATCGTAACAATCCCAAATAAAGCTCCAAGAATCATGGTTAATTTTGATAAATATTCATCAAGGCCCTTTTTCTTGCCTCCTAAAACACTTTCAGCGCCACCCCCAATCGATCCTGATAATCCTCCGCCTTTACCAGACTGAAGTACAACAACAGCGATTAAAGCAATCGCAATAATGGCTTCTACAATTTGTAAAACTATAATCAAAGCAATAACATCCTCCCTATACTTAAACATCTCTTTTTATTGTATCATATTCAAAATCAATTTGACACTAGTTTACTCACTTTTATTATATAATTCCCATTTTTTTGTAAAAATAAACGCCAGAATGACAGCAAAACTGCTGACATTCTGGCGTTATCAGTAGGAGACCATTATTTCATGTTATAAAATACGTTACGACCCTTATACTGACCAATTGTGCTCAATTCTTCTTCAATGCGAAGAAGTTGATTGTATTTTGCAACACGGTCACTACGAGTTGGTGCACCTGTTTTAATTTGACCAGCATTGACTGCTACTGCAATATCAGCAATGGTAGCATCCTCTGTTTCACCAGAACGGTGAGAGATTACACAAGTATAACCAGCACGTTTTGCCATTTCGATGGTGTCGAAAGTTTCAGTTAAAGTACCAATTTGGTTTACTTTAACCAAAATGGAATTGGCTGTTTTTGCTTCAATACCGCGAGCCAAACGCTCTGTGTTCGTAACAAACAAGTCATCACCAACGATTTGAATCTTTTTGCCTAATTTTTCAGTCATAAGTGCCCAACCATCCCAATCATCTTCGGACATACCATCTTCGATGGAAAGGATAGGATATTTTGCTACTAATTGAGTATAGAATTCAACCATTTCAGCGGAAGTTTTGATAACACCTTCGCCTGCAAGATTATATTTACCATTTTTGTAGATTTCGCTAGCAGCTACGTCAAGAGCTAAGCCAAAATCTTCGCCTGGTTTGTAACCAGCTTTTGTAATGGCTTCTACAATGACTTCTAGTGCTTGTTCATTAGAAGATAAATTAGGAGCAAATCCACCTTCATCACCAATTGCAGTATTAAGGCCAAGACCTTTTAATACGCTTTTTAATGTATGATATACCTCAGCACACATACGAAGTGCTTCAGCAAAACTAGGTGCGCCAACAGGCATAATCATGAATTCTTGAATATCTACATTATTGTCAGCATGAGCGCCACCATTGAGGATATTCATCATTGGTACAGGAAGTTCTTTGGCATTAAAGCCGCCAAGATATTGATATAAAGGAAGTCCAAGCATAGTAGCAGCCGCTTTTGCAACAGCCATGGATACACCAAGAATCGCATTTGCACCAAGTACAGATTTATTAGCAGTACCATCGAGTTCGATCATAACGCTGTCAATGCCAACTTGATCAAAAACATTCATGCCCACTATTTCAGGAGCAATGCGATCATTTACATTATCAACAGCTTTTAGTACTCCTTTTCCCATATAACGAGCTTTATCGCCATCACGAAGTTCTACGGCTTCATGCTGACCAGTCGAAGCACCAGAAGGAACAGCTGCGCGCCCCATAGTTCCATCTTCTAATGTAATATCGACTTCCACTGTAGGGTTACCACGAGAATCCATAACTTCTCTTGCCAAAACATCAGTAATAATCATTGATTTAGCCTCCATCTTTTGTTTTATTTTTATTTTTTCAGCAGACTTTGTCCAGTAACCTCAGCAGGGATATCCATGCCCGCTAATGTTAAAATCGTAGGGGTAATATCTGCTAAGATACCTTTTTGCAGCGCATGACCGCGATGCTGTTCTGAAACTAAAATAAAGGGTACATCATTGGTAGTATGTGCAGTAAAAGGCTCGCCAGTAGTATGATCAAGCATCCTCTCAGCATTACCATGATCCGCAGTAATCAGCGTGATTCCACCACGATCACGCATAGCATCAACTACACGACCAACGCAGGTATCTACAGTCTTAACTGCTTTCATCGCTGCATCAAGCTTGCCAGTATGACCTACCATATCACTATTAGCAAAATTTAAAATAATTAAATCAAATTTACCTGTTTTAATTTCTGCTAGTAGCTTATCCGTAACCTCGATCGCACTCATTTCTGGTTGCATATCATATGTCGCAACTTTCGGTGATGCAACTAGAATCCGTTCTTCCCCAACATAAGGTTTTTCTTCGCCACCATTAAAAAAGAACGTCACATGAGCGTATTTTTCGGTTTCTGCTATTCTTAGCTGAGATAAACCAGCTTTTTCAAAAATTTGACCCAATGTATTTTTTAAATATTGTGGCTTGTAGGCTACAGCAGCAGGCAATGTTTCCTCATACTGAGTCATTGTCACAAACTCTAATGGAAAATAACCGTTACAACGCTCAAATCCACTAAAATCAGGATCTACAAATACATGAGTCATTTCTCTAGCACGATCTGGACGGAAATTGAAGAAAATCACGCTATCATTTGCTTTTATACCACAATCCGTGCATCCTCCAATCACAGTTGGTACAACAAACTCATCTGTTTTACCAAGATCATAGGATTGTTTGATTGCGTCCGTCGCGCTTACTGCACTTTGACCTTGGCGACAAACCATAGCATTATAGGCTTCTTCTACTCGTTCCCAGCGTTTATCCCGGTCCATCGCATAATAACGACCAGCAATCGTGGCAATACTACCAACACCGATTTGTGCCATTTTAGCTTCTAATGCAGCTACATACTGAATACCACTAGAAGGCGGTACATCACGTCCATCTAAAAAGGCATGAACATATACTTTGGTTAGTCCATAACGTTTCGCAAGTTCCAGTAGTGCATATACATGATCGATATGACTATGTACACCACCGTCTGACAAAAGCCCCATTAAATGCAGCGCACTATCATTGGCCTTTGCTTGCTCAACTGCCTTTACTAACACTGCATTGGTGAAAAAATCACCCTCGCGAATTGCCTTCGTAATACGGGTTAGTTCCTGATATACAACCCGTCCAGCACCAATATTTAAATGTCCTACTTCCGAATTACCCATTTGCCCATCTGGTAAGCCTACAGCCTCGCCAGAACAAGCCAATGTAGTAGTTGGATACAATTCAGATAAAAGCTTCATATGTGGTGTTTCGGACTGTGCAACTGCATTGTACAAATCCTTTTCATCGCCCATACCCCACCCATCTAAAATCACAAGTGCAATAGGTGCCTTCAATTTACTCACCAAATCGCCTCCTAAAAATTAACGATTTTACTAAAGCCAGCCGCATCAAGACTTGCGCCACCAACTAATGCACCATCAATATCGCTTTTGCCCATCAATTCTGCAATGTTATCGGCCTTGACGCTACCACCATATTGTATACGAGTTTTATTCGCAGTAGCTTGATCAAACATTTCAGCGATCGTACGGCGGATAAATGCACATACATCATTTGCTTGGTCTGAAGTCGCAGTACGACCTGTACCAATCGCCCAGATTGGTTCATAAGCAATTACTAATTTTGCCACTTGCTCAGCAGCTAAACCTGCAAGGCCTGCACGTACTTGTTTACCGACAAGCACTTCGGTAGTACCAGCTTCGCGTTCTTCTAGTGATTCACCCACACACATAATAGGAATTAAGTTTGCTTCTAAAGCAGCTTTCACTTTTTTGTTAACGGTTTCATCCGTTTCTGCAAAATATTGACGACGTTCTGAGTGACCAATAATAACATATTGGCAACAAAGATCGGTTAGCATTTCTGCTGTTACTTCACCAGTGAAAGCACCTTTCTTTTCCCAATGCATGTTTTGTGCACCAAGATGAATATTCGTACCACCTAATGCATTCGCTACAGCAGCGAGTGTTGTAAAGGTAGGACAAACAACGATATCTACTTTCTGATTATTAGCTGTCAATGTAGCAAGTTCTTCTACCAATGCTACACCTTGGCTACTTGTATTATGAAGTTTCCAGTTACCAGCAATAATTGGTTTACGCATATGTTATACTCCTCCACTATTGTGTATTTTTTATTTATCCGCAAGGGCAGCAATACCTGGAAGAACTTTACCTTCCAAGAATTCTAACGATGCGCCACCACCAGTAGAAATATGAGTAATTTTATTTGATAATCCTGTTTTTTCAAGGGCAGCAATCGAATCACCACCACCAACAATGCTAGTTGCACTTGAAGCTGCGACTGCTTTGGCTACCGTTTCTGTACCATTTGCAAAAGCATCCATTTCAAATACACCCATTGGTCCATTCCATACGACAGTTTTAGCATCTTCTAATGATGTTGCATATGCCTTCGCAGTATTCGGTCCTATGTCAAGGGCCATCCACTCACTGTCAATGGCATCCACTGCCACAGCCTTGTTTGGCGCATCAGCTGCAAATTTTTCAGCAATTACTACATCAGTAGGCAATAATAAATTAACGCCGCGTTCTTTTGCCGCAACAATTAACGTTTTTGCAAGCTCTACCTTATCTGCTTCTAGCAGAGATTTTCCGATATTATAACCTTGGGCAGCTAGGAAAGTATTGGCCATACCGCCACCAATAATGAGCGTATCTACTTTTTTGAGTAGATTTTCAATAACACCAATCTTATCAGACACTTTAGCGCCACCGATAATTGCTACAAAAGGATGGACAGGATTAGCTACCGTTTGTCCGACAAAAATAATTTCTTTTTCCATCAATAGTCCGGCTACCGCTGGTAAGTACTTTGTAATTCCTTCTACCGAAGCATGAGCACGGTGAGATACACCAAAAGCATCATTTACGGCAACATCAGCTAAGCTTGCTAATTGCTTAGAAAACTCCGGATCATTTTTTTCTTCTTCCTTATGGTAGCGAAGATTTTCTAGCAGCAAGATTTGACCTGGTTTCAAATCTTTTGCCATTTTCTCTACAGCAGGGCCAACACAATCAGGAGCTACTATGATATCACGGCCAATTAACGTAGAAAGTCTTTTTGCTACAGGTGCTAATGAAAACTCAGCAACAACTGCTCCTTTAGGACGTCCTAAATGACTCGCAATAATAATAGCCGCGTTTTGCGATAATAAATATTCTAAAGTTGGTAACGTGGCACGAATACGAGTATCTTCTGTGATATTGCCACTTTTGTCCATAGGAACATTATAATCTACGCGGATAAATACTTTCTTCCCAGCTACATCGATGTCTTTTATAGACTTTTTATTCAACATTTTTGTTTCTCCTTAAAAATATTGCCCGGCCCAAAGAGGCCGGGCCATAAGTTTCTTAAAAACTATGCAAGTTCGGAAAAGTACTTAATGGTACGAACCATTTGACTTGTATAGCTATTTTCATTATCATACCAAGCAACAGTTTGAACTTGTGTCAATCCGTTACCGATAGGAGCTACCATTGTTTGTGTAGCATCAAATAAGGAACCAAATTTGATACCAATGATATCACTAGACACCAATTCTTCTTCCGTGTAACCATAAGATTCATTAGCTGCTGCTTTCATAGCTGCATTAACTTGTTCTTTTGTAACTGTACCTTCAACAACGGATATTAAGATCGTAGTAGAACCCGTTGGAGTTGGAATACGTTGTGCTGAACCGATTAGTTTACCCTTTAATTCAGGAATAACTAAACCGATAGCCTTAGCAGCGCCAGTAGAGTTAGGAACAATATTAACTGCGGCGGCACGAGATCTTCTAAGGTCACCCTTTTTCTGTGGGCCGTCAAGAACCATTTGGTCTCCAGTATAAGCATGAACCGTCGTCATAATACCGCTCTTAATAGGAGCCAATGCGTGAAGTGTTTGAGCCATAGGAGCTAAGCAGTTTGTAGTGCAAGAAGCTGCTGAAATAACAGTATCGCTAGCTTTTAATATTTGATGATTTACGTTATAAACAACTGTAGGAAGGTCATCTCCTGCTGGAGCAGAAATAACAACTTTTTTAGCACCTGCTGTAATATGTGCAGAAGCTTTTTCTTTGGAAGCAAAGAAACCTGTGCATTCAAGAACAACGTCTACATCCAGTTTGCCCCAAGGTAAATTTTCTGGTTTAGCCTCTTTATAAATTTTGATTTCTTTACCATCAACAGTAATAGAATCTTCACCTGCAACTACTGTATCACCTAAAGCATATCTACCTTGAGCTGAATCATACTTTAATAAATGTGCAAGCATTTTAGGACTTGTTAAGTCATTGATTGCAACAACATCATATCCTTCTGCCCCAAACATTTGTCTAAATGCAAGACGTCCAATACGTCCAAAACCATTGATCGCTACTTTTACTGCCATTATTAAAAATACCCCCTAAAATATATATTTTTTATTTTTGGCAACTTGCCAAGATTTATATGATACTCTGAATGGCTCTAGCAGCAGACTCATCTGTAATTAGTACATCTTGTCCGCCAGCACTGATAACACCAACAATAGCTTCCGCCTTTTTCCGGCCTCCAGCTACAGCGATAACCAGACCAATATCTGCTAAATCATTCAGTTGTAACCCTACACTACTTGTGATATAAATATTTTTGCCTGTTAGTGTGCAGTAGTGACCTAATGCTTCCCCCACTGCCCCACTGCTAATCAATTGAGCAACAAATTCATCATCACAACCTCGCCTGACTGCCATTACCTGAGCCTGACCAATACCATGTATCAAAACATCAGCCTTTTTTATCATCTCTGTCACACTAAGAATATTACTATTGTCAGCGTAGATCGCACTGATCATTTCTTCACTGACGCCATCCGGTACATGTAGCATGCGGTACTTTCCACCAAGCTTCGTTGCCATAATAGCGGCAACCGTATTGGCCTGATATTCAACCTGTGTACCAAGTCCGCCACGCACGGGCACAACTGTCACCGTTGGTTGAGTGAAATGAATAGCCTCCGCTACATTCGCCATGACCGTTCCGCCACTGACTGCAACAATCATATTTCGATCATTTAGATATTGGGCTAACAGATTCGCAGTAGTACGTCCGAGTTCTTTTGCTATCATCGGATTGATTTCACTATCACCAGGAACAATAATGACTTGTTTTATTCCTAGTTTCTCTGACAATTCGGTTTCAAGCATCGTAAGTCCATGCAAGAGCTTAATGTATTCGGACAAGTTACTCTGCATCAACTGACCTTCGGTTGTGATTGTCATACCAATTGGCGTGAATTCCACTAAACCGGCATTTTTCAAGAAATCTACCTGAGCCCTTATCACTCTCTCGCTTTGCCCTAATTCTGTCGCCAGAGCTCTACGTCCGATAGGCTCAGAATATTGAATATTTCTTAAAATTTCATATCGCTGTTCAATAACTGCAATCAATTCAGGTGCAATTTTTCGGTGAAGACTAGCAATTTTTTTCCACATTTGTTTCTCCTGGGACACTTATTGACCATGCGGTGCATATATTGTCCCATACTTATAAAAAAAATATAAATAATATCTATACTTAGAACATTTCGCCATATAGTAGTGAATTCCTGCTACTTCCATAAAAATTTTTTTAATATTTTAACTATTTATTTAGCATATTTTATGAAATTAACGTGCATTCGTTGCTCCATTATATACCAAACCACGTTTTGCATCTACCGTGATCGTCATGCCATTTGTCAAACACTCAGTAGCACCATCCACACCAACAATTACAGGCATACCATAACTAATACCTACAATCGCAGCATGAGATGTAAGTCCACCTTCTTCGGCAATAATCGCGGATGCTTTCGCAGCATATCGGGCTGTTTGTTCATCAATACATGCGATAACTAAGATATCTCCATCCTTAAAGTTTTCTTCCACATCCGTTATCGAATGAGCAACACAAACTTTTCCGGTGATAGCCGTTTGACCAATACCTACGCCACGCAATAAGACATTACCAATCACATGTACGCGAATCATATTGGTTGTACCAGTTTCCCCTGCATTAACACCAGCAGTAAGAACAACAAGGTCACCTTCTTTTACAATACCGGAAGCGATGGAACTTGTAATGGCATGTTCAACCATTTCATCACTATTTTTTGCCATAGCACGCAGTACTGGTTGTACACCCCACATAACAAGCATTTTACGAATAGTACGTTCATGTGGCGTTACCGCTACAATATGAGCAAATGGACGATACTTAGATACCATTCTCGCAGCATAGCCGGATTGAGTATCCGTAATAATAGCAGCAGCATTTAGTTCATGAGCCACTTGCACAGTAGCATGACTAATTGCTTCGGTTGTAGTATGTTGGCTCAAAACGCCCTTGCCATGTAACATTTCACTATATTTTAACGCTTGTTCTGTACGAATTGCAATTTTAGCCATAATTTCTACTGCTTCTACTGGATAATCACCATTTGCAGTTTCACCACTCAGCATAACCGCATCCGTACCATCCATAATCGCATTCGCTACATCACTTGCTTCAGCGCGTGTTGGTCTTGGGTTGTTAATCATAGACTCTAACATTTGCGTGGCAGTAATAACAGGTTTACCTAATCGATTACATTTTTCAATAATCATTTTTTGTACCAATGGTACTTCTTCGGTAGGGATTTCTACACCTAGATCACCACGAGCTACCATAATACCATCAGAAACTTTGATGATTTCATCAATATTCTTTACGCCTTCTGCATTCTCGATTTTAGAAATAATATGTATATCCGAATTTTGTTCTTCTAGTAATTTGCGAATCGCCAAAACGTCGGCAGCGCGTTGAATAAAGGAAGCAGCAATAAAGTCCATACCATCTTTAGCAGCAAATAATACATCTTTCACATCTTGTTCAGATAATGGTGGCAAGTTCACAGATACACCTGGAGCTGCTACACGTTTTCGATTACCGATAACACCAGTATTTTGTACAGTTGTATAAATATTATCCCCTTCAACAGAATCAACATGCAGACATACCAAACCATCAGCTAAAAGGATTTGATTCCCTGCTACTACTTCTTGTGGTAAATGTTTATGATTTACAGAGCAAATTTCTTTCGTTCCTTCTACATCTCTTGAAGTCAAAATGAATTTTTGCCCTTGTTCAATCGTAACTTTACCTTCAACAAAATTACCTAAACGCATTTCTGGACCTTTCGTATCCAAAAGAATCGCGATCGGCTTTTTTGTTTTTTCAGACGCAGCGCGAATCATCTTAATGCGTTCACTATGTTCAGCATGATCACCATGGGAAAAATTAAATCGAGCTACATTCATGCCGGCTTCTATCATTTTTTCCATGACACCCGGTTTCGTAGTTGTAGGACCCATTGTACAGATAATTTTCGTTTTTTTAATCATCTCGTTACATCCACACTCTCTTTCCACATTATTTTATCATTCAGGGCATTTCTCTATAAGAATCATTCCTATAAGGTATAATTCTAATTATATCATAAACTTTATACTAAAGTTCAACGACTTTTACTTTTTTTAAATATAATATTGACATTACTTTTATAGCAATCGTCGTGGCTAGGCTATAGGAGTTTTATAGCCCAGCCGCGGCAGACTATTTAAAATTTTGATAAGACCGGCGTACTAGTGTCATGGGATGCAACGTTTTCACTTTCGCACCATGTCCAATTTGTAAGCGGCAAGTTCCACATTCAGATACCGCCGTATCAAGACCGCTTTCTTTAATTTTTTTGAATAATGAAGAACCAATTGCCATCGAAATATCATACTTATCTTCTTTAAATCCATAATTCCCCGAAATACCACAACAACCAGCATCGGCATTTTCTACAGCAAGACCTGGAATTAGAGACAATAAATCAAGTCCCGGCAAGCCCATACCTTGCGCCCTTAAATGACAAGGAGCATGGTAAATATACTTTTCATTTAATGTCCCAAAGTTAGTGTTTAGCCGCCCTTCATCATGAAGAGTAAGCAAAAACTCACCTGCATCATATAAATGTTTTGCATATTCTTGAACGCCTGGAATATCAAATAACTCTTGATATTCTTGTTTGAGCATCAAGCCACAACTCGTACAACAAGTGATAATTGGATATCCTTTATCCGTCCATTTTTTAAGGATTGCAATATTTTTACGTGCATTTTCTTCCGCTTCATCTAAGAATCCATTGACAACAAGTGGAGAACCGCAGCAAACTAAGTCTTCTTCTACAATCACTTCATATTGATTGGCTTGCATAACAGCAACGAAATCCATTCCGACTTGCGGATCGTTATAATTGATAAAACAACCAGGATAAAATACCACTTTATTGGAATAACTTTGTTGTTTGAATGCTTTAAATTGCTTAATAAATGATGTTGATGCATAAGTCGGCATTGGAGCTTTATCCGAAATACCAATTTTTTTCATCATACCGCGACTCATTGACATACCAAAATTAGCAATTGCAGCACCAAAAGGCATCATTGAGACCATTTTTGCTGCCTTTTCACCATGAGACAAAATATTATCGCGCAAACTCTGTTTTCTGGTTTTGTAATATTTCGCTCTTGCCAACATATTTAATGTTGAAATCGGCACTCCCGAAGGACAGGATATATCACAATTTTTACAATTTGAACAATATTCTAAGGAAGGCTCTACATCTTCATGAGATAATCTCATTCGTTCTAGCGCTGGGCCAACCATCTTAGGACCACGAAATTTACGGGTTGCAGCTGTAACTGGGCAATGAGCAACGCATACAGTACAAGCAGTACAACTATCCGGATTATTATGATGTTTCTTTGTCATTATTATCCCCCCTCACACTGACATTGCCGCTTGATAACCTGATGCAACAGCTACACCGTTACCTGATTTTTCAAAACAAAAATCATAACCGCGCAAATTACGTCCCGCAATAAAGACATTATTCAATATCACGTTGCCATCACAATCAAGGGCCTGCATTTTGTTATCAACCTCTAAACCAATTTTTGCAAAAGGTTGTGGTTGATTGGAGAACAAAGCTGGATTTGCCCAAAGCTCATGATCAGGCGGAGCCACTACCGGCAAATTAAAAATTGGTTCTATTGCACGGCCCGGTTCGGCAATCAGTCCGCCACCATAAAAACCGCCATTTGCTAAAATAAATGTTTTTGCATAATAGGTACGTTCACGGTCGATACCACTCGTTACCACTGCAGTGCACTGACCATTTTCAATGATAGATCGCGAAACAGTTGCTTGTTCCGTAATACGTACACCTAATTTTCTCAGATAACTCAGCATCATAGTGCGTAGTCTTAATCCAGTAATCGATGGCGGTACAGATGCCGTTTCAACAAATGTACATTGCAGGGATTTCGCCATACGATCTGCTACTTCATAATTCGGACGGGTGCCAAGAATCGGCGGAATAATCACAGTACTACCAGCAGGAACCACTTTGCGAACTTTTGCTATGCAGCTTTTAATTCCTTCTTCTGTATCTAGCCATCTTGCTACGTCAAGAGCTGTAACATCACGATCATCGGCTATTTCAGGATCGATCATCTTCGTTTCATATGTTTTATTCGCAAATCCTGGTATATTTTTTAAGTTCTTGGCAATTAATTGCGGGTAAAAATCCTTCAGTGTCTCAAATCCTAATACAATAATTTTATCTGCCGTTTTTAACGCATCGCTATTCATAGTTTTTGGAACTAAACAAGTAGGCTTTAATGTGCCGGCAGCAGTAGGAATCCATTGCATTTCATTCAGACTTCCAATATAAGGATATCCTTCTTCTTCACATATTTCTTTGAAAAAAGCGAGGGATTCCGCAATGGCTGACGGACCGATTTTTTTATAGGGATGTTCAGACCCAACTTGCAAGATTCCTTCCTTTGGAGTCTTAACCGGGACATTGCCATTCAGATATCCGATGACATCAATAATACCCCCGCCAATTGTTAGTGTACCCGCGCCCAGCGATAATATCATGACCTTTTTACCACGTTTAGCGGCTACTGCTGCTGACATCAGACCCGCCAGGCCACCACCAATCACAATTACATCATTTTCCTTCATCATTAATCGCTCCATTTATGTTTAACGTTCCTTCGTAAATTCCGCGTGTTAGTTCCATTTCCCGCATAACATTACCCCAAAGAATTGGACGGATGCCTTTCCAGCGTCCTTGCAAAAATTCTTTAAATAATGCATTCGTATCTTTGCCCCATGATAAATTGTTTGCATCAACTGCGCCCACGCTACGGAAAGTACAAAAAGCGCCTTGGCATGTTCCCATACCCATGCGAGTTTTGCGACGAACATCGCTAATCATAAAACTCGTACTGTCTGCTGCAGCTTCTTCCACTTCGGCCATCGTAACATTTTCGCACTCACAAACGAGTTGCCTTGTATCAGGTTTTTCCTCGATACGCTTTACTACCTTTTCTAGACCAGCAGAGCCCAAACGAGAAGCCGCCAAATCAGCGCTATAGGCTGGGAAACACTTACGCGCCTTCGCCATTAGTTCAGGAGAAGCATCATCTACCAATGGTTCTATCGCAGTACGACAAGGTGTTTTTACATTCAAATACTCACAAACAAGGTCTGTTACTTTTTCAGCCATCAAACGATACGTCGTAAACTTACCACCGACAACGCTGATAAAGCCTTTTAGACCATCATGAGCATGATCAAGAGTAACAAAGCCACGAGACGCCCCGCGTCCTTTTGCATTAGGATCAGCGCTATATAAAGGACGAGTACCAGCAAAAGCTCTAAGCATACGATAACTTCTGATATCTTCGAATAACGCTTCACCAATATTTAATAGTTCCATTACTTCTTTCGCATTTGGAACGTTATCTTCCGGATTTTTAACCGATGCCGAAGTTGTCCCCAAAATGGTAATGGAGCCATGAGGTACAAAAATATCACCATCTGATGCAGGGCGTAGTCGATTGATAATACGGCTAGTAATACGATGATTGAAAGCAATTAGTGTACCTCTATCAGGCTGAACATTTACTGTAATCCCTGCAAGAGCTGCAACCTGTCCAGCCCAAGAACCTACGGCACTTACAATAAAATCACAGGCAATATGACTAATTTCCCCTGTCAATGTATTACGAACTTTCATACCTACGATCTGATTATTGCTATGTTCAATACCAATAACTGTAGTATACGTCATGACTCTGCCACCATATTTGCGTGCAGAAGCTACATTTTGCCACACCATCCGAAAACCATCAATGGCAGCATCCGGTACGCGATAAACAGACTTTATTTTTGCACTGAGATTAGGCTCTAAACGACGAGCTTCCGCTACCGAAATCGGAATAGCCGGGATCCCCACTTTCGCACACGCTTCTAACCATTTAGGTTCAAAGGATTCATCATCCAAATGAGTCCGAGCAAAAAAGCCTTCGGTTTGCTCCACACAATGCCTACCAATTTTTCGCAAAATCGTATTTTCTTCAATACATTCCTTACCAGCTTCTGCATCTTTCACTGCATAACGTCCACCGCTATGCAAAAGTCCATGATACCTCGAACTCGTGCCATAAGCTAGATCTTGCTGTTCAACGAGAATGGCATCTACGCCTCGCATGCACAAATCTCGAAGAATACCGACTCCTGTGGCACCGCCGCCAATTACAACAACTGTCGCTTTTTGCATTTCAAAACTCCTTCTATAATATGACATCTCGACATCAAAGATAGTCTATAATTAGACAGAAAACCCCCTTGTACTCGTTTCACCGAACACAAAGGGATCTCTTATCTCAGCCCTTAGTTTATACAATTAACTATATAGATTACCAGATCAGCTTCATGGCAATCGTCGTGGATGGGCTATAGGGTTGAGCGGCTTTACGAAGGACGCAAGCGATGCCCTATAGCCCATACACGGCAGACTCACAATATGGCTATCATTTTCTTAATGTATATAGTTTATGACTAATCTTCCCAATCCATGGAACGTTTAACCGCTTTTTGCCAGCCTTTATAAAGTTTTTCACTTTGCGCAGCATCCATAGTAGGTTCAAAACGATTATCTAGTTGCCAAGTACTGACCAAATCTTCTTTCGTTTTCCATACGCCAACAGCCAAACCTGCTAGATAAGCTGCTCCTAAAGCAGTCGTTTCTGTAATTTTCGGACGATCAACAGGAACACCTAGAATATCCGCTTGGAACTGCATTAATAAATTATTAGCAACAGCGCCGCCATCTACCTTTAACGCTTGTAACGTAATGTTAGAATCAGCTTCCATAGCACTTAGTACGTCTTTTGTTTGGTAAGCCATCGAATCCAAAGTTGCACGGACAAGATGAGATTTCGTCGTACCACGAGTCAAGCCAAAGATCGCACCCCGGGCTTTCATATCCCAGTATGGAGCACCAAGACCAACAAAAGCAGGCACTACATATACGCCATCAGCATCCGTTACTTTCTTAGCGACATATTCAGAATCCGCAGCCGCTTCGATTAGTCGTAAACCATCACGTAACCATTGCACAGCAGAACCAGCAACAAAGATACTTCCTTCCAGTGCATAATCCACTTTGCCATCAATACCCCAAGCAATGGTTGTCAATAGACCATTTTTAGACTCATATACGTTATCACCCGTATTCATAAGCATAAAGCAACCTGTACCATAGGTATTTTTCGCCATACCAGGTTTAAAGCAAGTTTGTCCAAATAATGCAGCCTGTTGGTCACCAGCAGCTCCAGAAATTGGAACAGCAGCACCAAAAACAGCAACATCCGTTTGACCATATACTTCGCTAGAAGATTTAACTTCAGGTAACAGACAAGCAGGTACCGTTAAATATTCAAGAAGTTTTTCATCCCATTTTAGTTCACGAATATTATACATCAAAGTACGAGATGCATTCGAATAATCCGTTACATGCACTTTGCCACCAGTCAATTTCCAAATAAGCCAAGTATCAATTGTACCAAAAAGCAATTCGCATTTTTCAGCTTTAGCGCGAGCACCTTCTACATTGTCCAAAATCCATTTTACTTTTGTTCCGGAGAAATAAGCATCTACGACTAAACCTGTTTTTTGTCTAAACTCATTTTCATAGCCTTTCGCTTTTAACTCATTACAGATATCCATTGTCTGACGTGACTGCCAAACAATCGCATTGTATATTGGTCTGCCAGTCGTTTTATCCCACACAACTGCAGTTTCTCTTTGATTTGTAATACCAATCGCAGAAATATCAGAAGCACTAATTCCAGCTTGTTGTACCACTTGTCTCATGACTTCAATTTGTGTGCTCCAAATTTCATCCGCATCATGTTCTACCCAACCAGCCTTAGGGAAAATTTGTGTAAACTCTTTTTGTGCTACAGCAATGATATTGGAATCTTGATCAAAAATAATTGCCCGATTACTAGTAGTACCTGCATCAAGTGCCATTACATATTTTTTACCCATTTTTAAAAGTCACTCCTTTTTATTTAGGTCATTACTTAATTTTAAAACCTTCTGTATATTGTTATCAAACAATACCAGCAGCTTTACAAATTACGAAAGCAAGAGCAGAACCGATCATTGGACCAACCACTGGAACCCAAGCATAACCCCAATCAGAGCTACCTTTACCAGCAATAGGAAGAATAGCATGAGCAATACGAGGACCAAGGTCACGAGCAGGATTCAGTGCATAACCAGTAGGACCACCCAAACTTAAACCAAGAGCCCAAATTAACATAGCAACCATGTAAGGACCAACGCCTACACCAAATCCTGCAGTCCCAGCTACACCTTTACTGAAAATAGTGAAAATACCAACTAACAGAAAAGCAGTAGCAATAATTTCGCAAAGTAGATTCGACATCGTATCGCGGATCGCAGGACCAGTTGAAAATACAGCTAGTTTCAAGCCTTGATCTTCAGTAGCTTTCCAATGTGGTAAGTATGATAGCCAACAAAGAGTTGCGCCAGCAATACCGCCTGCCATTTCAGCACACATCGTAGCGATAGCTTCTGGAACAGTATAAACACCCAAAAACATCTTAAACATCGTAACTGCTGGGTTAAGATCAGCTTGAGGAGCACCAGTAGCAACCGCACCAAAGATGCCAAGTAAAACGGCAAAAGCCCAACCTGCAGTGATAACAATCCAACCGCCACCATTGCCTTTAGAATCTTTCAACAAAACATTTGCAACGACACCACAACCAAAAGTTAAAAGAATCATTGTCCCAAAAAATTCACCAAATAAATTTGTCATACGTCTAAAATCCTCCTCAAAATTACATTTTTTAATGCCTCGCCCACTTTACTACTATTCCCTTTTTCACCACCTTTTTCCAATAAAATCAGACAAAAAAGAAAAATCCATTCAAACCTCTATTATTTCATAATTAGAGGAATAAACGGACTTTTCTTTATCTCTAGTCCACAGTATGCATATTACATCTTACTAAGTACTTCTACATGAAATTAAAAATTCCTGCTAAGTTTATAGAAAATTTTAATTTCCTATAAACTTTCACTCTATTCACTATTGCTTACTAATTCTGCTAACCTATGTTATTAATTCGTTATTCTTATACTTCTACATGTCGAATATAAACTCCTGCTTAATAAGACTGAATTTTTTTAATTTTTTAATTTTTTCATCATAATGGTATCCCATAGTTCTTGATGACTCGTACTGACCGCTGAAATTCCTCTTTCAATCGCATGATCTACATCTTCTTGAGTGCGTATTAAACCACCCGCTAAAATAGGAATACCCGTTTCGCGAATCAGTTCCTCTACTACACTCGCAGACACAGATCCAGGAAGTATTTCGATCGCATCCGGTTTAAAACTGCGCACTAGATTGAGCCCTGTACGTAGTGAATCTGAATCCATTAAAAATAATCTTTGAATCACAATCATACCTTCTTCTCGAGCAAACCTACACAAATGAGATTTTGTTGTAATAATGGCAGTGATACCCAATCTCGCTAAAAAACGAATACCAGCTTTATCTTTACCAATACCATCAACCAAATCCACATGCAAGATAATCCGTTTTTTATGTTCTTTCGCCTGTGCAATTAATACAGGAAGGGTATTGATATCGCCAAATAAAATCACTACACTCGGCACAATGGTATGTTCTAATGCTGCTTTGAAAACTTCCATACAACGCGCTGCTGGAATAATATGACCATTTGTTAACACTTTGAGAACATCAAATGAAGCCATTTCCCCACCTCACTTTTAAATTCATACTCCTATTATACTAAGTAAATCACCATACTATCAGTATATCAGATACTACAAGTTCAATAAGAAACGATCAGGATTTCCGTTTATCACTACCTCTGGGCAAAACAATCAGATTCCTGCATTATAAATCTACATTGACAGAAGTAACGCCTTCAATACCTAACATATCGATTGTGATATCGTTAGTCCTCACACTTTGAGATATATTTACTATAAATGTGATCATTAACATATCGTTATGTTGATCGATCGTAATATCTTGAATGCCGATTCCATATTTACCTAGTTCAGAACCAATTTTCCCTATTTGCCCAGGCCTATCAACCGTCATAACAGTTATTCTCTTAATATATTGATGATCCTTTTTCTCTATCCGAGACAAAATCGTCAACGTCAAAAAAACTAGTCCTGTGCTCATCAATGCTTCTATATAATAACCTGCACCTATCGCTAATCCCACACCTGATACTACCCATAAACTCGCTGCTGTCGTTAAGCCTTTTACAGTTGGTCCTTCTTTGATAATACTACCAGCACCCAAAAAACCAATACCACTAACAACTTGGGCTGCCAATCGGGCAGGATCAGCATTCGTAAGTCCTTGTACCGAAAGATATATCTTAATGGATAGTATCATGATCAAACACGAGCCAATCGACACTAAAATATGCGTCCTTAGACCAGCAGATTTATGCTGCGCCTCTCGCTCATAACCAATAAGCCCACCCAACACGCATGACAATAACAACCGAATAGCCATTTCCCATTCGACGACAATGATGAAAACCCCCTCACAGAACTACTCAGCTAACTTTCTATATTTTCAGTCTCTTTAGATTATATCATATCTTTTTCTTCTTCACATATAAAAAACTTGACTACCTTATGGATAAATATATGAATATATGTTACTCTATATATGAACACATATTCATATATAGAGGTGACATTATGAAAGAACCATGTTTTGATACCTGTGAACAACTCTGCGAACATCCGCAACTGATTTGCCTAGCCAGAGCAGAGCTACCCGAAACCGAGTCCATTATAAGCTTAGCTGAAACCTTTAAAATCTTAGGCGACCCAACCCGAATCAAAATTCTTCATGTATTAACAAAGAACGAAATGTGCGTATGTGATATTGCCGCAGCCATTGATATGGGGCAATCAGCAGTTTCACATCAACTAAGACTGCTACGTAGCGCTAGATTAGTCAAATATCGTAAAGAGGGAAAATCTGCTTGGTATTCTCTTGATGACAGCCATGTCCTTTCCCTAATGCACCAAGGTCTTGAGCATATCAAACATCGTTAGGAGGCGAAAATAATGAGCATAAATCAATCACCAATAACCAGTATTTACATGCTCGCAGGACTAGACTGCGCTGACTGCGCCGCGAAGCTCGAAAAAAAACTATTAGCTGTTTCTGGAGTCGTTTCAGCTACCATCAATTTTGGAGCAGGTAAACTGACTGTCACCCATACTAATCCTGCTACCGACATTGTAAAAAGCATTAACCAATCAGGCTACCAAATCATCACAGATGAAGTTTCGAGTCAAGAACAAAAAAGTTGGTGGCATAATAGTAAAGCAATCACTACGATAATCTCTGGTATTGTCTTATTATTCGCCACTGTTCTTGAATGGTCTGGGCATTATGAATCAGCTATCCTTCCTCTTTATATTATAACCATAATCACGGGGGGTTATTATGTTGCCAAAAGCGGTTTATATAGCCTACGTTCCTACACACTTGACAGTAATTTTTTAATGACAATTGCAGCAATCGGCGCCGCAGTCATTGGTCAATGGGGCGAGAGCGCTACTGTAGTCTTTTTATTTTCGGTAGGCAACGCACTACAAGGTTATACCATGGATAAAACCAGAAAATCACTTCGCAGTATGATGCAACTCTCTCCACACGAAGCCCTAGTTAAACGTAATGATCAGGAACAACGCTTGCCGATCGAAGAAATTCTGATTGGCGATATCATCTTAGTAAAACCAGGGGAACGCATTGCAATGGACGGCACTGTAATCAGCGGGCTCTCTGCCGTCAATCAAGCTGCAATCACCGGCGAATCAATGCCAATCGAAAAGAATGTAGGCGATATCGTCTATGCAGGGACACTGAATGAACAAGGTCTCCTAGAAATAACCGTAACTAGACTATCCACAGACTCAACGCTAGCTAAAATTATCCACATGGTAGAAGAAGCCCAGGCAACGAAAGCACCGATGCAGCAATTTGTTGATATCTTTGCCAAATACTATACACCTTTTGTCATCATCGGAACCATTGCTCTGATTACCATTCCTTGGTTATTTTTTAATCAATCTTTTGAAACATGGTTTTATCGTGGTTTAATCTTACTCGTTATTTCTTGCCCCTGTGCACTCGTTATTTCAACGCCTGTATCGATTGTTGCTGCCATTGGCAATGCCTCACGCCAAGGTATTCTGATCAAAGGCGGCGTATATCTGGAACAAATGAGTAGAATCAAAGCCATCGCGATTGATAAAACAGGAACCTTAACCTATGGACAACCTACCGTTACCGATATCATTCCATTACAAACAATGAATAGTCATGATATTTTAGTCCTAGCCGCCAGTATAGAAAAATACTCTGAGCATCCGATCGCTCATGCGATTGTTAATAAAGTAAATCCTCTAGAATTAAAACCTATAACCAACTTTAAAGCCTTGGTAAGTAAAGGGGCTACAGCTGCTATCGACGGGCAGACTCTGTATATTGGCAACACGCGTTTATTTACAGAATTAAACGTCACATCCATCCCTAGCGACATGATCACAGCTTTTGAACAACAAGGTAAAACGGTCATTCTCGTCGGTACTTCCACCATTCTGTATGGCATCATTGCGATAGCGGATACCATACGAGAAAACAGTATCTCAGCAATACAGAAACTACGCACCGCTGGTATTCATACTATTGTTATGTTAACCGGAGACAATCAACATACCGCCCAAAGGATTGGCACCGAGTTAGGACTAGACGCCGTATATAGTGAGCTTTTACCACAGGATAAAGCAGCTACGATTACAAAGCTTACCAATCGTTATGAAAGCGTTGCTATGATTGGTGATGGAGTAAATGATGCTCCAGCGCTAGCGGTAGCCAGTATCGGCATCGCCATGGGCACTACTGGCTCAGATACAGCACTAGAAACAGCTAATATTGCATTAATGAATGACGATCTAAATAAATTATCCTCCCTCATTACACTCAGTACAAAAACACTACGAATCATTAAACAAAATATTGCTTTTTCTGTTATCATTAAAATATTATTTGTGATTGCCACCTTCGCTGGAGCCGCTAATCTATGGATGGCTGTTTTCGCCGATACTGGCGCTGCATTAATTGTAATTGCCAACGGCATGCGTTTGATGCGATAATTTATTGTGAAACTGGTCAAAATAAGATATGCTGTACATTATAGAACAAGTATCGTTGAGGTGATAATAAATGTCTGACACTATATCCTATACACCCGAAGAAGTAGCAAAAATACTTAAAATTTCACGTTTTACTGTTTATGAATTTATTAAACGTGGCGATTTGACCGCCTATCACATTGGACGCAAACTGCGTATAGAAGCAGCGGACCTAGATATCTATATGAAAAATGCAAAAGGGCCTAGCCAAATTATATCATCTCCTACTAACCAAAATACAACTTCCCAAAGTGCTGAGCAAGAAGGTTTGATCATTTACGGGCAAGATGCAGCCCTTGACGTATTGACACGGCATTTAGAAAAAAACATGCCCCACCTTCGTTTTTTACGTTCCTATAATGGTAGCATGGATGGTTTGATTGCATTATATCGCGGTACCGCAAATTTGATAACCACTCACCTCTGGGACGGTGATACAGGAGAATATAATACACCTTATGTTCGTCGCTTACTTCCTGGCCAAAGAGCACTCATTATTAATTTAGTGTATCGCCAAGAAGGTTTTTATGTAGCAGCCGGCAACCCTCTAAATATAAAAGACTGGACTGATTTAACGAAACCTAATATCCGCCTTGTGAATCGCGAACGCGGTTCAGGCGCCCGCGTTCTTCTTGATGAAAAACTACGAAAGCTAAATATTGATCCTAGAGAAATCCTACACTATAATCATGAAGAAACAAGTCATCTAGCGATTGCCAGTTGCGTTGCTCGTGGCGAGGCGGATGTAGGATTAGGAATAGAGAAAGCGGCAATGCAGGTAAAAGATATTGAATTCATTCCATTACAAAAAGAACGATATGATTTAGTAATGCTCCGCCATGACTTAGATAAACCTCACTTTCAAACACTGTTATCCGTACTACGTTCTGCTGAATTTCGCAAAGAAATAGCTGGCATGGGTGGGTATGATATATCAAAAATGGGCGACATCGTTGCTGAAGTCTAATGCCTTAACTTAACAGAACTAATTCTAACTAAACTTAATGATAGATTGGCTTTGACAGTTTAGGTCAATTTTTTTAATGTAAAATCGATGGTATTTTTATTGACTCTAGTTCAGTTTTGTAGTATTTTAGTTAATAACAAGCTCTCTTCCTAAAAAACGACTCCAACATATTTCATCTTAAAATATGGTACAAAGACGTATCAACTAATCTAGTTCAATGAGCTATATTAGTTGATTTTTTTAGGAATTAGTGCTGTAATACAAAAAATATGGAGGCAAATAACATGAAAAATCGATTATTATTGTGCTTAATGATTGCCCTATTCAGTATGGCCTTAATTACAGGTTGTAGCAATCAAAAATCAACTACGCCGCCTACACCACCACAAAAAATTGAACTGAATATATCGGCTGCCGCTAGTCTTAAAGATGTCCTTATAGAAATTCAAAAAAATTATGAAGCTAAAAATCCTAATATTAAATTATCCTATAACCTTGGATCATCAGGCTCTTTACAAAAACAAATTGAACAAGGAGCTCCCGCTGATATTTTCTTTTCCGCATCGCCTAAACAAATGAATGGCTTAGAAGCTAAAAACTTGATTAATAAATCTACACGTAAAAATATGGTGGAAAATAAATTAGTCATTGTCGTACCAAAATCATCAACAAACAGTATCACTCGTTATGAAGATTTAGCCAAAAATGAATTTCAGAAAATAGGCATTGGTGAAACAACTACAGTACCTGCTGGTCAATATGCCCAAGAGGTACTTAAACATCTAGGTATTTGGGATAAAGTGCAAAATAAAGCAGTTCTAGCTAAAGATGTCCGTACCGTTTTAACCTATGTAGAAACTGGTAATGTCGAAGCTGGTATTGTCTATAAAACAGATGCGGCCTCAAGTGACAAGGTAACGATTGCAGCAACTGCACCAGAAGGATCTCACCAGCCAATTCTATATCCAATCGCTATTTTGTCAGCAACAAAACAACCAAAAGCCGCTGAAGACTTTCTTAACTATCTAACAACTCCTGAATGTAAAACCATTTTTGAAAAATATGGTTTTACTATGAGTAAATAACAGCGATCAGATAAATATACAGGATGACGCAGGTGATTGTTATGTTTGAATGGCAACCAGTGATATTATCGATTAAAGTTGCATCTATTTCAGTACTATTTGTATTTTTCCTCGGCATATTCTCCGCTTATATGATGAGAAGCATGGATTTTCCTGGAAAAGCAGCTATGGAAGCCTTATTTACCCTTCCCTTAGTCCTACCTCCTGTTGTCATTGGTTTTTTGCTATTGCTATTAATCGGCAACCAAGGACCGGTTGGTATCTTATTAAAAAAATACTTTGATATACAACTTATTTTTACCCAATCAGCTGCTGTTCTTGCTGGTACGGTTGTATCCTTCCCGTTAATGTACCAAAGTACCAAGGCCGCTTTTGAAGGCATTGATAAAACATTAGAAGATGCAGCTCGTACGCTAGGTGCGACAGAATGGCGAGTATTTTGGACAGTAACCATTCCATTATCTTGGCCAGGCCTGGTATCAGGTTTAGTCTTATCCTTTGCAAGAACCCTCGGCGAATTTGGTGCTACCATTATGATTGCTGGCAATATCCCTGGCAAAACACAAACCATCCCGCTGGCAATTTATTTTGCAACAGAATCAAATGATTTGGTTACAGCAGGTATGTATGTCATCATCATCAGTCTAGCCACTTTCTCGATTATTTTTGGTTTAAATCATTGGAAGGAAAGGACTCACTAATTACCCTGTAGGCAAGGAGGAATATTCGAATGTTAACTGTAGATATCAAAAAAAAATTATCCGACTTTACTCTCGATATTTCCTTTACTGTCGAAAATAAAACCCTTGTTTTATTTGGTTCTTCGGGCTGCGGTAAAACAACAATACTGCGCTGTATTGCAGGTCTACTAAAGCCAGATGAAGGTACTATTATATCCAATGATAAAGTCTTTTACTGTTCTCAATCTTCTACTTACCTGCCTCCTCGAATCAGAAATGTCAGTTATATGTTTCAAGACTTTGCCTTATTTCCTCATATGAATGTGCAGCATAATATTTGGTATGGAGTAAAAAATAACAACCAACAAACCAATGATCTCTATGAAAAGCTGATCACGTTATTAAAAATAAAGCATTTACCGTCTCGTTCTATAAAGCAACTCTCAGGCGGCGAAAAGCAACGAGTCGCGATGGCTCGCGCGCTGATGGCAGAACCACAAATACTATTATTAGACGAACCCTTATCAGCTCTTGATGCACAAAGTCGTTATGAATTACAAGATGAGTTAAAAAAGCTACAAGCCATCTGGAATATCCCATTTATCCTTGTCACTCATTCACCTGAAGAAGCAAAAGCATTAGGTAGTGAAGTGCTGTTTCTTGACAAAGGAAAACAGGTAACTGAGCCACCACCATCATGGGATATGAACCCTAATGCTAAAAAAACTTCATTTCAATACTTTTACTAAAAAAAAACAAGAAGACGATTGAATTCGTCTTCTTGTTTTTTTAATTGAGAGAATTTCATAATTCACTCTTGAGTTATCCCCAAGAGTGCAAACCACTCTAAAAACTGATTTGTTTTTTAAAATGAAGGAATTTGATTAAGGTTTAGATGTTTCCTATTCATTAGCACCAAAAATGAACAGACA
>CAXYVG010000022.1:0-45147 GCA_964292325.1 uncultured bacterium | reverse complement strand
AACAAACCAGTAAAACACTATAAAGATAAGACTATATGAAATGGAGGTTTACATGACACTATTAGAAGAAGCCAGAGCCAAACTTACCCAACTAGCAGCAACCCATAAATGGGATGAAAACGAAAAAATTCTGATTGTCTCAGCACGCGATCTCACTCCAGAAGAGGCCATCGGAAAACCAGATCGAGACGATTATCCGCTCCTCAACGGGAAAGAAGTCATGATGGAGGCCAGATTTCGCGATGGCGTTGGACAAGCTTTTACCGATCAACCTGGCCGATTTGAAGGCACCCTTGGTGATGTACTACGACTACCGCAAGACACCAATTTTCGAAGAGCGGTATTCGTAGCAACCTTAAATGCGATCATGCGCAGTTTAAATCAAGTAGAAGCAACTGTCCACTGCAAAAATGAAGAGCCTTCTATTTGTGCTCAAAAACTACCTGAATATATTGAGAAACATTATGGTCGACCTAAAATCACATTTATCGGCTTGCAACCGGCCCTTATTCAAGCTCTAAGTGACGCAGCCTTTGACCTACGAGTCACAGATCTTAACCCAGATAATATTGGCCAAGTTCGTTGTGGTGTGCGTATTGATGATGCAGTCCGCAATGCAGAACATGCCCGGTGGGCAGATATTATTCTCTCTACTGGCAGTGTCTTGGTAAATGATACGTACCTCGAATTACAACAAGGAAAACCTGTAATTTATTATGGCGTGACCGCAGCAGGTCTAGCTAAATTATTTGATTTACCTAGGATTTGTTTTTGTGGTCGCTGATCACCTAAAGGAGGTTCTTTCTATGCGATTAACTGTCCTCGTCGATAATACTACCAATACACGTGATCTCAAAGCTGAAGCCGGTTTTTCCCTCTATATCGAAGATCAGTCAACCAACATTTTATTTGACACTGGTTGCTCCGCTTTATTTCTGGAAAATGCAAATAAACTTGGCATTGATTTATCTAAAGCAGGATACATCGTATTATCCCATGGGCATTATGATCATACCTGGGGCCTTAAACACCTACTTGCTATGTACCGAAGTGTAAATACTCCCCTCCCTACTATAAAACCTATTTTATTAACTCATCCACTCTCTTTTAATCAGCGAACAAGGGACAGCAAAGAGATGGGTTGCAATATAGCTGAATCAGAGCTCATTGATTTCTTCTCAATTCATAAGAGTAAGAACCCTGTATGGATTACCGATAAACTAGTATTCTTAGGTGAAATAGAACGTAAATTTTCATACGAGGGAAACCATACTATCGGCCAGATTATTAAAAATGGTATCGCAACCCCTGACTCCATGGAGGATGATACGGCTCTTGCCTATAAATCCAGTCAAGGTCTTGTCATTATCACTGGCTGCTCACATTCTGGTATCTGCAATATTGTGGAACAAGCCAAGAAAATTTGCCAAGACGATCGTGTGCTAAGCATTATCGGCGGACTCCATTTGCGCAAACCTCCAATAAAGCAGCTCAGCAGCACCATTGACTACCTAAAGCAAGCCAATGTTCAACAACTCTATGCCTGCCACTGTACAGATCAACCTTCACGCATTGCCTTGGCACAGCTAGGTAACTTACATGAAACAACGGTCGGACTAACAATCGAATATAACTAATATATAATTGAAAGACGCTTTTACAGTTTTAGTCCTTAGCGTACGTTTTGCTTATTTGATTGGTGAAAACCCAATAAATTTGTTAGGAGTTGAAACAATGGTTATATTAGAAAAACCATATATTTCAGATTTGATGTTAGAGTATTTAAGCCAGCATAACATACCCGTATTAGCCAATGACTTTGCAAGAGAATCGGCGAAACGCTATCGACTAAATTTGTTGACCGATTCTCAGATGAAAGCAGAATATGAACTGAATGGAAAGATCTATACTACATCGGAAAATGCTTTGGATTGGATATATAATAACTTGTCTAACCATGAAATTATTGAAAAGATAAGTGTTCTAAAAGACAAGTTTAAATTCAGAGAATTACTACGTCCAATGTATCCTGATTTCTTATATAAAGAAGTTACAGAGGACGAATTGGATGAAATCGATTTCGAAAAATTTAGCCCCCCTTTTATTTTGAAGCCCGCAATTGGTTTTCTAAGTTTAGGGGTATATACAATCTATAATAGTCAAGACCTAGAAGCTGCACTTTTAGATATAAAAAGAAGCAAACTGAATTGGAAAACAAATTTTCCCAATTCAGTAATTGGCGATTCTAAATTTATTCTTGAGCAGTATATTTCAGGAACAGAGTATGCAATAGACGCATATTATAACGATAATGGAAAGCCTGTAATTCTGAATATTTTTACTCATAAATTTGCTTCTAACACTGATGTAAGTGATAGGGTGTATTATACAAGTAAAGAAATTATTGAACAATTCAAGCAGAAATTTGAATTGTTTTTGACTGATGCAAATCAATTTTTACAATTAAAAAATTTTCCTATGCATGTTGAAGTACGAGTCGATGGAAATGTAATCTGTCCCATTGAATTTAACCCTATGCGCTTTGCTGGTCTCTCTTGTACAGATGTTGCTTACTATGCATATGGAATTCGAACGATAGAATACTTTTTACAAAACAAAGAACCTGATTTTTCAGAACTATTGAAAGGGAAAGAGAATATACTATATAGTTTAATTCTACTAGATAAACCGGATAAATCTATTCCCTGCTCAGCATTTAATTATGCTAAACTATATAATTCCTTTGAAAGTGTCCTAGAACTTCGCAAAGTGAATAATCCTAACCTTGACATATTTGGATTTGTTTTTACACAAACTAAAAAAAAGAATGAAGAAGAATTAGATTATATTCTTTCCTCGGATTTGTATGAATTCTGTGATGATTAGATAATCACTCTCTACCGTTAGCACTGGTCTCTTCTAAAAAACTTTATAGGAATGCTGTGCCTTGAGCACAGTGAAAGGAATGATAGTGATCTTGAAAAAATATGATGTAGTAGTGATTGGTAGTGGTTCGGCAAATATTGTCTTGGATGCAGCGCTAAGCCAAGGATTAAAATGCGCTCATATCGAAAAAGGACGATTTGGCGGAACATGTTTAACACGTGGTTGTATTCCTACAAAAGTAATGGCAACAGCGGCAGACTATATAAGAGAAATTGAAGAGCTACCAAAAATCGGAGTAGAAGTTTCTCCAGCCCGCATGAATTGGGAGATTGTTTCACAGCGTGTATGGCAAAAGATTGATGAAAGTAGCAATATATTAGCCTATTATCAAGCGGCAAATAATTTGGACGTCTACCAAGGTGTTGGCTATTTTACTGGGGAAAAAATCCTGCAGGTAACAATGAATGATGGTACAGTATCTGAAGAATTTACAGCCGATAAGATTTTCATTGCTGTAGGAGGACGCCCCAAAGTACCACACATTGATGGTTTGGAACAAACTGGATACCTCACCTCTGAAACGTTCTTCGGCGAAAAATATCCGAAGGAACCATTTAAAAGCCTTATTATTATGGGAGGTGGTCCAATTGGGACTGAGTTTGCCCATATATTTGCTGCAGCTGGCACAAAAGTCACACTGGTTCAGCATAATGTACGCCTCACCCCTAAAGAGGATGAAGAAATCTCGGCTCAACTGTTAAGAGGATTGCGTAAGAACGGTATTCATGTATTATTAAACAAAAAGCCAACTACTGTACGGGTAGAAAATGGTGAAAAAGTATTGACGTTAGTGGATAAATCAACTAATGAACGTACCGAAGTTTGTGCTGAAGAAATAATGATTTCCGCTGGCATACAGCCCAATACCGATACTTTGCATCTGGAAAATACGTCAATCGAAACAGACAGCCACAACTGGATTGTTACGAATGAATTTTTGGAAACCAGTGTAAGCGGCATTTGGGCATTTGGCGATGTGAATGGCGAAGCTTCATTTCGCCATAAAGCAAATTATGAAGCCGATATCGTCGCCCACAACTTATTTAGCGGTCATCAGCCTGATGACTGGCGTTGGGCCCGTTATGATATCGTACCTTTCGTTACCTATACCTTTCCGCAGATTGCTCATGTCGGGCTGACAGAGCAGCAGGCAATTCAAGCAGGGTATGAAACAGCAACAGCCAAGCACTATTATTCCTCAACAGCCAAAGGTTTTGCCTTAGGCTTTAACCCAGGCGATGAACAAGATGGATTTGTAAAAATTGTCGTAGATAAAAAAACAAGTTTCCTCTTGGGTATTCATATAATAGGACCACAGTCCTCTATCTTACTACAACCCTTTGTGAACCTTATGAATGTCGGTGAAACAAAAATAACACCGGTAAATCATCATATTGCCTCAGCTACAGTGAAGGAGTTACGCAAATCCAGAATCATACGCAATCTAGACCCCCGCTCCATCATTAGTGTCGGCGAAACAATGACACCTCATCCTTCACTATCGGAAGTTATTATGTGGATTCAATATTACTTTAAAGGATAGTAATAAAGATCAACATTGAACAGAAATATCTCTTTAGGAGTATAAATAGCTAAGACTGTCACAATTCATTAGTGTGACAGTCTTAGCTATTTTACAATGGAATACTAAGATTCATCTTAAGCTTGCATCAACAGATTGCTACCTACAAACCCTGTCAGAATGAGCTTACAGTCCAAGTTAAGAAGAGACTAACCAGTATGATAACTCTTGCCAACAGCCAAATCACCCATGCTAAGTATTAGCTTTTTCCATCTGCCATATACATATCCTAACCTCTTATATTTTCTGAGTCTTTCTCTCTGACTTTCGTATCTTGCTGTGCATAGATCTCAAAATAAAGTAAGGGAACGGCAACCAGAGTCAGCCCTGTGGCAACTACAGCGCCAAACATCATGGCAATGGCGAGTCCTTGAAAAATAGGATCTAGAATCATGACAAAAGAACCTACGACCACTGCAGCAGCGGTTAAGACGATCGGCATGAAACGCACGGCTCCAGCCTCCAAAAGTGCCTCTCGCAAATTTCCATTCTTCGCCAATTCTAATTGGACAAAATCCACTAATAAAATGGAATTTCGCACGATAATACCTGAGAGAGCAATAAAGCCAATCATGGATGTAGCTGTAAAAAACGCCCCAAATAGATAGTGTCCAGGCAAGATTCCAATTAAAGTCAAGGGGATAGGAGCCATAATAACAAGTGGAGTTACAAAACTTCGATACCAAGCTACCACTAGAATATAAATCAGTACAAGCACCACGGCAAAAGCCATACCCATATCCCGAAATACTTCATAGGTAATATGCCACTCGCCGTCCCACTTCATCGAATACTTATCTTCTAGCCAAGGCTGGATGGCTGAGTATTGCTGAAGTTCATAGCCTTCTGGGAGTTGTAGTTTGGCGATTTCTTTCTCCATATTGAGTACAGCATATACTGGACTTTCAATCACACCAGCCACATCACCAATGACATATGTGACCTTTTTCAAATTTTTGTGATAGATCGTTTTTTCTTCTATCGTCTCTTGTTTTTTGACAAGTTCTGAAAGAGAAATGAGGTGATTTTTACTCGACATCACACCAATTTGCTGCAATGACTGAGGACTGCCACGCTGACTCAGAGGCATTTGTAAAAATAATTGTACAGGTTCTTTTTCTTTCGCAAAATGTACTAAACCAGCCGACATGCCTTGCAGGGCGATTTGCTCTGTTTGAGCAATCATAGCGGTATTAATACCACTGCGCATTGCTTTTTCCTGATCTACAGCAAAGGTGATCTTAGGTTGATCGGCCTCTACATACCAGTCTACATCGACTACACCTTCTGTTTTATTAAATATTTTTTTGATATCATTGGCGATTTCAATCTGCCGCTTGCTATCAGGACCATACACTTCCGCAACGAGCGTACTCAAAACAGGTGGGCCTGGCGGAATTTCGGCAATTTTAGTATTGGCTCCGTATTTATCACCAATGGCTTTTAACGCGGGTCTAAGCCTCTTGGCGATTTCATGGCTTTGGTCTTTTCTTTGATCTTTCGCTACAAAATTCACCTGAATATCCGCCATATTACTTCCTGACCGCAAGAAATAGTGGCGAACTAATCCATTAAAGTTATAGGGGGCTGAGGTCCCCACATAGGTCTCAAAATCAGTTACTTCTGAGACTGTTTTTAAGTATTCACCCATTTCTCTAGCAACACTAGCCGTTTGCTCTAGTGTAACCCCTTGGGGCATATCAATAATAACTTGCAGTTCACTTTTATTATCAAAGGGTAACATTTTGACGGTGACAGCCTTATACGGCACTAAAAATACTGATACTAGTAATAATACTACCACTCCAGTAAGAACCGATAAGCGTTTTTTTCGATTATCAAGGAGTGGTCCAACTAGCTTTTCATAAGCTCTATGGATGCGACTTCCTTCCGACTGAGGGGCTTCATGTTTCACATTTTTTAATACCTTATAACTTAGCCAAGGACTGACGATAAAGGCAACTAATAAGGAAAATAGCATGGCGGCGGAAGCACCGACCGGAATAGGACGCATATAAGGTCCCATTAAACCCGATACAAAAGCCATAGGCAGTAAAGCCGCAATAACGGTGAAGGTTGCCAAGATGGTTGGATTCCCCACTTCATCTACAGCCTCAATGGCCGTTAGCGAATCGGCTTTGCCATTCTTGAAATGCCGATGAATATTTTCTACTACCACAATGGCATCATCCACTAGAATCCCTATCGAAAAAATCAAGGCAAAAAGGGTGACTCGATTGAGAGTGTAACCATACAAATAAGTAATCAATAATGTCAAAGCCAAGGTCACAGGAATCGCCACTGCCACAATCACAGATTCTCGCCACCCAAGAGCGATAGCAATGAGCAATACAACCGAAATGGTGGCAATCATCATATGATCTAAAAGTTCATCCGATTTCTCTTTAGCCGTTTCTCCATAATTGCGCGTTACTGTCAAATTGACCCCTGCTGGAATGACATTTCCCCGCAATGCTTCTATTTTTTTGAGAGTCTCCTCAGCAACAACGGTAGCATTGGTACCACTTTTCTTAGAAATAGCTAAGGTAACGGATTCTCTTTGCCCTATGGAATGACTTTCAATTCCTTTTGACGACGCAGCAGGGCCAAAACCAATAAACGTGTAGTCTGCAGCCTCGGCAGGCCCATCTGTAACCTTGGCTACATCCTTCAGATACACTGCTTTTTCATTAAATATACCAATTACAATATTTTCTACATCTTGTGTATTGGTAAGAAAAGCACCGGTTTGCACTGTATATCGCTGATTTTTACTAGAAAAATCGCCTGAAGCTAACGAAACGTTGGCTTTTTCTAGTGCACTAGAAATTTCTAACGGTGATAGATGATAGGATGTTAGTCGAAGAGGATCTAAGACTACCCCTATTTGTCGTTTTTGCCCACCAATAATGGAAAACTCAGAAATGTTTTCATCTTTTTTAATTTCATCGCTGAGCGTTGTCCCAATCCGTCTCAGATCATATCCTGTATATTGATCCTCATTGCTCCACATCGTGAGCGTTAATATGGGAACATCATCAATGGATCGTTGCTTAACGAGAGGCTGAGAAACACCACTAGGAATCTTATCGTAATTGGACATCAATTTTGTATAGAGTTTGACAATGCTTTCTTCTGTATTTTCCCCGACACGAAACCGAACAATGGTTAAATTTTCTCCCGGTTTCACAATGGAATATACATATTCAACCCCTTTAATTTCCCACAGAAACTTTTCCATAGGCCGAGTGACACGTTCTTCCACCTCTGCTGCCGTTGCCCCTGGATAAGAGACTCCTACATCAACCATGGGAACTTTTATTTGAGGTTCTTCTTCTCGTGGAGTGACAGTCAAGGCAAATACACCAAGTAATAAGGAAACAACGACAATAATAGGCGTCAATTTTGATTGAATAAAAGATTTAGCGACTTGTCCAGACATGCCAATCTTACTCATGAAGAACTCACCTCTTTTACAATGCCGCCATCTATGACTTTCTGGCTGCCTTCCGTAATAATCTTTTCTCCCACATTGACCCCTGATAAAATTTCAACTTGTCCATCATAGGTTTTGCCCATACGTACAATACGAAAAAGCACAAGACCTTGGGCATCTACTACATAAATCCCTGTTAATTGACCTTTTTCTACGATCGCATTTTTCGGTACTAGAATGGTCTCTTTCGTATTGGTGGGAATTTTAACACAAGCATACAACCCCGATTTGAGTCCTGCATCTTTTACATCTATTTTTATATGTAACTTCCGAGCGGTAGCATCAATAGTAGGTGCCATCTCTGTCACGGTACCTGGTATTGATTTTCCTAAAGAATCAACGACAACCTCTGCTGTCATACCAACAAAAATCTTGCTGGCAATACTTTCATCCACATCAGCTTCTAGGTTATAAGCGGAATCATCCTCTAGGATAAAAAGCGTGGTTCCTGCTGCTGCCATCGTACCTACATCTACTTTTTTCCCAGTGATAACGCCATCCACCGGGGCAGTCACCTGGGTAAATCCATAGGTAGCCTGAGCATCTGCTAAGTTGGCTCTCGCTTGTTTGACAGACTCCTCTGCCCGTTTAAAAGTAAGCGTCGCAACTTCTCCTTGCGTCTCCACTTGATCCATTTGTTGACGAGAAATAGCATTTTCATCATAGAGTTGTTGGTAGCGCTGAGTGGTTGTACTCGCTAACGACTGATTTTGCTGTGCAATCCTGAGGGCTTGTAACGATTCACGATAGGCAGACTCCGCTACCGTCACTTTAGGCGCCAAATCACGATCATCAATGGTGAGCAGTACTTGCCCCGCATTTACCCGATCCCCTTCTTTGACTAACACATTCGTAATGATCCCCATGACTTTACTGCCCACCAAACTTACTGTTTTTGCTTTAACGGTTCCTGCTGTTTCATTGTACTCATTAGCAGTCGTTAATTTTATCTCCGTTATGCTGACACCACTAATAACAGGTCGATCAACATTTGACGAGCTAGGTTTGACATTATTGCCACAACCGATAAGCAATAAGATCAAGATCATAAACATACTACATAATATTATTTGATTTTTTTTCATCATACTCTCCCCCCACTACTCTCTTATTTTTGTCTTATTAGGGTATTTTTATAATTTTAGCAAATAATGAATTATTTTATTTTTTCAACATAGTAATCATCGTTTTTGTCAAAGCCTTCACTCGCTTACACGCTTTATCATCACCAATGTTGACTTCATTCAAACATTCTTCTGTATAGCCTTCAAGAATATGCGCACTGAGTTTATTCATAGCACCCATTACAGCACTCAACTGGAAAAGAATATCTTCACAGTTCTTGTCTTCGCCAACCATTTTTTCAATACCAGCAATATGACCTTTAATTGTACCGAGTCGTTGCAATACACTCTTTCTCATCTGTTCATTAGCCATCATTCATACTCCTTACGTTTGGTAGTCAATCTTATTATATGTTCTTCTTACTTTTTCCATCGATACACTGCACCCCCTTAGGGAGGGGGTAATTTTAATATATACTATTATCGCCTTAAAAGCAATCATACAAAATAATCTTTACTGATAGTGTTACCTAAGATTGTTTTTCTTAAGCCCTAAATCAAACTCTTCTTTGATCTCCTTAGTGCAATTCACAAACCTTTTCTATAAAAATAAGGTAGGTATAAGGTGACTACAAATCATCTATACCTACCTTGTTGCTTTAACGCCGGAGATACCAAGACATTCTTCTCTTTTTTTATAATTTCTTTGACATAGGGACCACTTTACTTACTGACAGGAGTCATTTTCTTTTTATTAAATACCTTTGAAACCGTATTTATTAAGTACTGCCATTCCATCTGAACTCGTCAAATATTGTAAGAACGCCTCTGCCTCCTTAGGATGCTTGCTACCACTAATAACAGCACCAAGAAATGTGATTGGTTCATGTGTACCGGCTGGAGCTATTGCTACAATCTTTACTTTATCACTAGCAGCTGCCACGGTAGAAAACACAATCCCAGCTTCCACATTTCCCGTCTCTACATACGTCAACACTGTCTGAATATCTTTGGCCATCACAGCTTTTTCTTGCACAGTTTTCCATACTTCTAACTTTTCGAATACCTGTTTGGCATATTCCCCTGCGGGCACTGTATCTGGTACACCCATACCAAAACGTGTAACATTTCCTTTGCTCAAATCTTGAAAGCTCTGTAAATTAAGCTCTGAAGCCTTAGGTACAATCAATACTAATTGGTTCCCAACTAAGTTCTTGCGTATAGTAGGAATAATTAAATTCTTTTTCTGCAATTCATCCATTTGTTTATTCGCAGCGGAAATAAATAAATCCGTTGGTGCACCTTGCTCTATTTGAGTTTTCAATGCACCAGAAGAAGCTAAGTTATATACAATTTTAATCGGATGATCTGCTTCATATTTTTTTTGAATTTCTAGCAAAGCATCTTTAAGCCCCAGGGCTGCCGATACATTGATTTCTACTAGCTGAGATGGAGGAGGTGCAGTCGTTTGCATCTTTCCACATCCTGTGACAGATAAAACGATCATGGTACATATGATTAAACTTAATTTAGTATATAGTCCCGTGATTGACATCATGACCCCTCCCCTTATTACAATACTTTTAGCATTATATACGTTCTATTTTACAAGTAAAATCTAGTGGCGAAGCATATAATACTGAACTCAAAACAATAATATCCACAAATTTTGCAAATTCTTTAATATTAGATGCTTTGATGCCGCCAGCAACGCCAACTTTTAATCGATTATTTAAGTCTTTGAGCTTTCGCACTACACGTTGCAATACTTCTGGTTCAAAATGATCGAGTAATATAACGTCACTAAAACTAGCACATTGATAAGCTTCCTCTTCATTCCGCGGTTCGATTTCAATTTTATGATGAAAAGATTTTATATCGATTGGCAGTTTTCCGAGTACCTTAAGATGATTTTGGGTAATCAGCACTGTATCGCTCAACGAATTACGATGATATAATCCACCACCATCCTCTACTGCTTCAATTTCTTCTTGCCGCATTCCTAGGTGTGCTTTACGACATGCAACAACGATTTCAATGTCAGGATTAGCTTCGCGCGCAGCATCAACAATTTTTCGAGTTTCAGATGCGATAGCACAAAGAGTAGTAAGATATGTTTGGCTAATCCTCCACATTTTAAAAAGTATCTTCAGATCACCAATGGCCTCTATAATCGTGTCACCCTTTTTTATCATATCACCTGATTTTTGGTGAAAAATCACTTCTAGATTTTGCGATTCAAAGAAACTTTTAAGACGCACTGTACTCGTTACAACGGCCTCTTCCCTCGTTATAAATTTCAACCGTCCTTGCCCTTCAATACCTAATAGTTCAGTCGTAATGTCCGCATAAGGACAGTCTTCCTGTAAACCAAGTTCTAATGGATAGATTTGCATCAATGTTACCTCCCTTATATTCCGTAATGCTGGCCTGGATCTCTCAATCTATCATTAATGAGTGATTGTATAATATGATCATCACCTCCATAAAAAAAGTACCAACTCGATGCGTAATAAACGCCTAGTCAGTACTTCATTGTACACATAATAAATATTAATCAAACTTAATGTTACTTAAATGAACTTAACTCAAATTATACATTTATATTTGATTTAGTTCAATACTTTTTTGTTATGAATGTTCGATCCCAATAAGAAGTTTCAGATAATATCTCAGTTAAGTAATCAATTAAAGTGAGGCCTTTAATGAGTTTGCTCAATGGGTATGCTTTAAAGGAGAAGGCGTCATCACTAAAAGTATCCGGAATGAGTAAATATTCAAGACAGGCATTCCTCCGCTAACCCTCGAAGTTGTTTTGCCTGATCTGCATTTGCTAAAATATACAAATAATCACCAGCAATGATTTGAGTATCCCCTTTCGGAACTAACTCCATGTCCCCACGTTTAATACTGACTAATAAACATTGGGGTGCCCAATCGATATTTTTAATCTGTCTGCCATCAAGCTTGGAACCACTGCAAATAACCACCTCAACGATCATCCTTTTTTTTGAAGTAATATTTGAAGACTTTTTCCCCTGTTTCATTAAGGATCGCTCTAGTAGCTCTTCATAAATAGGCTTACTTTTAGCAACATCTACAATTAAATAGGAGATCATAGACACAATAATCAATGAGAGCATATGGTTAAATGATCCTGTCATTTCCATGATTAAAATACTGCCTGTTATTGGAGCTTTAACAATCGCTGCAAAATAACCTGCCATCGATAAGACGATGATATTAGTTCCATAATATGGATCAATTTGACCATAATTAATCAAGATATGACTAAATACACTACCAGCTAATGCCCCAATCACGAGCATTGGTAAAAAAATCCCTCCTGGAACACCCGAACCATAACTAAACATCGTAAATAAAAATTTTACTATTAATAAAATCCATAACATTTTTAAACTAAACGATTGGGATGCTAATTCATCAACTAAATGATTACCACCACCTAAAACCTCTGGTAGAAAAAAGCCAATGACCCCAGCGATAACTAACGGCAGGGCGATCTTCCCCATGCCAGAAAACAAGTTCTGTCGTTCATAAATATCTAATGATTTTATTAATATACGATTAAATATGATACCGAATAGCCCCATTAAAATTCCTAATAAAATGATCAATCCATAATATTGTGTAGGAAAAATGGGTAAGCCAACGAAGTCGAAAACAGGATGATCTCCAAAAATAGACTGAGAGACCACAGCTGCCGTGAGTGCTGCAGCAACTGCCGACATTAAAACTGCGGGAGAAAAACTTTTGTGCAATTCTTCTAATGAAAATATAACCCCTGCTAATGGAGCATTAAAGGCTGCAGCGAGTCCCGCACTCGCTCCGCTTGTTAAAAGATATCGTTCTTCCATTCTTGACCTACCCAGCATTCGGCTTAACCCTTGTCCAATTGTAGCTCCTAATTGAATAGAAGGCCCTTCACGACCTAGAGATAGACCAGCACCAATAGCTAAAACACCACCCATAAATTTACTGATAAGTACCCGTAACCACTTCATTTTCATAAAGCCTAAGATAATACCTTTCACCTGGGGAATACCACTACCTGCTGCCATAGGTTCTACTTTAACGATCCAGCTTAATACATAAGCAATCAAAAATAGTCCTAAGAACCACAATATTGTAAGTGCCCAGGATTCTGTCTGCAAATATGTATAAACGACAATACGTAATTCTTCTGCTTTTTCAAGCAAATAGCGAAAGGCTGAAATGACAAGTCCAACAAAAACGCCAATTAAAATTCCTTCTCCAAATAATTTTAATCGAAAATCGTGCCAATGAGTTAATGAATAATATGCCTTGCTGATCTTAGGTGTACGCATATAAACTCCTTATCTTTATATCATTCTAAAAATTCGAAGGAATGGCTAGTGCCATTCCCGTTTATTCATCTATAAATTTGTTGATACAATCAGTTACCTTTTACAATATATCGTATGAACCAACAACTACAATACAATCATCTTCTTGAAGAACTGCAATTGGACCTGTATGACTGTCGTTATGCATAACCGATCCCCGCTGCCCTTTCTATCTAAAAGATCTAAACTGATCACTTGGAAATAATGCTTACGCGAAAAAGGAAAAGCTAGCTATTTAGTTTCTTGGTGAACTGGACAACGCTCTCCAACAATACGATCTAGAAAAGTAAGCTCCTGATAGTCAGATTTTTCTTGTGGATTGACCTTTATAATCTCTTCCAAACATTTTTTACACACTTTTTTACCAACCGCATTAATTAAGGCAGAAGACATCCCAAGTCGCTTTAAGCGAACACTTCGCTCTTCAACAGTGATAACCTCAATATCTACAGCTTCATCACTGATCACGATTAAGCCTGTATCCCCCTTAAAATCAGTGTCATTACGCACTGTAGTAGGCTTATTGAGTTTTCGGGCCAATTTTTTATATTTTTCAGTGAAACGGCTACTAATACTTCCATTAATAATCATTTTAGTAGCTCTTGTATCTTTTAATGCCTGAATAATCTCTGAATAAATAACGACTTCAGCTACTTGCTTTTGAGAGAGCAATCGAATCACATTTTCCTTAAATTCACCTAAATAATGCATTTTTTCATCATGTTTAAATTCTATTATTCCATTCATCCCGACCATTAAAGTTTTCTCTAGATTACTTTTTTGCGCCCAATTACTAATATTTTTTGAACGAATCTCTTCATCCATAGAATGTTAATCCTCCGATTTTTATAACTTATTGATCCGTATTATACTTCATAGCTTTTACAATAAATAAGTTATTATTATCAAAATCATTTTTTTAATAATATACCGTGCCTAGCGCAGCCTCTTTCAAGTTCTATAAGAGTAACACTGGGGACGTCTCACGTCCCCAGTGCATATTCCATCACATATTTTTATTGTAACAATGCTTTAATTTCTTCTACACTGGATATTTTACCGCTAACTTTGACTACGCCATCTACTACTAATGCGGGCGTCGTCATCACACCATAAGACATGATTACTTTAATATCTTCCACTTTTACAAACTCTGCCGCAATATTTAATTCTGTTGCTGCTTTTTTTGCATTTTCCATTAAATTACTACATTTTTGACATCCCATACCCAAAATTTCAATTTTCATCATAATCGCTCCTCATATAATTTAAAATTTTATTTACTACCTATAAACTTAGGATCACACATAGCTCATTACAAAATAGCATTAAATAAATACCCAGTAAAAATAATTGCAACCGATACAATTCCAATAAAAATGGCAATTAATTTAGGTTTAAGCACATTGCGTAGAATAATCATTTCTGGAAAACTAAGGGCCGTAACCGACATCATAAACGCAAGTACCGTACCCATACTCATACCTTTTTCCATTAAAACATATACAATAGGAATGATGCCAGCTGCATTTGAGTACAAGGGAACCCCAAGTAAAACAGCAATCGGCACCGCAAAAAAGTTGTCTTTTCCTGCATAAGCCACCAAGAAATCTTCTGGCGCATATCCATGAATCGCACCACCAATACCAATAGCGACAATAACATATGGCCACACTTTACCCAAAATTTCTTTTGTATAGTCCATGGCATAGTGTATTTTTTGCGTGATGCTCATTTCGACAATCTCGCTTTGCCCGACTTTCATCTGATAGACATATTCTTCAACTAGATGTTCCAGTTTAAGCTTGCCAATCACATATCCCGAAGTAATCGAGACAAGCAGACCGGTCATAATATAGATAGCTGCCACCTTCCAACCAAACATCCCCCATAATAATACCAATGCCACTTCATTGACCATCGGTGAGGAAATCAAAAAAGAAAATGTCACTCCAAGGGGTACACCAGCTTCTACAAAACCTATAAATACAGGTACCGCTGAGCAGGAACAAAATGGTGTAACGATGCCGAGTAACGCTGCCATAATATTGCCTAAAAATTCTCGTTTATGACTTAAAAGCTGTTTTGTCCGTTCTGGTGAAAAATAACTTCTAATCATAGAAACAACAAATATAATCACAATTAACATGAAAAATATTTTCAAAGAGTCATAAATGAAAAAATTGACCGCACCAGCGAGTTGTGTTCCAGTCTCAATCTTAAACACGTCATAGGTCATGTAATCCGCAAAGGTTTGAAACATACTTACCACCACCTTCAGTATTAATATATTACATTTTTATAATATTATAATACTATTGTGAAGTGTTTGTGTCAATACGAATTAAATTATCATTTTCTTTTTATATAATTGGCTTGTTATCTTATAAACACTATTTCAAAAATTTCAATATGCTCTGGCTATTGCTAATTTGCTCACTCAACGTTTTTTCAGCCGCACCAACCACGTCCAAGACTGATTGATACACAATGCGGTAAATAACTTTCTGACCATCTTTTCTGGAATCGATAATCCCTTGCTTTTTCATTACACCCAAATGTTGCGACAAGTTAGATTGCTCAATATCAAGTTCATCAATAATATCACACACACACAATTCACCGTTCTCCAAACAATGAAGAATTTTAATTCGCACTGGATGAGACAACGTCTTAAAAAACTCAGCCGTTAATTTTACAACGATATCTTCTGCCATGTTAGCACCTCTTAAAGGGGTTTACCCTCAAATTACATATTAGTTTTTTATAATGTAATAATACTATTCGATTTAAAATAGCACAAGGTTTTATTTTGTAAGTTGATTCGTAAAGAAAGCATACCAAGCAGCGCTCTTTCTTTGTTCTATACGATATAAAAATAATAAACATATGTTCATGCCATTCGCGGCCTTTGGCCGGTAGTAAACGCAAGCATTCATCAGTAAAGGCTAGTCTCTACTTTATATTCCCTATAACCACCAGAAAGATTATAGACATCACTAAATCCAAGATTGATCAATAGATTTTGTGCAGCATTCCCAGTTACACCTTTATTGCAATGTACCACAATGGACTCTTCTTTGGAAAACGATCCTGATTGTTCTCTTAGATTTCCTAGTGGTATATTGATAGCTCCCTCAATATGCCCTTTTTCAAAATCTTTACTACTTCTAACATCAATCACTGTAAAATTTGACCGATTACGCGCAAGATCCTGAGGTGCAATGATTTTTCGTCCTCGATGCAAAGCATTATCTAGTATCATGCCCGTATACATGACTGAATCTTTCGTGGTGGAAAATGGCGGGGCATAAGCAAGATCAAGGTGAGCTAGGTCACCTACTTTGGCACCAAAGGTAATGGCAGTAGCAAATACATCAATCCTTTTGTCTACGCCTTTTTTCCCGATGATCTGAACGCCTAATAATTTTTCACTCTTCCGATCAGCAATGGCCTTGATAACCATTTCTGAACTTCCTTCAAAATACTCTGTCTGGTTGGGCTTGATGTTATGAATGATCTCTACATCATACCCAGCCTTTTTAGCGTCTCGCTCTGTATACCCAGTTTGCCCACAAGTTAGGTTAAATATCTTTACAATCCCAGTCCCTAATATTCCTCTAAAACTTGAATCTCCGCCTGTAATCACATCGCCTGCTATTCTGCCCGTTTTATTAGCCGTTGATCCCATAGGGCGATAGCAAGGAGTACCATCCATTAGAAAATAACTTTCCGCACAATCACCGACGGCATAAATACCTTTTATTGAAGTTTCCATATGGTGATCGACTTTAATAGCCCCAGTCATACCAAGTTCTATACCAGCTTGCTGAGCAATTCCGACTGCCGGTTTAACGCCTGCTGAAATAATAACAATCTCACTAGATAATACCCTACCTGTATCTGTCACTACAGTTTTTGCCTCAGCATCAATTTTCACGACTTTTTCCCCTGTAATTACTTGCACCTGATTCGATTGCAGTTCATTTTTGATCCGCAGTGACATCTCAGGATCATAAGAAGGCATAACTTGCCTTGCAGCTTCCACGATGGTTACCTGTATACCTTTTTCCATCAGATTTTCTGCCACTTCCATGCCAATAAATCCACTACCTACAATCACTGCTGATCTTGGTTGATGCCTATCAATATACTCTTTAATTTTATCCGCACTTATAATATTTCTTAAGTAAAATACATGTTCACTGCCCAACTCTTCAATAGGAGGCTGCACAGAAGCCGCGCCTGTCGCCAATACCAACGTATCATAGTGATCATAAAATATAACATTCGTTTGCAAATTTTTGATTTGTATTTCTTTTTTATTAACATCAATGGCTAACACTTCATGACCAATGTGAATATCAATATCAAAACGTTTTTTAAACCATGCTGGATTACGCGGGCTAAGATCATTTCTCTGGATATATTCTTCACCGATATAATAAGGCAGGCCACACACGGAATAAGAAATATCCTGATCTTTTTCATAAATAACAATTTCATTGTCCAAACTATTTCTTCTCGCTTTAGCGGCTGCAGACGTTCCAGCTGCTACAGATCCTATAATAATAATCCTCATCCTGATGCTCCCCTTTTGTTGAATATGTTCATATGATGCTCAATTTTCTCCTGCAAGTCAACATACAAATAGTTAATTTTGTGTTAATTATTAGAGGATTAATACAATCTGCCCGCTAATATACTACGTAACATCTTTAGACGATAAGGAGTTGAACAAGTTGGCTATTAGCACGATTGAGGTTTGGGAAACACTTAATATACCACTACGAAAATTTATTATGAAACGCGTTGACGAATCAGATGTGGAAGATATACTACAAAATGTCTTCTGCAAAATTCATGATCATATTGATCAGGTACGAAATGAAAATAAAATCCATGCTTGGGTCTATCAAATAGCGCACAATGCCATTGTTGACTATTATCGCAAGCGAGCATCTACAGTAGAACTTTCGATTGTAGATGCAACTATTGCAACACCAAATTTCACGGATTTCCCTATTACCAGTGAAGTAGCAGACTGCCTTACAGCTATGATTGATTCCTTGCCGGAAAAATATAAAGAAGCTCTTCTATTGACGGAGTTTGAAAACCTGACTCAAAAAGAATTAAGTGAACGTCTTGGATTATCCATATCTGGAGCAAAATCAAGAGTCCAAAGAGCTCGCAAAAAGTTACAAAAGTTATTATTGGAGTGTTGTCATATTGAATTTGATCATTTTGGCAATATCGCTGACTATAAACATAAAAAAAGAACCTGCAAATATTGTTGAAATAAATGCGTCCATTTCTAACTTCCTGCGTCTATATAGGTAACGGTCTAAAGGCCGGATAACGAAGGAGGAGATTTGAAATGGTTGATAAAATTAGCGTCGAAAAAAGCAATTGTTGTTCTAATATTACAGGGTGTTGCGGCACAAAAAATGATGCCATAATCGAAAAGCGACATCTCACTATTGATTTCTTATATCTTGATTTGACGGTTTGTAGTTGGTGCCAAGGTACAGAATCTAGCTTAGACGCAGCAATTTCCGAAGTTGCACAGATTATGAAGGCTACTGATATTGAAGTAGAGGTAAATAAGATTAACGTCGTAAGTGAAGAGCAAGCTCGCCAATTACGATTTGTCAGCTCTCCCACTATTCGTGTAAACGGAAAAGATATCCAGATCGAAGTAAAGGAAAGCTTGTGCGATTCCTGCGGTGATTTATGCGGCGATGCTGTTGATTGCCGCATCTGGATGTATCAAGGAAAAGAGTATACGGTCCCCCCAAAAGCTATGATTATCGAAGCCATCCTACGGGAAGTATATGGAGATTCACATAAACCCATACAAGATAATTCCTCGATTTTTGAAGTTCCCGATAATTTAAAAAAGTTTTTTATTGCTATGAAACAAAAGCCCACTAAAAATCTTTAGATAAGATACCTTACATAAACATATACACTGGAAATCACAATAGATAATAACATTAACGGAAAGGCTACCTTGAAATATTGTTTAAAGGAAATAGAATAACCTTCTTGTGCGGCTAGTCCAACGACGATCACATTGGCACTTGCTCCAATTAACGTACCATTTCCGCCTAAACAAGCCCCAAGTGCTAAACTCCACCAGAGAGGTTCGAGATTAGCAACTCCCATAGTACCCATTTCTTTGATCAATGGAATCATAGTGGCTACAAATGGAATATTATCAACGAAAGCCGAAGCGATTGCACTAAGCCATAAAATCACCATCGCAGTAGCTACTGAGTTGCCTGCCGTTACTGTCATTAGGTCTTTTGCCAGCAAAGAGATTATACCTGTCTCAACGAGTCCAGAGACAAGTACAAACAATCCTACGAAGAAAAAAATCGTTAACCATTCAACTTTGTGAAAAATCCGTTCTAGTTCATGCTCAGATTTAGCATAGGTCATTATTAATAATAGTACTGCCCCAGAAAGAGCAACAGTAGCCGACTCTAAATGAAGGACCTGATGAAAACAGAAAGCACCGATAGTTAGCGACAGTACAAATAAACATTTTTTTAGCAGCCGAACGTCTTGAATTTGCTTGTTTTCATCCAACTTCATAATTTTAGCCTTAAGCTCATCTGTAGTCTTTAGACGTTTACGGTAAATTAGTACTACGATTGCTAACGTAATAAGCAAAATCAGAAATGAAATTACTGCTAAATTATTGATAAACGCTGCAAATGTTAACTCTTTGACAGCACTACCTATCATAATATTGGGGGGATCGCCAATTAGAGTTGCCGTACCCCCAATATTTGATGCAAGAATTTCCGTAATTAGATAAGGTATTGGTGTAACTTTGAGTTGCGCTGTAATACTGAAAATAACAGGGGTCATTAGAAGAACCGTTGTTACATTGTCTAAAAGTGCCGAAAATACAGCAGTTAAAATAGCAAGGGAGACAAGTAATTTAGCTGGATCAGCATTCACTTTTTTAGCTGCCAATATTGCTAAATATTTAAATAAACCCGTTTGACTAACAATTGAAACCATAATCATCATCCCAATTAAAAGACCAATGGTATTAAAATCAATATGATGAAATGCAGTTTCTTGGCTAATGACCTGAAATAAAATTAATAGAACAGCACCCCCTAAAGCAGTAACTGTACGATGAATCTTCTCTGAAATAATTAAAGAATAGGCGATTAAAAAAACAATGACAGCGATTAGTGATTTTTCCATATAAACTCTCCTCATATATCCCTTAGGCTTCCTCAAAAAATGCAAAAAGGAGCCTGTCAGTGACAGACTCCTCCACAACTTTGACTATACAATTATCCATATTATATACTTTATGTTAATTGAAAGCAAGTTCTAACTTCCCTTTATTGAAAATATCTTACATACACATACACATGACAAATTAAAATAGATAGTAACATCAATGGGAATGCTACTTTTAAAAATTGACGAAAGCTAAACGAAATACCATTCTTTTCTGCAATACCAGCCACAATCACATTAGCTGATGCTCCGATCAGTGTACCATTACCACCAAGGCAAGCGCCCAAGGCTAACGACCACCATACTGGTTCTAAATCAAGCCCGGAAAGTTGCCCCATTTCCTGTAACATCGGAATCATTGTAGCCACAAACGGAATATTGTCAATAAAAGCCGAAGCAATAGCAGATAGCCAAAGAACTAAAAGAGAAGTTTCCATTGCCTGCCCCTGTGTAATAGTTAACCCCCATTGAGCTAGTGCTTTGATTACTCCAGTAGATTTCAGCCCTCCTACTAAAACAAAAAGTCCGATAAAAAAGAAGAGGGTTGGCCACTCAATATTCAGTAGTATGTCCTCCGGCTCTTCCCTACTAATTAACATCAATAGCATAGCGCCAGCCAGCGCAATGGTCGCTGATTCTATGTGCAAGACCCCGTGCAGGCCAAAAGCAACAATCGTGATTCCTAGTACTGCTAAAGATTTTTTCAATAACTGCCAGTCATTAATTTCGTCTCGATAATGCAATTTTAATATATTCTGGCGATTTTCTTCATCTACCTGCAAGTCCTTTCTGTATAACAGAACTAAAATACCAATCGTTACAAATAGGATCAAAATACACACCGGAGCTAGATTATTAACAAAAGCATTAAAGCTCAGACCAGTCGCACTGCCAATCATAATATTCGGAGGATCTCCAATGAGCGTAGCAGTACCACCAATATTGGATGCTAGGATTTCAGAAATTAGAAACGGAATGGGGTTAATTTGTAGTTTATCTGTTAACGTAATTGTAACCGGTACAATCAACAAAACAGTCGTTACATTGTCTAATAGGGCTGATGCAAAAGCTGTAATGATAGATAACAATGCTAATAAACGAAGCGGATATCCTTGTGTAATAGTAGCTGCCCATATGGCAACAGCCTCAAATACACCTGTACGGCGAGTAATAGTCACAAGAATCATCATACCGATTAATAACCCCAAAGTATTAAAATCAATATCATCCTTAATCGCTGTTTCTTGGCTCAAAAAGCCAAGTAATAACATGAGGATCCCTCCGGTCATAGCTACGACCATTCTGTGAATCTTCTCCCACATTATCATGATATAGGTGATAACGAAAATTATAATAGAACCGTAAAAAGCAGTCTCGTACAAAAAATCATCTCCATAAATTTTTATGTTGGAAAATAAATAGAAGGAGTCCTTGGTGACAGACTCCTCCACAACTTTGACTATACAATTCATTCTATTATATCTTCTATGTTAATTTAAAACAAGTGCAACACTTCCATCTAGCCATGCACATTATCGTCTTAATTATTTACAACAGGACTATGGGTAAATTTAGAACGCATAGGGCAATACTCAACATCAATAATCCACAGAGATGATTCTCTGTGGATTAGATTTCTTGTGGCAGAGGTAGAGAGGTGCAAGGCTGAACCCCTTTCATATACTTACCGACAATATTTATTCTTTTTCTACTTGAAGAGTTGTGCTCGCGGAAGAATCAAACAGTTTTCGTACACTGTGCGAAGCTATCATGAGTGCTAATGTAATCAATGCAATGGCCATAATCAATTGTAAGCCATCAGTCAAAAATGAGAAACCACCAGTATACATGACTTTTTTGACGATTCCATAGATGGACATGAGAAGCGCTGTCAGTGTAACAACAAACATACAGCACATTGGAATGTAAAGCATCTTTCCTTGACGGCCAGTAACCTTTAAAAATACCGCCAGAGCAATTAGAACCAGCGCAGAACAAAGTTGATTTGCCGCCCCAAATAGAGGCCAAACATTCATGTAACCGCCCAAACAAAGTAAATAACCAAAAAACAAAGTAATTAGCGTAGCAAAATACTTATTAGTCAACAAACGCTGCATAGGAGCCATCTTAGCTGGATCCGTCGTTTCCCCCATAAATAACTCCTGAAAACACATCCGCCCAATACGCCCAACAGAATCTAATGTAGTCAAAGCCAGCGCGGATACGCACATCGTTATAACACAAGTTGCAACAAGACGAGATAAGCCGAACATGCCCAAGAAATTGCCGACAGAAGCAGAAAAAATCTGGAACGGCGTACCTTGTGGCATTACGCCACCAGTTGCTGCTGCACCAACCACAATCAAAGAAATCACCGCTAAAATCGACTCAACCATCATAGAACCATAGCCAACAAATAGCATATCTTTTTCATTGGAAATGGTTTTAGACGAAGTACCAGAAGATACCAAACTATGAAAACCGGAAACGGCACCACATGCAATCGTAATAAAAAGAATGGGAAACATTGGCTTACCGTTTACTTCAAAACCAACAAAAGGCGGAAGTTCTATTGTAGGATTTGTTGCGACAATACCAACAACCCCACTTAGAATCATACCAAGTAGCAAAAACGAGCTTAAATAATCACGTGGTTCCATCAATAGCCACATTGGCATAACAGCAGCCATAAACATATAAGCAAATACAACATAAAGCCATGTCGTTTTAGCAAAGTAAAGTGGGTGAGCGATACCAGCCGCCAGCATACCAATCATTAAAACGATAGCAATTGCTAATTTCGGTTTTTCTGATATTGAATATTTTTTTAAAAAAAGTCCAAAGAAAATGGCAACAACAATATATAACATCGAAATGGAAGCAGCGGCAGCGTTAGGTGTAGCCAATGCTCCATTGGCACCAAAGCCATTAAAGGTAGTCGCTACAATATCAGCAAAAGCTGCTATTATTAGCAATGTAAACAACCAAGAAAAGAGCAGGAACATCTGCTTTCCGGACCTGCCGATATATTTTTCAATCAACATTCCCATGGATTTCCCTTCATTTTTGACGGAAGCATATAGTGCAGTAAAATCCTGTACAGCACCAAAGAAAATTCCGCCAATCATCAACCAAATCATAACAGGTACCCACCCAAACATCGCGGCGATGATTGGTCCAGTAACTGGTCCTGCACCTGCAATCGAAGAGAATTGATGGGAAAATACAGTGAATTTAGAAGACGGAACATAATCATCCCCATCCTCTAAACGATAGGCTGGTGTCTTTGCTTGAGGATCAATACCCCAGACTTTCGTTAGCCAGCGGCCGTAAATAAAATAGCCGCTTGCACAAACAAGCAACGCGATGCCCAATAAAGTTAAGCCATTCATAAGTCGAAAACCCCTTTCATACTTGTATCCCGCCTCTGTAATCCCATGTCGCTGTCATAGACTACAAGGCGTTTGTTATTCTAGAATATCCTACAGTTTGATTAAAAGCATATGAACAGTATAAATGCCGAAAAAAATTCCCTCGTCTCCACACGTTTTACCGTATCGAAGAGGAAGGATGTTAACAGTAGAAAAACGTACGCTACTTACTTTGCTTTCAATATGCGACTCACAGATTTTCACTTCTGCTTATTACATTTCGAATATTCTATTGTTGTTAACTATACCACTAAATATAATTCCAGTCAATCATTATAGCCTTTCAAATCTCGCTATATAGATATCCCTACATATAGATCACTAAATCTTACTTTATAGCAATGTATATGGGTTATAGAGCAGACTAACAATAGCGCTGTCATTTCCTTAGTGCTTTATATATATTTCTATATTTAAATAGTAAATTTACCTACCGCTGCATTTAAACTTTCCGCCATCTGAGATAAAGATCGACTGGCAACTACAATTTCACGCATCGCATCTACCTGTGCATTCGTTGCAATGGCTACTGCATCAGCATGACCCGCATTGTCCTTACTAGCATAATCTACATCCGTTACTACTTTTACAATATGCTGACTCCCTTTACTCAATTGTTGCATTTCCTTTGAGATTTCCTGTACTTGATTTGATAACTGTTCAATATAAGTAACAATTTCATGAAAACTATCGCCAGCAGCATTGACAACTTCACTACCTGTATTTACTTCTTTCTTACCACTATTCATCGCAATCACTGCACTGTTTGTCTCTTGCTGAATACTGCCAATCAACTGAGCAATTTGTTTGGCTGATTCTTCCGATTGCTCTGCTAGTTTTCTAACCTCATCAGCAACAACAGCAAAGCCACGACCTTGCTCTCCAGCACGTGCTGCCTCAATGGCTGCATTTAAAGCCAACAAATTCGTTTGTCCAGCAATATTAGCAATCGTATCAACAATCTGACCAATCTGTTTTGAACTTCCACCAAGTTTTTCAACGGTTTGTGCAGTATTGGCAACCGTCTGTTCAATCACTGTCATTTGCGTAATCGCCTTCGCGATGGCTTGTCTACCATCACTTGCGGATTGAATTGTCTTGTGGGCGACCTGAGACATTGTTTGCGCATTTACTGCTGTCACCTCAATACCAGTCGACATTGTTTCGACAACATTCTTTGCTTCAGCGACAGAATCAATCTGTTGCTTTGTCCCTTGTGATACTTTGATAATATATTTTGTCATTTCAGACATCACTTCACATGATTGTTCCGAATTCGCTGTCAATTCTTCAGAAGAAGCAGCCACTTGTTCAGAAGATAACCCAACCGATTTCATAACATCCCTAAGATTATTTTTCATATGATTAAATGAATTTGATAATTGCCCAATTTCATCAGCCGATTCCACTGCAATATCTTTTCCTGTAAGGTCACCACTTGCAATGGCTGCGACCGACCTTGTCAATCGGTGAGCTGGCCTTGCAATACTTCGACTCAGTAAAACGCTAATACATAAAGCAAATACAATAACCAAAATATTAACCGTCAGCAAAATGTTTTGTATTTTACTGACTTTAGCATTATTCTCGACTTGTTCTAAAACTACACCCTCTTTTACTTTCTGGGCAATTTCTAATGAAATAGCCATAGTAGCCTTATAAGGTGCTCCAGCTTGTCCCATATAATTTGTGACTTGCTCTATATTATTCACTTTTTTAGCTTCAAAAGATTTTTCAGCTATTGACTCATATATACTTTTCTCTTTTTTAGCATTTTCCAACAATACTTTAATTTCATTATTAGTAGCAACCACTTCAAGATTTTTTATTTTTTCATCCGCTTGCTTGCGGTACTCATTAAAAAGAGGTATGTCTGTAAGGTCACCAGTAAAATTAAATCGTCGCATTGCCACTGCCTCATTGGCAACATCAATGGCAATTCCCTGCGCTAATTCTACTTTTTGCATACTACTATTAACCATTTCTTTATAAGAGGTATTCAATTCTCCAATTTCATAATATGTAAAAGCACTCATCAAAACCACTAAAAGGATCACTGCAAAAAAGTTGCCCATAATTTTTTTACCAATCGTCCAAATCATCCTCTCTCCCGCTACTTAACATATCGATTAAATAGCAGTTTTCACCTCTTTTTTAATTTTTAGTTTTTTGTTAATATTCCAAAAATTTTTCATCTGTTTATTATAAAGAAAACTTGACTTCGGTCAAGCCTCAGCGCAGACCAAAGTCTTAGTTGCCCTTACTTGGAATCGAGAAATGTTATACTTTCTGATTTCACAATAAAAAAAACAGGCACTTCGCCTGTTGCTTATCCTAGTCAATTCGATAAATAGCAACCTGCTAATTATAGATATTACATCCTGATACCCATATATTTGCGTCCCTATCTTTCGATAATTTTGCTAATTTTTTCTCATTTATTATTATAATCTTATAACATTTTCCATAATTAGTCAAGATTTATCACCTATAAAAACAGGATAAAAGAACATATGATGGTAATTATTTCTTATCATCAGTTTGAGTAATACCAACTTTAATAAAAATTTGGTCAATAAAATGAATAAAGTAACCTATCTCAAAACACAAAAAAACGTCATTTAAAAATGACGTTTTACCTTGTAATAGTGGCAGGGGCAGAAGGACTTGAACCCTCAACCATCGGTTTTGGAGACCGGTACTCTACCACACTTTCGAACCTGTAACACCGCGTCACTGTTGGGTTCCCTGACCCCTTAACTCATTATACCACGTCTAGGGTAACAAGTCCTACCTCAATTGTTTTAGTGTACTTTTTTGTTAGGATGAACCCATGCGTCCTACGCATTCTTCTTTAACTCATAACTCTATAACAAAAGCACCTGACCGTATTAAATAGTAGCCAGGTGTTGGTCATTTAAAAATATCTTAATGTATTAGATTCTATAGTATAGACATTTAATGTTAACTCCAAATGACGTTTTAAAAGCCCCTCGCACCTTTTTCCATATTTCCCCTTATTCATTACTTCATCATCTCAAATCCACACTCTATATATACTTCGTATATATATTCGTTACTCCTATATATAAGTTAAGGATATCACATCTTGTCAATACCTGCATATTAAGATCAAAATGTCAATGTTTTTTTATTTTCAAAGACATCTAAGATAAACATATAAGAAATGAATATCTTTTTCTTATAAGGATTACCCATAGACATTTAATGTCATAACTAGATGTTTTTATATTTCCCCTCGTACCTTTTTTTGCTTCTCTTTTCTCTCTCTTTCTTACATCCTTTTTCCCTTTTACTTATCCCTTTTTTATAGCGTACAATATCAAATGTCGTAATTTTCTATAAATCCGGATTATGGTTTGCTACGGCACAAATTACGCTATATCCTACTTTTATCGTATCATTACAAAAAAAACAACAAATCAGGAGGTTTTATTAATGACAACTATTTGCATTCAACCAGAAGGATTCTACTGCACCGATGAAAAAAGCGCCCAAGAAATAATTTTAGCATTTTGGAGAAAAGACCCGGGGTTCGAGGATATGAAAGAAATACTCATAATAAGAATTGAAGAGGGAGAAGAAATACCAAATCACGATTTACTTGCAGACATGTTCCTTGATATTCGGTCAGGCAACCTGCATTAATAACGAACCTCCCCCAATACCGGGGGAGGACTTTCTATCAAAAGCGCCATACGTGCTTGATTTCATAACCCTTTGCTTCTTTTAAACCCATGTCCATGTGAACCTCTACTGCTACTGCTGGATAGGTTACACTTAACTGGACAGAAAAATTAAGGTCAAGTAAACTTAAGTAAATGAAAATACAAGGAGATTTACGATGACCAAACGCGAACGCAGAACCTTTACGGAAGAATTTAAGAATCAAATGGTCCAGTTATATTTAAATGAAAAACCACGGCAAGAGATCATTAGGGAATATGATTTAACACCTTCCACTTTTGATAAGTGGTTAAAACAAAGCCAAACGTCAGGTTCTTTTAAAGAAAAGGACAACCGTTCTCCAGAAGAAGCTGAACTTTTAAAATTGAAAAAAGAAAACCAACAGTTGAAAATGGAGAATGATATCCTAAAGCAAGCAGCGCTGATACTAGGACGAAAGTAAATGTGATCAAGCAGAATCAACATAAATACTCGATATCAGCAATGTGCAAAGTCCTACAAATCTCAAGAAGTACTTTTTATTATGAATCTCAAATGAATTCCAGCGCCGACGAGGCTTCAGAGGCAATTAGCGTTATATTCAAGGAAAGTAAAAATAACTATGGGACTCGAAAAATCAAAGAAGAATTACGCAAGCAAGATCTCGTTGTGTCCAGACGCAGAATCGGCCGGATCATGAAAGAACTAGGACTTGTATCTACCTATACCGTAGCCCAATTTAAGGTTCATAAAAGCACTTGTAATGAATCAGAGGTTACTAATGAACTAAATCGTGAATTCGATAATAAAGATCCTTTAGCCGTTGTTGTAAGCGATTTGACTTATGTAAGAGTCAATCACAAGTGGAATTATATCTGCGTCCTAATTGATCTCTTTAATCGGGAAATTATCGGTTACAGCACTGGGACTCATAAGGATGCTGGCTTAGTGTATAAGGCATTTGCCAGCATTAAAACAAATTTGAAAAATATCAGCCTTTTTCATACAGATCGTGGCAATGAGTTTAAGAACAAGGTCATAGAGGATGTTCTTAAAACCTTTGTTATCAAGCGTTCATTAAGTATGAAAGGGTGCCCCTATGACAATGCCGTAGCAGAGGCCACATTCAAAATCATTAAGACGGAATTTGTTCGTAACTATCATTTTGAAAGCCTGGAAGAGTTAAATGTAGAGCTGACTGACTACGTTAATTGGTTTAACAAAAAAGAATCCATTCAACATTAGGTTATTTAAGCCCATTCGAGTATAAAGTTGCACACCTTAAAAAAACTGTCTGACTTAGTGTTGACAATCCACGTCAGCTTGGTGACAATAAAAAAGGCATGTGAAATGCAAAAAAAGAGTCGTCTCAAATTAATGAGTACGACTCTCTTTTTTATAATGCTTCTATATTTACTATGAATCTGAATTCGCCATTCTTACCAGCACCAGGATAGGAAAAACCCTTATATGTATATTTATAGGCGCCATCGACATTTAATTTAGCAGTAGTATCTAATTTCATTGGAACCATCTCTTCGCTATCTGGATTACCATATCTCCATTTAACGACTTGTCCAAATATATTGTACATTCCACCGGCCGTAAGTCCAGAATCAGGAGTGAAAGTTATTGTGCTAGCTAAGCCTTTTATAATATCATTAGAGTCTGTTGTTACGGCAAGATAAGTATCTCCTTTTTCTATCGTATATGTTTTAAGTCCATTTTTATTAGTAGATACAGATTCTATTGTATAGTATTTACCTAAATTCAATTTTGAATTAAGCATAAAGTCCCCAAGTATTTGGTTGAATTCATTTTGCCCAAATTCAGGATATCCTCTAACAATTCTTGCATCCGCCTTATTTGGTATTGCCAGCAGCATCGTCATCATAAATAATCCAGTTAATAACCATCCAAATTTCTTTTGGATATCATTATACTCCTTTATCTTTTATCGATTAATTAACTCCAGTTAAAATTATACACTAATTTTGTACACATGACAAAAAAATACAGGATTTTAGCCTACTATAATATTAAACTATTTCTTCTTTATGTTCTTAACTCTCTTACTTCCTAGAAAATTTTGTAGTGGCGAAGCCGCCGTATGTTCTTTTTCCAAATCTTTATCGTTCAAATTAACGTAGACTTTAGTCATTTCCAATGATGCATGACCCATAATCCGCTGCAAAGAAAAGGCGTTTCCACCTGATCGAATATAACCCAAAGCAAAACAATGTCTTAAATGATACGGAGTAATCTCTTCACCGATTCTCTTTGCGTAATTACGAAAACGATCCTGCATTCCTCTAGCCGGCAATTGATTCCCTTCATAAGTACATAGTACTGTCGTTTTATTATTATCCCAATCATCAGGTCTATAACTTATTAACTTTTCAAGCACATGCAACACTTGAATAGACACTGGTAGATAACGTTCTTCTCTAGTCTTTGCAATTTCAGCCCTAACATGAATTTTCTTCCTTGCAAAATCAATATCTTTAATTAACAGTTGCAATGCCTCACTAGGCCTTATCCCAGTGTCTAATAGTAAAACAGCAAAACAATAATCGCGTAAACCAGCAAACGTATCTTGCTTTATGGTTTTAAGCAATTTTTTTATGGCCTCATCCGAATGATCTACAATTTGAATACTAGCTTTACGATACTTATATTCCAGTGCAGGATTTTCAGTCATAGCCTCTTCATCAATACAAAATTTAAAGAATTGGCGCAAAGCATTTAACCTTTTATTGTAGTATGCATCTTTATTTCCCTTTAACAGTAGCTGAAGCCGTTTTCTAATAGCTACTACATCATCTAGGCTACTTTTGTACTCATTGAAGAAATGATTTAAAGCATATTTATGGCTATTCAAAGTATCTTGGCTAACGCCTCGTACTGCCGTATGCGATAAAAATTCCTCAATTAAACCATTAATATCATCTTCGCTTTTTCTTTGTTTTTTCAGATTGCCAATTAGTTTTGACATACCTTTTCCACCCCTTATTTTAGCCCTAAAAATCATAGGACTTGTGGGTTATCAGGGTACATCCACACCGTCATTTTTTCTTTTGTATACAAAAAAACGACGTGGCCTAAAGCCGCGTCGTTACTAGGTTTATGTGGCAGGGGCAGAAGGACTTGAACCCTCAACCATCGGTTTTGGAGACCGGTACTCTACCAATTGAGCTATACCCCTATGGAGCGGGAAAGGAGATTCGAACTCCCGACCCTCGCCTTGGCAAGGCGATGCTCTACCGCTGAGCTATTCCCGCATAATAAATGGCGACCCAGATCGGATTTGAACCGACGACCTCCGCCGTGACAGGGCGGCATTCTAACCGCTAAACTACTGGGCCATAAGCTAGTGTTGTTCAACAACCAGCTTCTATATGATAACATAACTCTAAAATAATTTCAATAGTTTTTCATCATTTTTTTATGATAATTTACGGCTACCACGTTTCGTAATCGGCTGACCTTTCGCGCATAAAGGACATTGATCCGCTTTATACGTTTCAACCGTAAGGTGCAATAGTGCTTGATGAGGTATGCCAAAATCGACAGTACCGCCACTACGATCCACTAATATGCCAACTCCTACTGGTACGCCGCCTTGTTCACGTACTACCTCTAGTACTTCTTCTACAGAACCACCAGTTGTAATAATATCTTCAACGATCAGTACTCGTTCACCAGGTTTAATGGCAAATCCACGCCTTAGGGCCATACGGCCATTTTCACGTTCTGTAAACATAGCGCGAGTCCCAAGGTTCTTACCTACTTCATGTGCAAGTAGTATTCCGCCCGTGATAGGACCAATTACCAATTCGACCTGATCATTCGCAAAACGATCTGCCAATGATTTACACAAAGCTGCTGTATGCTCTGGATGCTGAAGAACTTGAAATTTTTCTACATATAAAGGACTATGTAAGCCCGATGTCAACAAAAAATGTCCTTCTAAGATGGCTCCAGTTTCTATAAATAACTGTTTTACTTGTTCTTCTGTCATGCCATATCCCTCATTTCTTGTAAAATATCTTGCGCCGCTTGCCGAGGATTTTCAGAGGCTGTAATCGGCCTTCCAATTACTAATTGATGAGCTCCATTTCGCAGTGCACCAGCTGGCGTAGCGATGCGACTTTGATCGTTAATGGCAGCACCACTTGGTCTGATCCCTGGAGTAACAATGATAAAGTCATCACCACAAGCTTCTCGGATTTGCGCTGCTTCTTGCGGCGAAGCGACAACACCATCAAGACCGGCGTCTTTGGCAAGCCGGGCCAAATGAACCACTTGCTTTGACAAATCCATTTCATAACCAAGAGCTGTCCATTCCTCTTGATTGATACTAGTTAATACTGTAACAGCAATTAATTTAGGTCTAGTTATTCCAAGTAGATCCGCCTTCTTTTTTACAGCAACTGCCGCTGCACTCATCATTGCCGGACCACCTGAAGCATGTACATTCAGCATAGAAACGCCAAGTTCTGCTAAGGCTGCTAAACTGTGCGCTACCGTATTAGGGATATCATGTAATTTTAAATCTAAAAAGATCTCTTTTCCCTGGCTACGCAAATATGTAATAACCTCATGACCTACACTATAAAAAAGTTCCATGCCCACCTTATAATAACTAACACTGTCACCTAATGTCTCGACTAACTGCTCTACTTGTTTCATATTGGCAACATCAATCGCAACGATTAAACGGTTATCAGCCTTCATTCTATCACATCCAAAATTATATAATCACTTTGCCCACAAGTTGATTGACACTTGATAAACCACGTTTCGTCAGATATTCTCTAAGGCCTTCCGCCACCTTTTCAGTAGCTCTTGGATCTACAAAATTCCCCGTTCCAACTGCAACTGCACTCGCTCCTGCCAGCATAAACTCAACAGCATCTTCTGCTGTTACAATACCACCCATCCCAATAATCGGTACATGAACAGCCTGCGCAACTTGCCATACCATGCGTACAGCGACTGGTTTCACTGCTGGTCCAGAGAGTCCGCCTACTACATTACCAAGTAATGGTCGCCATTTATGAATATCAATGGCCATTCCCAGCAAGGTATTAATGAGTGATATGGCATCAGCCCCAGCCGCTTCTACCGCTTTTGCCATCTCTACAATATCGGTAACATTCGGAGACAGTTTAACGATAACAGGCAAGCTAGTATGAGCCTTTGCCTCTGCTACCACAGCACTCGCACTATGACAATTGGTACCAAAAGCAATGCCGCCTTCTTTGACATTCGGACAAGAGATATTAAGCTCTAGACCAGCAACTCCTGGTACGGTAAGTAACTCTGCCAATTGACCATATTCTTCTACTGTATTGCCAGAAATATTCACAATGATGGGGACATCATATTGAGCTAAACTAGGCAATATCGTTTTTAAAAATTCTTCTACACCTGGATTTTCAAGTCCAATCGAGTTGAGCATACCAGCTGGCGTTTCCGCAATTCGCTGCCCTTTATTTCCTGGTCTAGGCTTTAGCGTCGTACCTTTGACAACAATCGCTCCGATTTTGTTTAAATCTACAAAATCACGATACTCCGTGCCAAAACCAAATGTTCCAGATCCTGTCATCACTGGTGTTTTCATTTTGATACCAGCAATCGTAACCGCTAGAAGATCATGAGCATTACACTCGTTATTACTCATGAAATCACCTCCTCAGCCCAAAACACTGGTCCATCTGTACATACCTTTTTCCTTGAACCATTACTAGTAGCGCAAGTGCAAGATAAACAACCACCAATCCCACAGGCCATATGTTCCTCAAGAGATACCTGGCAAGGGATTTGATATTGTTTGGCAAGTTTCGCTACGCCTTCCATCATAACTCGTGGTCCACAAGTATAAATCATATCGAAGTTCCCAGTTTCCAAAAGAGTTGGCAAAACATCCAAAGTCACACCACGGCTGCCTAGCGTACCGTCATCAGTGGTAATGTGAATATTTTCGCACATATCTTTGAATATAGATGTCCAAAACATTTCTTCCTCAGTGCGCCCACCCATTAATACTTCGATCTTTCTTGGGCATAAAGCGCCTGCTAAAAATACTAGCGGCGCCAATCCCATACCGCCCCCTACTAAGAGAGGACGCTTTCCTTGCAAGGAGAATCCAGTTCCAAGTGGTCCCATACAATCGACTATATCATCTTTTGTTAAGGTAGCAAGATGCGCAGTTCCCTGCCCGACAATCCGATAAATCGTGCGTACTGTACCAGCCTCAGCATCTACATTTGAGATGCTGAGGGGTCTTCTGAGTAATGGATGATAAGTAGCATTAGCTACTCTAATATGCAGAAATTGACCGGGCAGAGTTTGCGCAGCAATCTCAGGAGCATACAAGACTAATTCTTTTACCTGTTTACCAATTTCGATATTTTCTACAACCCGAGCCGCTACTACCATTTTAGGCAAGGGTATCGCCTCCGCCCACATAATCTTGTACTGCTAATACATATGACAACCGACGTTCGCGCATGAATGTCAACACATCAAATACGGCTTTTGCAGTATCCATTGAAGTAAAGCAAGGAATCGCATGTTCAACAGTTGCTCGGCGTATTTTGTACCCATCACGTTCTGGTGCTTTACCATGAGTAAGGGTATTGATCACCATATTAATTTTACCTGTCTTGATCATTTGGATGATATCAGGTTTTTGCTCATGTACTTTATGCAATACATCAACATCAAGTCCTAGCGACTGCAAGTGCTTAGCGGTACCACCAGTAGCTACTAAACGATAACCAAGATCCGCAAGACCTTTTGCAAGTTCTCCGCCTTCTTCTTTATCTTTATCCGCTACCGTAAAGAGTACCGTACCATGTTCTGGGATATTCATACCAGCACCTGTAATGGCTTTATATAAAGCTCTCGCATAATGATAATCAATGCCCATGACTTCACCAGTTGACTTCATTTCAGGCCCTAAAGAAATATCAACCTGTTGCATTTTAGAGAAGGAGAATACTGGTGCTTTGACTGCCGTATATGGTTTCGCTGGCAATAGTCCAGAATTATAACCAAGAGAACGTAGCGTCGCCCCCATTGCTACACGAGTAGCCACATTGACCATTGGTACATCGGTTACTTTACTTAAGAAAGGAATGGTACGACTAGAACGTGGATTTACTTCAATCACATATACGCCATCATCCACTACTACATACTGGATATTTAAAACACCCTTAACATGAAGGCCAGTTGCTAAACGCGTAGTATAATCAATGATGATATCAATAACCTCTTGTGATAAGGTTTGCGTTGGATATACCGCAATACTATCACCAGAATGTACCCCTGCCCGTTCTACATGTTCCATAATGCCTGGGATGAATACATCCACGCCATCAGAAATCGCATCTACTTCCACTTCCGTACCTTGCATATAACGATCGACAAGTACAGGATGTTCTGGTGAAGCCTTTACAGCCCGAGTCATATAATCTTTTAATTCATCTTCATCATACACAATTTCCATTGCCCGTCCGCCTAGTACATAGGAAGGACGCACTACCACTGGATAACCAATTTTAGCAGCCTCAAGCACAGCATCATCACCATTGGTTACGGTAGATCCTTGTGGTCTTGGAATCTTTAGTGATTCAAGTAGTTCATCAAATTTTTCGCGATCTTCAGCACGGTCAATATCTTCAACACTCGTACCCATTATTTTTACGCCAGCTTTAGCAAGTGGTCCTGCTAGATTAATAGCCGTCTGCCCACCAAACTGTACAATAACGCCTTCTGGCTTTTCTTTATCAATGATATTCATCACATCTTCTGGAGTAAGAGGCTCAAAATACAGACGATCTGAAGTATCAAAGTCCGTACTTACGGTTTCAGGATTATTATTGGCAATAATCGATTCAATTCCCATTTCGCGAAGTGCCCATACAGAATGTACGGAGCAGTAATCGAACTCTACCCCCTGTCCAATACGGATAGGACCTGAGCCAAGTACCATCACTTTGCGTTTATCAGAAACAACCACTTCATCTTCTTGCGCATACGTGGAATAATAATATGGTGTAACGGCTTCAAATTCTGCCGCACAAGTATCTACCATCTTGTAACAAGGTACGATTTGCTGATTCTTGCGGTCTTCGCGAATTTCTTCAATGCTCTTTCCAGAAAGTTCAGCAATCGACTTATCAGCAAGCCCCATTTTCTTAGCAGCTAGCATCAATGCAGGCACATGTTCTTCGGTTTTGATACGATTTTCCATATTGGTAATATTTTTGATCTTATGAAGGAAAAATTCATCGATCTTCGTGATATCATGAATTTCATCCACACTAATATCACGGCGCAATGCTTCTGCCACCATAAAAATTCGTTCATCATTAGAAAGTTGTAATTTTTTACGCACTTCTTCCGTAGATAATTGACCAATTTCAGGAATATGCAAACGATGGACACCAATCTCCAAAGAACGCACCGCTTTTAGTAAAGCCGCTTCAAAAGACCGATCAATCGACATGACTTCCCCAGTCGCTTTCATTTGGGTTCCTAAAATACGATCGGCAAAAATAAATTTATCAAAAGGCCAGCGTGGGAATTTGACTACTAGATAATCAAGTGATGGTTCAAAACAAGCCATCGTTTTCTTAGTAACAGCATTTTGTATTTCATCTAAATGATAACCAATCGCAATCTTACTTGCTACTTTTGCAATCGGATAACCGGTAGCTTTGGAAGCAAGAGCACTCGAACGACTTACCCGTGGGTTCACTTCAATAACATAATAATTATTCGTATCCGGATCAAGGGCATATTGCGCATTACAACCGCCTTCAATTCCTAGTGCACGGATAATATTAAGAGAAGCGGTTCTTAGCATCTGATACTCATGATCGGTCAGCGTTTGTGATGGTGCAACAACAATACTATCACCAGTATGAACACCTACAGGATCAAAGTTTTCCATATTACATACAACAATACAATTGTCAGCCGCATCACGAATGACTTCGTATTCAATTTCTTTCCAGCCAGCTACACTACGTTCAATCAATACTTGACCAATCATACTGTACTTTAAGCCCCGAGTTACAACGCTAATTAGATCCACTTCATTATCTACAATACCGCCGCCTGCACCACCCATAGTGTAAGCTGGGCGAACAATGATAGGATAACCAATCTTTCTTGCAAATAAACAAGCATTCTCTACATCTTCGACAGTAGTACTTTCTGGAATTGGTTGACCAATGGATTGCATGGTTTCTTTAAATAGTTCACGATCCTCTGCTTTTTTAATAGCAGTAAGAGGTGTTCCCAGTAGTTCTACATTAAAGTTCGACAGTACGCCACTTTCATCTAATTCAACAGCTAGATTCAGTCCAGCCTGTCCGCCTAATGTTGCAAGTAGTCCATCTGGTCTTTCTTTCGCAATAATCGCTTCTAAAAAATCGAGTGTTAACGGTTCAATATATACACGATCGGCAATATTGGTATCTGTCATAATCGTCGCTGGATTACTATTGACCAATACTACTTCTAGACCTTCTTCTTTTAACGCACGACATGCTTGTGTCCCTGCATAATCAAACTCAGCAGCTTGTCCAATAACAATCGGCCCTGAGCCAATAACCATTACTTTTTTTAGATATTCTTTTTTCGGCATAATTATACCCCTTTCGTGAGCAGCGCCATAAATTCATCAAATAGATAGGTGCTATCATCTGGTCCTGGTGACGCTTCTGGATGGTACTGAACGGAGAAAATTGGTAACGTTTTATGACGTACCCCTTCAACAGTCTGATCATTGACTGCCCGATGACTAATCACTAGATCGAGATTGGCAAGAGAAGCGTCATCCACTGCATAGCCATGATTTTGTGAAGTAATATGCACCCGCCCTGTTGCTAGATTCTTAACAGGTTGATTAGAACCACGATGACCAAACTTTAATTTATACGTATCTGCACCGAGTGCCAACGCTAACAATTGATGCCCTAGGCAGATCCCAAATATTGGTTTCTTGCCAATTAGTTCTTTGATCGTCTCAATTGCATACGATACATCTTTGGGATCTCCAGGACCATTTGACAAGAAAATACCATCTGGTTTTAACGCCAAAATTTTCTGGGCTCCCATATCTGCAGGAACTACGGTTAACGAACAACCCAGTTTGTGCAGAGAGTTTAATATATTACGTTTGATACCAAAATCCATCACGACTACATGAGGACCATCATTTTCCATACGATAAACCTCTGGAGTCGTTACTTCTTTTACTTCTCCGTTAACAGGCGCACTAGCGAAATATTTTTTAGCTTCTTCATCACTGATTTCAGCAGCAACAATTACGCCTTTCATCGTACCTTGTGCACGAATATGTCTTGTAATGGCTCTGGTATCAACACCATGTATACACTGAATGTTGTTCTTCGTCAAATAATCTCTTAATGTATTTTGCAATTGCCAATTACTTGGTTCTTCGCAAAGTTCACTAATAATGAACCCCCGAACAAAAGACTGACGAGACTGTTCAAACATCTCCGCTACACCATAGTTACCAACCAAAGGATACGTCAAGGTAACAATCTGTCCACAGTAGGATGGATCTGTCAATATTTCTTGATATCCAGTCATACCTGTATTGAAGACAACCTCTCCAACCACACTTTTATCTGCAATTAATTCTCCATAAAATACGCTACCATCTTCTAATATTAATTTGCCTTTCATTTACACACCTCACCCTTTTGCATAACAAATTTACCATTAACAATCGTCGCTACCGCTTTCCCTTTTAGCGTTTTCTTGTCAAATGGAGTATGTTTGCCTTTTGTATAAAACTGTTTGCTATCTACAACCCATTCTAAATCAGTATCAAATATCGTAATATCAGCAACCTCGCCCACTTTAAGTACTCCAGCTGAAAGACCTAAGATCGTAGCGGGTGCTGTCGACATACGTTCAATAATTTCTAGCAGCGTAAATTTACCTGTATGATAAAGCTCTGTTAAAATCACACCTAAAGCCGTCTCCATACCAGTAAATCCAGAAGGAGCTTGTTTATATTCCATGTCTTTTTCTTCAAATGCATGTGGTGCATGATCCGTAGCAATTGCATCTAATGTGCCATCATGAAGTCCCTCTACCACTGCGGCAACATGATCTGCCGAGCGAAGTGGCGGATTGACTTTTGTTGATGTATCAAACGTTTTGACTGCCTCATCCGTTAAGGTAAGATGATGAGGCGTAGCTTCTGCTGTCACTTTAATGCCTCTTTTTTTTGCTTGGCGAATTAGCTCGACGGCCCCTTTGCTACTAACATGGGCAATATGCAGCCGAGAATCTGTATATTCAGCAAGCATAATATCACGAGCTACCGCAATATCTTCAGCAACCGCCGGTCTCCCTTTCATACCAAGCATTGCCGATACAGCGCCTTCATGCATAACCCCGTCTTCTACTAATGATCCATCTTCCGCATGTGTTATGACTGGGCAATCAAACATACTGGTATATTCCATACCCGTCTTTAATAGTAAATTATTATCTAACGAACTACCATCATCCGAAATAGCAACGGCTCCACTAAGTATCATATCACCGATCTCTGATAACTCTTTGCCTTCTTGCCCTTTACTTAGTGCCCCAATTACCTTCACATTCACAACGCCTTCTGCCTGAGCACGCGCTACGATCCCAGATACAATAATGGCACTATCCACTGTCGGCTTGGTATTTGGCATACAAGCAATCGTTGTGAAACCACCAGCCGCTGCCGCTCTTGTTCCTGATGCAATATCTTCCTTTGCTTCAAGACCTGGTTCACGCAAATGTACATGCATATCGATAAGTCCGGGAGCAACCACTAATCCTTGGGCATCAAACACTTCTGCTCCCGCCGCATTTAACTCTTTACCAATCTCAATAATTCGGTCATTTTCAATCATTATATCGGCTATCTGATCATAAGCCTCTGCTGGATTGACAATTCTTCCACCTTTAAGCAGTAGTTTCAATGTCTTTACCTCCCATCAGTACCAAAAAGAGTACTGCCATTCTCACTGCTAGTCCATTTTTTACTTGTTCTTGGATAACAGACTGATCGCCATAGGCTATATCTGGAGAAATTTCAAGTCCACGATTCATCGGACCTGGATGCATGATCAGTGCATCTGGCTTTGCCAAGTTTAAGCGAGTTTGATTGATACCAAAAATCCGGGCATATTCTCTTGCAGATGGAAATAATCCCTTATGTTGCCGTTCACGTTGAATCCGCAGCACATTGACAACATCGGCTCCTTCTAATGCGTCTTCGACTTTATGGTGTACATATACCCCAGCTTGCTCAATATCTTTTGGCATCAAAGTTTTGGGTCCTGCTAAATGCACTTCTGCGCCCATTTTGGCAAGACCCCATATATCAGATCTTGCAACTCGGCTATGGAAAATATCACCGACAATCGCGATTTTTAGACCTGCTAAATTTCCTTTTTTCTCTTTTATACTAAACATATCAAGTAAGCCTTGTGTTGGATGCTCATGAGCTCCATCACCAGCATTGACAATCACAGGTTTCGAAACATTCGCAGCATACTGCGCTGCCCCTTCAGCAGAGTGACGCATAACAATCACATCCACACCCATTGCTTCTACCGTATATAAGGTATCACGTAGACTTTCGCCTTTCGTAACACTACTTGCACTCGCAGCAATATTGACTACATCAGCCCCTAAATATTTACCTGCCAGTTCAAAAGATGTGCGCGTTCGAGTACTGGCTTCAAAAAACAAATTCACAATCGACTTGCCACGCAGCGTTGGTACCTTCTTTATATCACGATCAATTACGGCTTTCATTTCTTCCGCTGTTTTTAAAATTAACTCGATTTCTGGCACTGTCATGGTTTCAAGACCTAATATATCTTTTCCTCGTAATGAGATCAGACGTTTACTCATACTCACTCCTCCTCATAAATAAAACTGCCAATTAGGCAGACAAGGGATATTGGGTACACTTTGCAACATTTAAGTTTTTCAAAGAACTAGATTTTTTTCTGTTTACTATTCCTATTTTTTTTATTATATCTATACTATCAGATTCAGAATACAATTACCAATCCTTACGACCAAAATATCACTTTTTCTAGTTCAAATATACAAAAAATGCCTTCTTGACCTGTTAGGCGCAAGAAGGCATGCATAATACACTATACTTAACTACTATCTCCTTGCTAGCCTCACAGGACTAGTTTAAAGGCTGTATGTTATTAGATATAGGATACCAAATATCACTATCATTTGTCAATCTTATTTTACAAATAAGCGTAAAAAACTACTTAGGAACATGTCGTAGAAACGACTAGATTTTTTGTATTCTTTGCTCTATATAACGCTTTATCTACTAACGTAACAATCTGCGAGACTTCCATTTCAGACTCTACTAATAAAATACCAACACTAATGGTAGTTTCGCTACACTTGCAATTTTTTTCAACCTCTGCCCTTAGTCTTTCTGCAATGATAGATGCACCCGCTAGATCTATCTTAGGAAATATAATAACAAACTCGTCGCCACCCCAGCGAATCACAGTGTCAATTTCACGCGTATTTCTCTCTAAAATACTTGCAACCTCTCTCAATACTTCATCTCCTGCACTATGACCAGAAGTATCATTGACATTCTTAAAATCATCAATATCAATCAGTGCTAAACAAAGTGACGTTTTCGTACGCTTTAAAATCCTAAGTTCTTTCTTTATTTTTGCATAAAAATGTCTTCGATTTAAGAGATGTGTTAATTGATCTCGAGTAGCCCTACCATGTAATTTATGTATCAGCTTACCACTATAAAAGCCAATAAAAATGAGAATAACAGTAAACAATAGCAGTATATATGAAAAAGCCGAATGGACCGGCGTCCAATATTTATAAGCTATATAAATGCCACTCCCTATTATGCCGCCAATCAATGCACCGATCCACGAAGCATATTTAAAGATCAGTAAATTCCGCATAACATTCATCCCCCATGACCCTCTGTATTGTTTCGGATTTCATAAGCCATTGATAGGACTATATTACCATCTATTAGTATAAAAGTCCTATCAAAATTAGTAAAAGAGGAACCCAATGTTATCTAACACATTGGGTCTTAGTAACTTATTAATACATTCCATAAAATCGATCCACTGCAATTACTTCTATATGCATTTTAATCCATTTCGATTACTTTTTCTTTTCTCTTTTCCATGTAATTTTATGTATTTTCGACAATAAATCTTAAATTCCTTTTAAATTCCTACGTCACTCTAAAATAAATTGTATTTTTACTACATCCTATATAGTTTATGATACTATTATAATATCTATATACTAATACCATAACCACAGACTTAGTAACTATTTATTTTAGCGTTATATTGCAATGGGATCAGGAGGATTTATGGAAAGAACAGTAAGAGAACGTATTATTGCCTTAGCAGATCCAAAATATCAAGAGTTTCACAGGAAACTGGTGCCCGGTACCGATCACATCTTGGGCGTACGACTTCCCAATCTGCGTAGCCTTGCGAAGGAGATTGCCAAAGGCAACTGGCAAGACTATCTAGCAACCGCCCAGGACGGCTATTATGAAGAAATTATGTTACAAGGCTTGGTCATTGGCTATGCCAAAGCAGATATTGAAGAAATTTTATATCATACTGCTACTTTTGTGCCAAAAATCGACAACTGGGCGGTATGCGATAGTTTTTGCAATAGCTTGAAAATCACAAAGAGACATAAGATGCGAGTTTGGGAATTTTTGGTTCCCTATCTACAATCACAAGAAGAATTTGAGCTACGATTTGGCATCGTGATGTTATTGAGTTTTTATATTGATGATCGATATATCGACCAAATACTAGTATGTCTCGATAACGCAAAACATGAGGGCTACTACGTCAAAATGGCAGTAGCATGGGCTATTTCCATTTGCTTTATCAAATATCCAAAGCAATCTATGGCGTATTTAAAAAATAATACCCTTGATGATGTAACGTATAACAAGGCACTACAAAAAATCATAGAATCCCTTCGTGTTGGGCCTGAAACAAAAAACATGATACGCAAAATGAAACGCAAGTAACAAAAGGTACTCATTTTTTAGCAGTAACATCCGTTAGTTGCTGCACCGCTTTTTTCGTTCCATAGCCAAACTCAGTCATATATTTCCAATAATGTTTCGGCATCTGACTCATACGACATTTTGGATTGTGACGCCCTTCTACTTCAATCGTCTGATAGAAAAGTCGCCATAGCGCTCGAAAGGATTCCTCCTGCTCATCTGGTTCCGGCATCTCAAGAGATTCAATCGGAACAATGGCGGATTGATAAGGCTGATAAACGAGCGCCATCTTATGGGTTTTATCATAAATTAAAAAACGTTCTTCTGGATATCGTTCGCAAAAATGCGTCGTAAGCAACGGAAGTACGTAATTTTGAGGTTCTATCTCAGCTACAAGAGCTTGATTTACAATACTAAAACGCAAAAATCCTTTTAATAAATGACTTTCATTCTGCAAATGCTTGACGGCCTTAACGAGCTTATCGACTACGCAGTCCGTCAACATACTCATAACGGATGGACCATAACGGTATCCCATACGCAAAAATAACAGGATGAATAATGCCTTTTGCGGAAAACAAGTGAGAAAAGCATGTCTGATAAAATCCAACGCATCCATGCCCATTTTGGGTATAATAGAAGCCAATACTCGATTGGCTTTTTGAGAATCTGTATTAATTTGCTTCACGTCAAAAAGCATCATTTGGGGTATATCGGGCAAAATAATCTCTACTGGAATTTCTTTTTGCTCATAACTTTCAAATACACAGCAGAGCAATCCCTCAAAACTTCCATCATAACAATATATTAGTTGGGACTGGTTAGCCATCGCTGTCCCTCCTGTATTGGCGCAGTAGGAAGCATGGGTGGCTGTTCAAAAAGAGACAGTTGCTCTGCTGCAGATGGTGACGAAAAACTCTGCTGATACATACCAAACGTCTTTTGAGACATTAAAGACCGTAGTACCGTATCCTGTTTGATTTTTAATCCATCTAGTGCTTTGCCACCGCAGGTAATAAAGTATTGCGCCCGTTTCAGGACAACCCCTAGCTTTTTAAGACCATCAAAAGTAAGCGTCGTCATGCGACGAGCCGTAACAATCCGTTTTGCACTCTGTATGCCAATTCCCGGCACCCGCAACAAATCACGATATGGTGCACGATTTACATCCAGGGGAAAAACATCCATGTGATTCAGTGCCCAATTGCATTTTGGATCGATATAAGGATTAAAACTTTGATGCTGCTGATCTAAAAGCTCATTGGCTGCAAATCCATAAAATCGTAGTAGCCAATCTGCCTGATAAAGTCTATGTTCACGCCAAAGAGGCGGTTTTGTATCGAGCGTAGGAAGCAATGTATTTTCAAGCACAGGCATATAAGCAGAGAAAAAAACGCGCTTTAGCTTATATTTTCGATAAAGACCTTCTGTTAGATTCAAAATTTGAAAATCCGTATCGGGTGTGGCCCCTATAATCATCTGTGTACTCTGTCCTGCGGGAACAAATTGGGGGGCATGTCGATATTTTATAATATCGGTAGAGTTTTCTTGTATTCGGTTTTTTATGTATCCCATAGGTGCCAAAATTGAATGTTTGGATTTATCGGGTGCTAACATCTGCAAACTGCTCTGCGAAGGCAATTCAATATTCACACTCATACGGTCTGCAAGCATACCAAGCTCAGCAATCAATGCACTATCTGTGCCAGGAATTGCTTTTGCATGGATATATCCAGAAAAACGGTATTCTTCTCGCAGAATACGCAAGGTCTTAACCATCTGTTCAGAAGTATAGTCAGGGCTCTTGAGTACACCAGAACTTAAGAATAGACCTTCAATATAATTGCGACGATAAAAATTGATAGTGAGATCTGCTAATTCCCTTGGCGTGAAGGAAGCACGTGGCGTGTCATTTGACTTACGGTTAATGCAGTATTGGCAATCATAAGCACAAACATTAGTCATTAATACCTTCAGCAGTGAAATGCAACGCCCGTCGGCTGCAAAACTATGACAGATTCCGCAGGCTGCGGCACTACCAATCCCACCAACAACTGCTTTTTTATTCACTCCACTAGAGGTACATGCCACATCATATTTGGCTGCATCGGTCAAAATTTTCAGTTTATCAAAAACATCCACATTCATCACCACCTTATTGCTTTCATTATACTA
>CAXYVG010000021.1:0-47470 GCA_964292325.1 uncultured bacterium | reverse complement strand
CCAGTGCAATCAGTGCATAGATACTGCCAAGGGATATGCCGTTAATGATTTGCTGTATGAACTGCTGGGTAAATGTAAATTCCACTTCCTTGCCTCCTAATTAAATTTCTGTTTTTTGACTCCATAAAAGGGATAAGACAGTTGCCTTATCCCTTTTACTCTTTTGCTTTTTTAATTAGCATTATACTAGGGATTAATTTTTTCCTTAAACGTCTGCTTTCCTTCCTTCATCTCAATAATAACTGCACTTTTCACAGCATCATGTGTTTCATTGAGAGTAATGGTGCCTGATACAGCAGCATAGTCTTTTGTTTTTGCTAATTCATCTTTTATTTTTACAGTATCTACGCTATTTGCTCTTTTTATCGATTCAATAATCATCATCGTAGCATCATATGATAATGCCGCGAAAGCATCAGGGGTTTCATTATATTCCTTTTTATATGCTTCCACAAAATTCTTAATAGATTCACTGTTATCATCTGGTGAATAATGGTTAGCAAAGAAAGTATTGTTTAATGCCTGAATTCCAGCGATTTCTGGTAGTTTAGCAGAATCCCAACCATCACCACCAAGAAACGGCATAGTAAGTCCAATATCACGAGCTTGTTTAATCAGCATACCTACTTCTTGATAATAACCAGGAACAAATACTACATCCGCATTCGTAACTTTAATTTTAGTCAATGTAGCTTTGAAATCTGTGTCTTTTGCTAAGTAAGCTTCTTCAGCAACGATTTGTCCTCCATTTTTTATGAAGGTCTCTTTAAAGAATTGTCCTAAACCTTTTGCATAGTCACTTGAATTATCAATATAGATAGCCGCCGTTTTCGCCTTTAATGTTTTGGTAGCAAAATTAGCCATTACCGAACCTTGGAAAGGATCAATAAATGCTGCTCTAAACATATAATCGCGAACCTTATTCGTAGCAGGATCTACTGTTACCTTAGGATTCGATGCTGTCGGACTGATTGCCAACACTTTATTATCTTGATTTACCTGTGCGCCAGCAATTACACTAGAAGAAGCAATTGGTGCAATCACAGCAACCACTTTATCCTGAGTGATTAATTTTTGCATGGAATTGGCTGCTTCAGCTGCTTCACTTTTATTATCAGCTACAACCAAATTCAATTGTTTACCCATAACGCCACCTTTGGCATTGACTTGCTTAATCGCCAATAATGCTCCATTACTTGCCGATTTTCCAAACGTTGCATTATTACCTGTCATCTCTAAATTTGCACCAATTTTGATTGTATCAGAAGTACTTTGACTACCTCCGCATCCTGCTGCTACTACTAGCATCGTCACTGCTAGAAATACACTTGCTAATTTTTTGAATTTTTGCATATTTCTTCTCCCTTTATTTTTTATTATAGGATAGTATAATATAATATACCAATTATCACCTCTAAATATCCAACATTAACAATATTTCACTATCATTTTGTTTTTGTGTTTTATCATAGATACAATACATATGATAAGATTTATTATAGATAGATTCTATTATACTGTCAATGCTTACAGGGAGATTTTAGGCTAATTATCCACCTCATATGTACATTTTTGATTACATAATGGGGAAATAATTAGCCCAATCATCTTACGGATTCATTTTTTCTTTAAACATTTGCTTACCATCTTTCATCTCGATGACAACAGCACTTTTAATTGGATTATGACTAGCATCTAAAGTGATAATCCCTGTTACAACTTGCAAATCTTTCGTTTGCTCTAATGCTTCTCTAATTTTTGCTGGATCTGTACTATTGGCACGTTTAATGGCATCAATAACCATTAGTGCTCCATCATATCCCAAAGCCGATAAAGCATTTGGCTCTTGACCATATTCTGCTTTATAAGCAGCTACAAATTTTTGAATACGAGGATCTGTATCTTGTACTGAGTAATGATTACTAAAGAAAGTATTATTCAGCGCCGCAGCACCAGCGAATTCTACTACTTTAGGATCATCCCATCCATCTGTACCAATAAAAGGTGTATTAATGCCAAGTTCACGAGCCTGCTTGATAATTTTACCCACTTCTTCATAATAAGCTGGAATGAAAACAGTATCTGCATTCATTACTTTGATCTTTGTTAATGTTGATTTAAAATCCTGATCTTTTTGCAAAAACGCTTCTTTTCCTAAAATGATACCACCATTTTTTACAAACTGTGCTTCAAAAGATTCTGCCAAGCCTTTCGAATAATCAGAGCTGCTATCAACATAGATAACCGCCGTTTTTACTTTCAAAGTTTTTGTTGCAAAGTTTGCCATGATCGTTCCTTGGAATGGATCAATAAAACAACTACGGAAAGCATAAGGTCTAACCTTACCATTATCATCAATTGTAGCCTTAATACTCGTAGCAGTAGGAGTCATGATCGGAACTTTATTATCCTGACCAACTTGCAAGGTCGCTAATACATTTGAACTAGTAACAGGTCCCATAATCAGAGACACTTTATCCTGTGTGATCAATTTTGTTGTTGCATTCGTAGCCTCAGAAGGTTCTGACTTATTATCAGCCACAATCATTTTGATCTGTTTGCCAAGAACCCCACCTGATGCATTTGTTTCCTTAAACGCTAGTTGAATACCATTCATGGTTTGCTTACCATAATTAGCAATTCCACCCGTCAACTCAAAATTTCCGCCAATTACTATTTCCTTCGAATTAGCTGCTGGCGACGATCCACAGCCGGCAAGCATTACGCCAAAAATGCTCGCTGTAATTAATAAACCAATAAATGCTACCATTTTTTTTGACATTCATATTCCTCCCCATAGTTATAATTTCAATCTCAGTATCAAGCAAACGACATGCAAAGGAACCACACGCAAACGTATTCACAACACTTTTCTTTTTGAAATTCGTTTACATCTTTACAAAATTCAAAATTATATGTATGTTGAAAAAATATATTTGTATGTGATTGTTATTATATTTCTTCACTGAAATACTGTCAACACTTTATAAGTTCATAAAATTTTCCTATTATAAAAGAAGGTAGTAATATTCTTAAATATTACTACCCTCTTTGGTAAGTTATATATGAATTGGTTCTTTATTATCATGCATTAGCCAGATACCGCAAGGACACATCCCTGCACAAATACCACAACCAATACATTTTTTCGGATCAGATGAATATTCAAAAGTACCATCTGGTTTTTTCGTCCGAGTAATCGCATTTTCAGGACATGCTTTTTCACACATATGACAATCACGGCAAGTACCACAACTAATGCAACGTAAATGATCCTCATTTGCTTGTGGAACGTCACAGCTATGACATTTCTCAAAATATGCTGTGCTAAGTCTTTTAGGATCAATTTTAGCTTTCACTACAGACTCATGGACATTCCCTGTCAAATAGGTATCGACTGCCAAAGCAGCTTCGCCAGCTGCACCAATCGCATCTACCAATCTTCCTGGTTTCACCGTATCGCCTGCGGTGTAGACACCATCAGCAATTTCATAATTAGCACCCGGTTTTAAATGACCGCGTTCTAACGCAATACCTTCTGGTAAAAATTCAAGGTCTGGCATATCACCAACATTGATAATGACAGTATCTGCAGGAATTAATTCACCGTTTTTCGTGATAATACCTTTCTCAGTGATTTCCTGTGTGAATACTGGCCATAAGATTTTACCACCCAATTCTTCAACATGTTCAATTTCGATCGCATCAGCTGCCGGACGTTGAACATCAATACAGGTTACCTCTTCTGCCCCCATCTGATAAGCTCCAACAGCAGCATCCATTCCTGAATTACCACAGCCAATTACAATCACACGTTTCCCAACAGGAGGGTTCTTGCCCTTATTGACTGCTTTTAGGAAATCAATTCCCTTGATAAGACGTTCATTACCAGGCCAAGGGAATACGCGGCCTATATGTCCGCCAGTAGCTACTAAAACAGCATCATGCTGGTCTCTGATTTCTACGAATTTTTGTTTATCAACTATTGTATTTGTTTTAAATACAACTCCCATATCTTCAATTCGTTTCAGCTCAGTACTCAAGGTTTTTTGTGGTAAACGTGAACGTGGTATAACCTGCTCCATTTTACCACCCATACGTTCATCCGCTTCAAATACCGTTACTTCATGACCTAGACGAGTTAATTGCCATGCTGCTGTAAGTCCTGCAGCACCACCACCGATAATCGCCACTTTTTTACCTGTTTTATTTTCAGCCTTTGGTACAGTAACTTCAACAGAATGCGTACCCAATTTGCCAATCTGTACAGAAATATCGACTTTTTTACGAGTACATTCATCCATACAAATATTAGGGCATACTGCGCCACATACAGACCCCGGAAAAGGAGTATAATCGAGTACCATTTTATAAGCCTCATCAATCTTACCTTCTCGTAGTAAATTAAAACGAAGCTGAGAAGGTATCGAAGCAGGACAGTTAAATTCACAAGGTGCCGCATAGAGTCCATTTTCCCATACTGGTACACGTTGGCGATATAGATCCGTCGTTACCAGACCAATCACACCAAAATTATCCTTGCATACATCACTGAAAATTCCGCCTGGAATCCACTTGTCTGTACGAAATGCCTGAATAGTAGCATTCGCCATTTTAGGCCGTTCATCATACGTCAATGGTACTACTTTATGCCACTCAGTCCAATTGCTAAGTTCTTCTCTAATTTCAGGGCGAGCAATGGATGTGAGAAAATCATTCATATTTCCATCAAGATAAGCAATATCTTCTGCTTCTAATGCTAGAATCTTCACATCTTTTTGAGAAATTCCTGAGGCATTTCCCCGGAAATATAAAGTGCCACCTACCATGCCTACGCAAGAACGATCACCTAATATAGATTCAAATTGTTCACTATCATAGCCACAAACAACCGCAATACCACCTGACATAAATTCAAAGGAAAAACTGCCGCAGTTTTTCAAAATCCAAAATTCTGGTGCGGTATCTAATGGATCATGCTTCATCATCGAACCGGATCTTGTACCTGCGCGACCACCAATATAAATCGTACCGGCTGCAGCACAATGTGCAGCCGTATCACCAGCATCGCCCCGAACAACAATTTTACCGCCAGCATTGAGCCAACCTACATCAGCAGAAGCCGAACCTTCAACAACGATTTCCGTACCTTCTAAGCACATAGAACCTACGCGTTGCCCTGGATTTTTCACCGAAATTTTTAATGTTTTTCCTTCAGGATGCCACAGTGGTCCACCAATATCATGTTGACCGGAAGCCTCAATCTCAAATTCTGTTTCACCGGTTGTGATTGCTTCATTGATAGCTTCTAAAAGATCCTGGGTAGACATACGCTGATTTCCATCAAGACTTGTTATCTTAAACATGCTGCTTCCCTCCTAACACACATACTGAATAGCCAGTTTTTCAGCAATAGCCCGATCAGTTGTAACCAATGCATCCGAACGTCCTACAGGTACTGAACTATTACCAATTGGCGCCATTAATTTTTTCAGTTCACTATCAAGCGCTAGCATATATTCAACAATATTCTGCGCTGCTTTATCAATATCAAGTCGCTCTACTAAGCGAGGATCTTGGGTACAAATTCCTGCTGGACACTTACCTGTACTACAACGATTACATCGATCATTTTCATTACCAACACAGCCCATAAGCTGAATTAAGAGCTTACCAATGAATACACCATTTGCCCCTAAGCAAATCATCTTAAAGGCATCAGCTGCCGCATTTCCTGTCAATCCGATACCGCCGCCTGACCATAATGGTATTTGTCCTTGACGTCCTTGCTTTACTGCTGATAAATAACATTCACGGGTCTTTGAAACAATCGGATGACCAGTATGATCTAGCGATATCTCATTCGCCGCACCTGTACCACCTTGGATACCATCGAGAAAAAATCCACCACAAATTCTGTAAGGATCTCTCAGCAAATTATTATATACAGATACAGAAGTAGCAGAAGCAGCACATTTAATAGCTACTGGCACTCTGAACTTAAATGCTGCATTCATTGACAAGAACATTTTTTGTACTGATTCCTCAATGGAATAGAGTCCTTGATGATTAGGAGGAGACATAAGATCAGCTTTTGGTACACCACGAATAGCTTGAACATGCGATGCAACTTTAGCCGCAGGCAAAAGACCGCCATCACCAGGTTTCGCGCCCTGACCAATTTTTATCAAGATTCCAGCTGGATCCACTTTCATTTTAGGAATTGCTTTTACAATACGATTCCAACCAAAATGTCCAGATGCAATCTGTAAAATCATATATTTTAATTGTTCAGATTCAAGTAGCTTTACTGGCATACCGCCTTCACCAGAACTCATCCGTACTGGCATATTATATTTTTCATTTAAATATGCAGTAGCCAATGAAACAGCTTCCCACGCTCTAGTTGATAAAGCGCCAATGGACATATCACTGAAAATAACTGGATAAATCCAATTTACAGGAGGCAGTTTTGCTGTCAAATTCATTTCATTATTATTGATACTTAGCGGTATATCTTTGGGTGAAAGTACACGACCAAATGGTGCTAAAATATCAAAAGTATGACGCTCCGAATCAAGAGCCGGATCTGTCATCTGAGAAATACGGCCAACGATAATATTATCTAATGTTCTGCCTCTATCTAGATTCGTACGTCCACCTCTCTTGATTGGTGAACCACCTTTTCTTGCCAATACATTAAAACGGGAATCTTGGTTACGTACAGGTTTTATTGCTTGATTTGGACATGTTTTTTCGCACATTCCACAGCCAGTACAAGCCTGAGCTAAACTATTTTTTTGTTTGATAACAAGCACAGCGCTATGTTTGCTAACTGGATCAGGTTGCTTTCCAGTAGAAAAAGTAACAGAACGACGTTCTACAACTGGCTCTATCGCCTGAAACGTACAGGCTGCCACACAGTTACCACACATAGTACAGCGCTCAGGTTTATATTCAATCTTCCAAGGTAAATCATTAACCGTTACGTCCTGAGTACTTACTGTTTCCATCGTTCTACCTCCAATGCTTCATTAATAACCACTACTTCTCGCTCATTAGGATATATATCTAGTTCTTGATTGCGTGCTGGCATAATCGCATTTAATCCACATACTTCAGATGAAATAGCCACCATCGTGTCATTTCTACCTACTACAACTGGGCGCAATTTTTTGGAATCACAACATGTCATCATATTACCACTTGGTAACATGGCAATAATCGTATTAGGACCATTTATCTCCAGATGACCAAGTGACTGTCTAATAGCAGTTAACTCCGCTTTATCTGGTCGAGAATTAATTTCCGTAAACGGTAATGGTGTAATAACATGTTTATAGTATTTGATTGGCCATTTTAATTCATTTAATACATAATGCAACGTATAAATGAAGTTTTGAGAGTCTGACTCAAAGCCAATGTAACCGCGATGCAGAGTCTTTTGATATTCCGTATTTTTAGTATAAAAAGTATTTTCACCATTTGCACATAACGTATATCCTTGTATGAAAAATGGATGTGCTGCATAGCGAACAATATCATAATTTGTATTTTGACGACATTGTACTACGATATTTTTCGCCATTAGAGCCCCATTATCATCCCATAACTTAAAATATGTGGCAATATCACGAGGATCACCAATTTCTTTTAAGGTCAATACATCAGGCCAAAAGGAATATACATAGCCTTGATTGTCTTCTTCTAATATTGCTCTAAGAGCTAGACGAGTATCAAGTAGCAATGCTTCTTTCTCCTCTTGACTCGCATTACTATAATGTTCAGGATAATCATAATTACGGAATATATAGTATGGCATAGCTTCAATATCTAATTTAGCATTTTTCACACCACGTGGAATCCATTCTGCTAACTGAACAAAGTTATTCGTTTCCATATAATCTTCCACAAGTTTAGCTCCTGTTTGCGTACAAGCAAGAGACATTAATGGCTTATCCTTATGCCGAGAAAATACGCCTGCCAAATCTTGCATAACCATCGCAAACCCTGAATTATCATGCCCTTCCTGCTGTGGCAACATTAAATGTAGAGCTGCCGATGGATGAATAAATTCCTTACTTTTGATAGCACCAATTCTGCACATATGTCTTTACCCACCCTTCAAAATATTATTATAATTACAAAAAAAATTTGCACACCTTATTCGCATAGAAAAACCCTGGGAAAATACTGGACTGCAAAATTAAGCTATAAGGCGACAAGCAATAAAGACTACCTATTACCATTCAGCTTCATTTTATCCAGGACTTCCCGCAGGGCATTTTTTACCCACGGTGTTGTACAATTTTGCACCTGTACCGCTCGGACCAGTCCACTATAAAGTGCGGAACCCTAGGTACACTCCTAAAATTCTTTTGTATTAATACAAAGTACGTAATTTACATACTTTATTATAAAAACCAAATGCTATATTGTCAATATTATATATGGAATAATACAATATACACTTTTATCAAGATTTAATGATTATTTATTCAGATAAATTCATTATTTTCGCATATTTAGCATGAATACTTTGTATATTTATTCACATTTATTGTTTTTATAAAAACAATTTCACTGTTTTGTATTTAACTTCTCTACTATAGTTTCTTTTTTATAAGAAAATTTATCTAAATTGAATCTTTTTTACCTGCTCTCATGTTGTTATCTATGTATAACAATTTTTATTGTTACATATAATATATTGTATATTCTATCGTATGTATTTACCGTTTAATTTACTAGACAGGAGTTATAAAATGCTAAATAACATCTTAAGCTTCCCAAAACCAACGCCTGAATTTAAACTAAATATTACGCAACCAACTGCGATCTATGATATTGCCACTCATTTGCGCAATATCATGCATGAAGCTACTACTGCTAATCATGATTTAATTATTCTATGTATTGGTACTGATCGTTCTACTGGTGATTCCTTGGGACCATTAACCGGCAGTAAACTACGTTCCTTTAACCCTTACCCACACATATATGGTACTTTAGACGCTCCAGTACATGCCTCTAATTTGCATGATAAGATCCAGTCTATCCATACAGAATTTGACAACCCCTATATTATCGCAGTAGATGCATGCCTTGGGCGGCTAGAAAGTGTAGGTTGTGTATCGTTAGGACGTGGTTCATTAAAACCTGGAGCTGCTGTAAATAAAGACTTGCCTGCCGTAGGTGATGCCTATGTAACAGGTATTGTTAATGTAAGCGGATTTATGGAGCATATGGTATTACAAAGCACTCGCCTAAGCCTAGTAATGAAAATGGCTGATATTATTGCCCATGCCTTTTCTTATGGACTACGTACATATAGCCGATAATGAACAAACGGGCTAAAGAATAACAGTCGAAGCTAAATATAATCTAGCTTCGACTGTTATTTTTACATCAGTTCTAATTCATTAATGATTTGACTATATGTTTTTCCAATAGCATGAATGATCGGTACACCGACCGTCGCATCGTCGATATTCGGCAACTTACTATCGTTGCTACCGATGATAATTACATCCACATTTTTCATAGTATTTTCATCTAATGTAACGACTTCGTATCCTTCCGTTTCAAGGATCTCTGCTAAATTTGACAACTGTTCCTCTAAACCAATAATTCCTTGCATATTATCCACCTCAGGCTATATGATGTACAACACGCTACAATATTATGCAAGACATCAAAAACATTTTAGTTTAAGAAACTAGTAGGATTAACAGCCGTATCATTTACTCTAACTTCATAATGCACATGGGGTCCAGTACTATATCCTGTATTACCACTATATGCAATGACTTGACCTTTTTTTACTATTTGTCCACTATGTACTAGCATCTGTGAGGTATGTCCATACAGCGTAGCAATCCCATTGCCATGATCGACTTGAACCATATTCCCATAGCCACCAGCCCATTCGCTTTGCACAACAACGCCATCAGCGGTGGCAACAATAGGCGTCCCAATATCGGTCGCAATATCGATTCCTGGATGAAAGTCACTACCACCTCCTGTAGGTGAATTACGCCAACCAAAACGAGAAGTTACCTCTCCCGCCGTAGGCCAAATAGATGGTTTCGACGCTAAACGAGCTTGCTTCATTAGTAATTCTTGCTTTAATTCAACTAAACTTTCCTCACGCGCCTTTACTGCCATTTGCAAATTATAGATGACATTATTCATATCCTTAATATCAAGCTCTATCTTCTGTGCCCCTTGTGCAATATACTTTACAGAAGGGCGCATCAAACCAGCACGCGATGTAGTTGTCGTATCCTCATTATTCACAATACGTCTTAATTCAACATCAAGAGAATTGAGCCTTTCCATATCATTTTGCAATTTAACCGTGGCCTTTCCCAACTGTTCAATTTGCAGAGCTTGCGCCTCATTATTTTTCCTTAACGTTTCTAACTCCGTTTTTTCTACACTAACCGCATTGAAAGCCTGTCGATAATGTATAAATGTTCCCACAATCAATACGATAAACAAACAACATACGCCTATTATATATTTAACTGTAGTTTTGGGTATACGTATATAATTTTCCCCTTTTTCATCATTATATTTCGCCAACATATCTCCTCCTTTATGAAATGGCATCTACTCGTACAGGTATTTTTTGATCTTCACTTTTTATCAAATAAATCCTGCCTTTTATTTCTTTTCGATCGCTTGCGTCAGTGCTTGTTTTTCTTCTTCTGTTAAAAAATAAGATGAATTACCTGCAACGACAGGTTTAGCATACGTATGTGATTCTGTGCGACTGTAGATACTTGAAATGACCACTCCATTATTTTGATAATCTAATAATGCAATGGCAAAACTCAAATCACTTCCCATATTTTCAAAAGCATTAAATCGAACAACACCACATTTTTGAATCGTTTTTTTAGCATCTTCCTCCATTCTTTGGCAGTCAATAATTAAGTTATCTACTTTTCGTACTCCTTGCTTCACTTCTTCAATATGAGCTAAGAGCATTTCTTCAATATTTGCCTCTTCCATTCCTTTCATCATTTTACGATACTGCCTATGTATCTTAGCTAGTTTAATATTGATACTAATGAATAAAACCAATGCCAGTAAAATCATTACTGTCATTCCTAAGATTACATTTTGTAAATTATTCATAATTAAATTAGAGAACTCTGTCACATATTCCATTATATCATTACCTTTCTTTTCTCACTCTAAATGCTTTCTATTATTTTATAATGAAAACAATAAAAAAACAATTGCAGCAATCGGCACTGCTGGTAGTAAGTTTGCTACTTTTATTGTTTTAATTTCTAACATCAATAAACTGATTCCAATTATCAACAATCCACCAACTGCTGTCATCTCGTTAATCATTCCATCGGAAATATAACTACTTAAACAACTTGCTAGTAACGTAATGGCACCTTGATATACTAAAACAGAGATACTTGATAATGCTACACCAATCCCCATCCCTGATGCAAATACAACCGAAGCAACTGTATCAAGCATTGCCTTTGCATACAAAGTACTAGCATCACCAGTTAATCCATCTTGTATAGAACCAACAATCGCCATTGCCCCCACACAAAAGACCAAACTTCCGGTAATAAAACCTTCCCCAGCATTTCCATATTTTTCTCCCATACGTGCAGTTAACCACTCACCAATGCGATTTAAATATTTATCAATATCTACAAATTCACCTATCAATCCTCCAATAACGATACTAATAATTATAATCAATATATTTTGTGTTTTCAAAGCCATTTGTAAACCAATTAGACCTACTGATAATGCTAACCCTTGCATTACAGTTTGTTGAAACTTTACTGGAACGTTTTTTTTCAATAATAAACCAATAATAGAACCGCCTACGATACCTGCTACATTTACTAATGTGCCCGTCAAATTTTATTCATCTCCTTTCATACTATTGTCTATAGTCTTTGCAACCTCTAGTATTTTGCTATCTGTATTAAAATAACCTAGACGAAAACGAATCATACCTACAATAAGTCCATGATGCACAGTGTAATCCAGATACACAAGCAATGTCAACTTTCACATTTAAAGCATTCGCTACTCAATTACAATCTGTTTTCCTAATCGGACAGAGCATGATAGAAACATGTCCCATCATTTATTACTATACAGCAATACCATTTTAATATTCTTTAAATAATTGATGAATTCTCAAACAAGAATATTTGTAAATAATTTCCATTGTATGTAAATTAACTATATGTTCTCTAATCGTACAACCTTCTCAAACAAAAAGATCCCCTATACCGTGAGGATCCCATAACCCTTTATACCCACTACATTAACCCAGACAATATTGATAACCTGTTAATTGCTATCAACCTTAGGCTAGCGTAGTAGCAATATCATTAAGATATATCATAAGACATCTTTATCAGTTATATATAATATTCCATCCACGAAGATTGCTATGAAGAAGGTGTCGTAATGTATATGTATCTACAAATATATATGAATTTGGTCAAATAATGTTTCACGTGAAACATCATTTGACCAAATTCCTTTCTATACAACAAATGGTCCCTGATTCTTAGCAGAAGTCTTAATTGGTTGAGCATTCAAAATTTCAAAGATGCGATCAAAATCTTCAGGAGAATAAAATTCAATTTCAATCTTACTTTTTAATTTTCCTGGTTTTATTTTAACATGCGTACCTAAAATCAACTTTAAACGATCTTCCGCTTCCATAATAAAAATGCCTTTATCTTCTGGTGATTGTATTTGCTGTTTTGATTGTTTGGGAATTTCAGCTAGTCGTTTTACCAATTCTTCTGCACCACGTGCTGACAAATCCTCTTCTAAAATAATATCTGCTGCCTCTAGTTGTAACTCACCTGTTTCTAAGGCTAATAACGGTCTAGCCTGTCCCATTGATAATGTTCCACGTGAAACATATTCTTGCACTGTAGGATGTAAATTTAATAATCTTACCATATTGGCAACAAGAGAACGGCTACGCCCAACTTTTCGTCCAACTTCTTCTTGTGTCAGAGAAAGTTCATCCATTAAACGTCGATAGGCCATTGCTTCTTCAATCGGATTTAAATCTTCTCTTTGTATATTTTCAATCAGTGCGATTTCAATCATTTCACCATCAGTGTAATCTTTGACAATAGCGGGAATATCCTCTAGCCCCGCTCGCTGTGATGCCCGCCATCGTCGTTCACCAGCAACTAATTCATATTCATTTAGCGACTTACGTACAACAATCGGTTGTAGTATTCCATATTGAGTGATTGACTCCGCTAATTCATTCAATGCTTCTTGATCAAATATACGACGTGGCTGAAATTTATTAGGAACAATTTTTGTAACGGGAATTTTAATGACAATAGGTTGTTCTTCCTCATTACCTCCAGCAAAAAAAGCATCCAGTCCCCTTCCCAAGCCTCGTTGTACTTTATTCATCATCAATCACCTCTTTTGCTAGATCAAAATATACTTGTGATCCTCTAGACTTAGGATCATATTTAGTTACGGGTTGTCCGTGGCTAGGTGCTTCACTAAGACGAACATTACGAGGAATAATGGTTTGATATACTTTATGCCGAAAATGATTTTTCACTTCATCAACTACTTGAATTGACAAGTTTGTTCTAGCATCAAACATCGTTAATACGACTCCTTCTAATGATAATGCTGGATTTAAATTTTTCTGCACTAAAGTAATCGTATTCATCAGTTGAGATAACCCTTCCAATGCATAAAACTCACATTGAATAGGCACTAATACCGAATTTGCTGCTGTTAATGCATTAATTGTCAAGAGTCCTAGCGATGGAGGACAATCGATAATAACATAGTCATAATCATATTTAATACTATCTACTGCCCTCTTCAATTTTGTTTCTCGCGACATAATAGAAACTAACTCTATTTCAGCACCTGCTAATTGGATAGTAGCTGGTAAAAGCATCAGATTATCAATCTGAGTTTTTAAAATGAGACTTTCTGCTGGTATATCATTAACTAACATGTTATATACCGATTGCTTAATCTTTGTTTTATCAAAACCAAATCCGCTCGTGGAATTACCTTGTGGATCAAGATCAATTAGTAATACTTTTTTATCCAACTCTGCTAAACACGCACTTAAATTTACTGAAGTCGTTGTTTTCCCCACGCCTCCCTTTTGGTTAGCAATTGCAATTACCTTCACCAATCGATTCACCTCATCTTTTATTTATATTACTAAAAAAAGCTAGTTAACTCCGTATATTAACTATCATACACTATCTTTTAATATTCTTAACTCATTCCACATTATATAGAAAATGTCCTGCTGAAAATAGCGCCGATCATCATAAGTATCATATTAAATATTGACAATTTCAGTTTTTACCACTTTGTAGCTAAAAGCCCCTTGATTCATCTATGGTGATGAAGGAGGCCGCATCGTGATATAATAAGATGAACTGCTGTTTTATCACCAATAATCCTTTATATTTATCTTTGGGAAGTGTTAATGTCCTTTATATATTGTTTTCACAATAATAGTAAATTATAATGTTAGTTATACTGAATCAAACTAACATAAGGAGAATGATTATGCCAACATATAACCCTGTATTAACTCCTCTAAATCTTAGAGAAATAAAACGTTATTCGGGTTTAGATCAATATGCAGATTTTCCCTCACATTTACTTGATCAGGCTTGTACGGAAGCATATCTTTTATCTCATCCCAAAGCAACCTGGGAAATTTATGAGTATGATAGCACTACAGCTACGATTCTAGCACCAGAACCACTCACTCTACAGGCTCCTAAAATTATTGATTATTTGTCTCACTCTGTACAAATAGTAGTAATGGCACTAACAATAGGCGCAGAACTCGAAATGCAAGTGAGTAAATACTTTAGCAGTGGCGAATATACTGCAGGATTATTGTTAGATGCAGCTGGAACAACAGCTGTAGAAATAGCTGCTGACCAAATATGTGAATTTATAAAAAATCAAGCTGCTCAGCAAGGATATCTTACTCTCCCACGTTTCAGTCCCGGTTATGGTCAGTGGGATATCACCATTCAACCTGTTATCTTACAGCTCGCCAATGCAGAGCAGATTAACCTAGTAGCTACTGAATCTTGTATGCTAGTTCCACGTAAATCCATTACTGCTGTGATTGGATTTACAGCCAATCAATGTGAGTCTAGTGCGAATTATATATACCGAGATACAACTTGTTCTCAATGTCAACAAATAAACTGCTTAGCGAGAAAGGATTGAATCATATGATTAATATTTTTGATGGCGCGATGGGAACCATGCTACATAATGCTGGTTTACCGACAGGCACTTGCCCTGAATTATGGAATATAGAACAAGCTGCTGCGGTAATAGCAATTCACCAAAGCTACATTGCAAGTGGTGCTAATATTATAGAAACCAATACATTTGGTGCCAACCGTATAAAGTTATCGCACTATGGTTTACAAGATAAAGTTTCTCTAATCAATACTGCCGCGGTTCAAGCCGCTCGGGCTGCTTGTCTTCCCAATACTAAAATAGCTGGCTCAGTAGGTCCTACAGGGAAACTAATTGCCCCTTTAGGAGATTTAACTTTTGATCATGCCTATGAAGTATTTTTTGAACAAATTAGTGCTCTGCACCAAGCTGGTGTAGACATGATTTTAATTGAAACTATTATTGATATCCAGGAAATGCGTGCTGCCCTACTTGCTGGAAAAGCAGCTACTGATAAGCCAATTATTTGCCAAATGTCTTTCGGTGCAGATGGACGTACAATAACAGGTACAGATCCTGCCACTGCTGCTATTATATTGGAAGCAATGGGTGCTGATGTCATAGGTGCAAATTGCTCATTAGGTCCAGCCCAACTGCTACCTATCGTTGAAGTATTAGCCAGAACTGTCTCTTGTCCGATTAGTATCCAGCCGAATGCGGGTATGCCTAAATTAATTAATAAACAAACCATCTTTCCTATGACTCCTGAAGAAATGGGTACCTGGGCTAGTCGTCTAGCACTAGCAGGAGCCAGTTATATTGGTGGGTGTTGTGGTACTACCCCCGAGCATATCAAAGCAATAAAAAAAGCGGTACAACATATCCCTGCTCCTTTATTACCTAACCTAAAACAAAGAAATAAGATCACTGCCCTAACTAGCCGTAGTAAAACCATCTATATTGGTGATGGTTGCCCTACTGCTATCATCGGCGAGCGTATTAACCCTACTGGGCGTAAGCAATTAGCTGCAGACATTAAAGCTGGTAAATTTGTATCTGTAAAAAAAGAAGCCCTAGCTCAACTTCGTGCTGGTGCCCAAATCCTTGATGTCAATATGGGAGTACCAGGCATTGATCAATCCTATGCTATGAAGCATGCTATACAAGAACTTTCTATGCTTGTTGATGCCCCTCTCGTCATCGATACTACGGATGCAAAGGCCTTAGAGGCTGGACTTAAGGCCTACCCTGGTCGAGCTCTGATTAATTCAGTCAGCGCCGAACCTGAGCGTTTAAAAGAGTTTTTGCCATTAGCTAAACGATATGGGGCTGCCATTTTATGTTTGCCAATTTCTCCAAGCGGTGTGCCAGCTACCGCCTTAGAGCGCCTACATATTATTCGGACCATTATCGAAGCTGCTTTATCAGTGGGCCTAAGACCGCAGGATTTTGTTCTTGATGCCTTAGTATTAACTGTTGCAGCTGACGCTAAAGCTGGAAGTGAAGTACTGAATACATTAAAAATATATCGAAAACATCTTGGTTATCCAACAACCATGGGACTTAGTAATATTTCTTTTGGTTTACCAAGTAGAAACATCATTAATGCTACCTTCTGCGCTATGGCATTGTCTTGTGGACTAGATGCTCCTATTTTAAACCCCTATGATTCACTGATGCAGGATACATTAGCCGCCTATTCTGCCTTACTTGGCAATGACGAAAATGGTAGAGCATTCAGCATTCAATATGCACCAACTGATGCCAATAAGCAGATAGCAAATCGCTTTGTACCTCAAAATATTGTAGAGCAAATTCGTCAAGCTGTTATTTCAGGTGAAAAGGAAGCCATTATTCCATTAGTGAAGCAAGCTCTTTCTGAAGGAGTAAATTCAACTACCATTACAGAACAAGGTTTAACTGCTGCAATGAATGAAATCGGTACAGATTTTGGTACTGGTCGTTGTTTTTTACCCCAAGTACTACTATCTGCAGAAACGATGCGTGCTGCTTTCATTACAATTAAAGAAATTTTACCTGCCCATACCGTTATGAACCTTGGCACCATTATTTTAGCAACAGTAAAAGGTGACATTCACGATCTTGGTAAAAATATTGTAGCCGCCTTATTGGAAAATAGTGGATTTCAAGTAATTGACTTGGGTAAAGATGTATCAACCGAAACAATTGTACAGGCTACCTTAGAGCATAATGCTGATATTGTAGGTCTATGTGCACTTATGACAACGACAATGACACAGATTGATCTAACGATCTCTGCACTGAAAGCAGCAGGCAGTACAGCGCGTACGCTAGTAGGTGGTGCCGTACTTACTGCGGCCTATGCAACACAGGCAGGTGCTGATGCTTATGCCGAAAATGGTGTAGAAGCTGTAAATATCGCTAAAAAATTTCTTTCAAAATAACATAAATCCGAGGTATATGATTTCCTCAGGTGCCATAAAAAAAGAAAAACACAGTAAAAGTGTTTTTTCTTTTTTTTCCCTAATAAATGCAGGATTTTCGGTAATAAACCAAGAAATTACCAGATACATGTATAAAATTGCTAAGGAATAGGCAGGAATAACATATGAATGATGAACAATTGATAGCCCAAAAGGATCTTGATGACCTTCTCGCTAATGCAAATAAAGAACTTACAGAACTAAAGCCAGAAAAAATAGATATACAAAATCCTTCTGTTACAGAAGAAATAGCAACTACAGAACCCCAAATGCCAGAACAAATAGTACAAACACCGATTGAAGAGCAAGCACCAGTCTCTTTTTTTAAAAAACTAAAACAACACCTTACTAAAAAAACATTGTTGATTGCCTTTCTCCTACTAACATTAGCAATTACCATTGGCGCATTGCTTGGTTACAAAATAGCAAATCAAGCTACATCCTCCCTGCCACCCATCGAAAAAATAACTGCACAAGGGATTACTTTTGAAGAAAAGAATTTTGTTACCTATGCTGGTTTAGGTGATAAAAATATCGTAAATGCATTTTTAGATGCCGGCATGCCAGTGGATGTTATCCGATCTACAGATGGCTGGACTCCTTTAATATCTGCATGTTTTTATAAAAAAGCAGAAGTAGTGCAATTACTACTTGAAAAAGAAGCCCTTGTTGATATTCAAGATAAATATGGCAAAACAGCTTTAATGGAAGCTACAGCAATGGGTGCTGAAAATATCGTAGTGATGTTACTTGAATATGGAGCAAATCCGAATCTACAAGATGTAAATGGTCGTACGGCATTAAGTGAAGCATATGTAAGAAGATATGCCAAAATTGCTGAAATACTTAAAAATGCTGGGGCTGACCCAACAATTAAACCTTTTGCATCATCAAAATCGGCTGCCAAACCTACTACACCTCTAGTTAAAGAACCAATTCCTGGTCCGCCAGTCTCTTCGATCCCCGAAGAAAACCTTGTTACTAATAATAAAGTTGGTTTTATCCAAATTGGCATGCCAATCGCAGATATACAAAAAAAATATTCTAACCTGAGAATAACCGAAAAGTATATTGATGGAGTTAAAAAATCCATCGCAAATATTTACTTAAATGATCCAAATAACCCAGCAATACAACTAGAATTAGCAAGTGGAACATCAAAACTAGTGTCTACTATTAGTGCCTATGATGAAAAATTTTCGACTGATAAGCAGATTTCAACTCACTCTAGCGTCGGCGATGCTCGTAAACAATATACCATTAATGATGTTAAAATTATGAATAATGCTATATTTCTTACCGTAAAAAGCATGAAAATGTTACTTGAACTTGATATCCCGCCAGAAGTGGTCTTAACTGAGTGGGTAACTACTGATAATCCCTCTTCTATTCCTGATGATATAAAGATTAAGCGAATTGTAGTTTATTAAAAGTCGCTAAAAAAACAAGTAAGTCCGTATTACATTTGATGTAATGCGGACTTACTTGTTTTCAAGCATTTATCTAATTATAAGACTCGCACTTCTACAAATAGGTGCGTTCTTTGTCGATGATGTCCAGCTTTAGCTGAACGAGTTCACTATCATCTGTTATTTCTTTTTCGGGATACGCAAATTAATATGAATATATTCATCATCTTGTTCTTGCTTTACTTTGATTTTAAGCCCATTTTTTTTCATTTCACCCACTACATTATTTATCGTATTGATAAATATCCGTACATCTCGAATGACTTTTACAACATTACGCTTGGGTGTATTTTTTTCTTCTATCTGCCTAGCAATATCTTCTAAAAATTCTTCAATTAATTCTTCTGTTGCCCTGACATTTAAACCTTTTTCTTTAATAATTTCTAATACTTCGAGTTGTAATCTAGGTTCATCAATTTTTAGTAACGAACGTGCATGACGTTCTGTAAGCTTCTCAGCTGCTACCACTGCCCGAACTTCTGGTACTAATTTTAATAAACGAAGTTTATTCGCAACTGTCGATTGATTTTTTCCCATCCTTTTGGCTAACTCTTCTTGCGTGAAACCAAAACTAGTAATCAGTTGCTGAAATCCTTCCGCTTCTTCTAAAAAATGTAAATCTTCACGTTGTAAATTTTCAATCATGGCAAGTTCTGCCATTTCTTTATCTGTAAATTCTTTAATAATAACAGGTACTTCGGTCAATCCTACCATTTTTGATGCTCGAAGCCGACGTTCACCAGCTACAAGTTCAAATCCCTTCTCTATAGGACGTACTATTAACGGCTGAATCACACCATACTCTTCAATAGAAGCCGCTAATTCTTGAAGAGAATCAGGATTAAAAATTTTGCGAGGTTGAAATGGATTGGGAATAATCTCAGTAATATGTATCTGATGTGCATCCCTTGTATAAACTTCATTATCTATATCACTAGCATTTTTTATACTATTTACACTCTCTATATTTTCTTCAATAGTTACTTGCTCTTTAGCCTTATCAACTATTTTTTCTTGCGAGGAACGGAGCCCTAACAATTTGGCTAAATTTTTCATCGATACACCACCTTACCTAATAATAGCTTCGTTAATATGGTAATATTCGCCATTATTAAACTAGTTCCTCTTAATTCTTTTTTATATTCAGATTTTTTTCTGCTACACCAGGACGGCGAGGATAGATGGATGGCGTCTTTCTATTTTTTTTAATATAGATAACTGCCCGTACATCATCAAGTCCAGGTAGTTTTATTTTTTCGATTTTGGCAATTTCGCCACCTAAAGCCTGTATTGCCCCTTGAGCCTCATTTATTTCTTCATTGTACTGATACCCTTTAAGGGCAATAAAAAAACCGCCTACGCTCACAAATGGCAGACACCATTCACATAAAATATGTAATCTGGCAACAGCTCTAGATACAGCAATATCATACTGCTCTCTTAATTGTTTATTTTTACCACCATCTTCCGCCCGACTGTGAATAAAAGTAATATCACTGATTCCTACCATATCAGCTACTGCTTTCAAAAACGATATTCTCTTATTCAAAGAATCAAAAAGTGTCAATTTTAAATCCGGCCTGAAAATTTTGAGAGGCAATCCAGGAAAACCAGCTCCTGTACCAACATCAATCACGCTAGCCCCTTGTTTAAAGATTTTTTCATCATAACACGATAAAGAATCGATCATATGTTTGACAGCCACATCATGAGGATCGGTAATCGCCGTTAAATTCATTTTTTCATTCCACTCGATTAGTATCTGAAAATATATAGTAAATTTTTCTAATTCAATATCAGTAAGCTGTATACCATAGTCTTTAGAAGCCTTCTCTAATAAATCTTTAAATATCACTTCGCTGTGTCCCCCTTCTCCGCCATTGTTCCAAATAAACCAGTAGGATACCAATATCAGCAGGTGAAACTCCAGATATTCGCGAAGCCTGCCCCACTGATAATGGACGAATGTCATTTAATTTTTCTTGTGCTTCTACAGCTAAACCACCCAATTGTGTATAATCAATATCTTCTGGTAATAATTTTTCTTCTAATTTACCAGCTCGTTGCACTTGTTCTAGTTGTTTATTAATATAGCCCTCATAGGTAGCAACAATTTCAATTTGCTGTCTTACTACTGGACTCAGTATTGGCAATTCAAAATGGTTTTGTAACATTTCATAATTAATTTCAGTGCGACGTAATAAATCATACAATCTAATACCTGTCCTTAGCTCTGCAGTACCCATTGCTACCATTTTTTGTTGATTCTCTGGGGTTGGTGTAATGACTGTATCATGTAATAGCGCTAGCGTTGCAGTAATCACATCACGTTTCATTGTAAATTTTTCGTATCGTTCATCGCTAACAAGTCCGACCTGTCGACCTTTCTCTGTTAAACGTAAATCTGCATTATCTTGACGCAAAATAAGGCGATATTCAGCCCTTGATGTCATAATGCGATAGGGTTCATTCGTACCTTTTGTAACCAAATCATCAATTAATACACCAATATAACCATCAGCCCTCGATAGTATTAAAGGCTCATACCCCTGAACCAAGCGAGCAGCATTAATACCAGCAATTAATCCTTGCGCAGCTGCTTCTTCATAGCCTGAAGTTCCGTTAATCTGCCCAGCTGAAAATAGCCCCTTCACTTTTTTAAACTCTAGTGAAAGCTTTAACTGAGTAGAGTCAATACAATCATAATCAATCGCATAGCCAGCTCTCATAATTTTCACATTTTCCATCCCAGCAATCGTCCGTAAAAATTCATATTGGACATCAATTGGTAAGCTCGTGGACATACCTTGCACATACATTTCATGCGTGTTATACCCTTCTGGTTCAATAAAGAGTTGATGTGCTTTTTTATCATTAAATCGAACAATTTTAGACTCAATAGATGGACAATACCGAGGTCCAATTCCTTCCACTAAACCTGTATACATGGGAGCTCTATGTAAATTATTACGGATAATTTCATGTGTTTTTTCATTTGTATAGGTAAGCCAACACGGCTCTTGTTTTCTAGTCTCAATATCACTCATGAATGAAAAATTATGAACAAACTCATCACCTGGTTGAATGCTCATTTTCGAAAAGTCTAATGATCGCCTATCGACTCTCGCAGGAGTTCCAGTCTTAAAACGCATAATACGAATACCGGCCTCTCTTAACGAGTCTGTTAATTTTTCTGCAGCACGTTGACCGCTAGGACCACCACTATAAGCTAACTCACCAATAATAATTTTTCCACCTAAATATGTACCTGTTGCCAGTACAATACTTTTACCATAGTATACTTCACCTGTTTCTACTTCGACCCCATATACACTATTATCTTTGACGAGAAGCTTCTCAATCATTAATTGTTTAACATCCAAATTGGTCTGATTTTCAATTGTTTCCTTCATTGTTAATTGATATAATTTTCTATCTGATTGTGCTCTAAGTGCATGTACCGCTGGTCCTTTACTCACATTTAACATTCGCATTTGCAAACTGGTTTTGTCTGTATTTATTCCCATTTCTCCGCCTAAAGCATCTAGTTCTCTAACCAAATGTCCTTTAGCTGGTCCACCTACTGACGGATTACATGGCATTAAAGCAATGTTATCAAGATTAAGCGTAGCAAGTAAAGTTGTACACCCAATGCGAGCTGCAGCCAAAGCAGCTTCACAACCTGAATGCCCTGAACCAATCACAATTACATCATAATGTCCCGCAATAAACAAAGTCGTTCACTCTCCTATTTTCCTATACAAAACTTCGTAAAAATCTGGTCAATAATATCTTCACCTACGGTATCACCCGTAATTTCCCCTAACTTTTCCCAAGCATCACGCAAATCGATCACAATACAATCTGGCGGCATCATTTGCTCAATTGTAAGCAAAGTTGCTACTAAATGTGTTTTCGCGGCTTCTAGTAAATTCGCCTGCCTAATGTTATTAATAAATGCCCCTTCTTTTTGCTCAACCTGTCCACTATATACCATGTCTAGAATCATTTGTTCTAGTTCTTGTAATCCACTATTTTCCATGACTGATATTTTAATTACTTTTTGATGTGATATATAAGAATATACTTCCTCTACATCTAAAGCAATTGGTAGATCACTTTTATTAATAAGTACAACAGCCTCCCTCCCGGAAAGTAGCTGTAATACTTCTCTATCCTCTTCTGATAATGGTATAGAAGCATCAAGTAGAACTAATATTAAATCAGCTGTAGTCATAAAATTCCTTGCTTTTTCTACACCTATTTTTTCAACAATATCTTCTGTTGCACGAATACCAGCTGTATCAATAATTTTTAGCGGTATGCCACGAATATTAACAAACTCCTCAATACTATCACGAGTTGTGCCCGGTACATCCGTTACAATGGCTCTTTTTTCTTTTAATAATGCATTCAATAAACTAGACTTACCAACATTAGGCTTGCCAATAATAACGGTTTCTAGCCCATCCCTTAGTATTCGCCCGGTTTCTTTTGTCGCCAATAAAACATGAATATCTGCCAACACTTCGTCAACTGCAATTTTGATTTCCTGAACAGTTAATTCCTCAATATCTTCTTCTGGAAAATCAATCGTTGCTTCCAGATTAGCGATCATTGCTAAAATCTTATCTCGCATTTTACGGATGTCTTCTGATAATGTACCTGATAAATGACCTACTGCCATACGTAAGGAGGCATCTGTCTTTGCTCTAATAATATCAATAACCGCTTCCGCTTGTGTTAAATCAATTCTACCATTTATAAAAGCTCTTTTCGTAAATTCACCAGGCTCAGCTAATCTTGCTCCATAGCGAGTCGTTAGCTCTAGGATTGTTTTAAGTGGCACAACTCCACCATGACAATGAATTTCTACCACGTCTTCTCTCGTATATGATCGTGGACTTCGCATAATTACGACCATAACTTCATCCACTGTTTTTTGATTTTCAGGATCGATAATATGTCCATATGTCATCTTTTGTGATGCAATATCTTCTATACTCTTCACTTTGATTCCTTTAAAAATTTTATCCACAATACTAATAGCTAAAGTACCACTGACACGAATAATACCAATGCCACCCTCACCTGTCGCGGTTGCTACTGCACTAATCGTTTCCTCCACCAACATATTGCACTCTCCTCATTTATCCACAGCTTGCATTCTTTTATCACTATTTTGACACTTTTTTAAAATAATAATCCTTATCTTAGTAGTAAAACCCAGTAATAAATAATTATTACTGGGTTTTACTATATAGATATCACTAAATCTTCTTCATATCAACCATTGTGTATGATTTATCTTTTTAACGCAATCACAACTTTCCGATAAGGTTCTTCCCCTTCACTATATGTAACAACGCGTTGATCATTTTGTAAAGCCATATGAATAATCTTACGTTCATTAGAGCTCATCGGTTCTAATATTACCTTTTCTCCGCGTCGTCTTACATTATCCGCCAATCGATTCGCTAATCGATTTAATGCCTCCGTACGTCGCTGACGATAATCTTCTACATCAAGAATAATGCGCACTTTACTATCTGCATCACGATTCGCTGTCAAATTGGTCAAATACTGTAATGCATCTAATGTTTGACCATGCTTGCCTATTAATATTCCCAGATCGTTACCACGAATATTAAAGACTGTACAATCTTGCTGTGATACTTTTTCAATCTGTACTTCTAATTTCATTAAATTAAAAATTTCATCCAAAAAATTCTTAGCGACGTCCATCGGATCTATTGGTTTTACAGTCACTCGTACCTTTGCTAATTTACTGCCAATAAAACCAAGGAACCCTCTACTTGGCGCTTCTAACACTTCATAATCAATACGGTCCTCACTCACTCCGAGTTCACTCAAAGCTAAAGCTACCGCCTCTTCAATGGTTTTTCCAGTCATCTCCATAGAAGTCATCGTGTTAATGAGCCTCCCTTATTTTTGAGCTACGCCACGGTACATCCACCATTGTTGGACAATTTGAAAAATATTACTCACTACCCAATACAATACTAAACCTGCAGGAAAAGTAATACTAATATAACCAATAAACAGCGGCATAAAATTCATCATGATTTTAGCCTGTTGATTCATCTCAGTACTTGTCTGTCTTTGTTGAATATAAGTGGTAGCAGCTGATACTATCGGTAATATATACAGATTATCAGGCGCTGATAAATCAGCAATCCATAAAAAGCTTGGTAAATGAACATATTGGTAGTCACGAATCGCATAAAAAATCCCCATCAAAATAGGCATCTGAACTAATAACGGCAAACAACCTGCCAAGGGATTTACACCAGAATCTTTATATAAAAGCGCCATTTCCTTGTTTAATTTTTCTGGATTGCCTTTATACTTTTCTTGCAATTCTTTCATCTTAGGCTGTAACTCTTGCATAGCCTTCATACCTTTAACTTGTTTAACAGTTAATGGGTATAGTATCAACTTTATGACCAATGTTAGCAAAATTATAGCTACACCATAATTTGCTATACCCATAGTGGCTGTTACACTATAAAAGAAAGTTACTAAGTCTTGCAAAATACCAACAGCCCAATCAAACAAAACCAAAATCTCACGTCCTCAATATTAATTTGGTCTAACCTAATTTTTAAATATTACTCTATTTCATCATTAACTTAATCATAACAAATTTTAAAATATATTATATCTCAAACAGGATCATACCCTCCAGGGTGAAATGGATGACAACGCAGAATTCGACGTACTGCCATGCTCCCACCGCGTATGATCCCATACTTTTCAATTGCCTGTAATGCATACTCTGAACAAGTCGGCACAAAACGGCAAGTAGGCGGCTTAAGCGGTGAAATAAATAAACGATAAAATTTAATAATCAGTATAGCTATTTTTTTCATTACTAACTACCTACTTAACCAATATTTTTGCCTTATTACACAAATTTAAAAAAGCTCTAGTAACAGTCATACGATCAGATTTTACTGCAGCTTGTCTACCAACTACTATTAAATCAATACCTTCAATAATCTGGAACTGATTTAAACGATAAGACTCGCGTAATAAACGTTTCACACGATTTCGTACTACTGCTCCACCTAATTTTTTGCCTGCGGCAAACCCAATTCGACGTGCATTCGTATGATTAGGTAATACATAAAGTACAACCATTCGATTCGCATATGATTTCCCTGATCGATAAACAGCCTGAAAATTTTTATTTTTGTGTAACATTCCTTGTTTCGATAACTTATATATCACAGTTTATCATCCCGCCATATGGACAAAATAAGCCACTTTTAGGGAACCTATTATGCAGATAGTTTTCTTCTACCTCTAGCACGTCTTTTTTGGAGAACTAATCGGCCACCTCTAGTTTTCATACGCTCACGGAAGCCATGTGTTCTTTTTCTCCATAGTGTGTTTGGTTGATAAGTACGTTTCATTTATTTACACCTCCTTGCTTAAATACAAAAGCTTTCAAGTCAAAATATTTACATTTTAACTACTAAACATTATAGACCAGAAAAACCTCTAGTGTCAAGAAAATTGCTGTATTGGAATTTAGTACCTCTGTTGATAAATATGTATATATAATGACTTGTTTTGTAAAAACCTGTTGATAACTTATATAGTTTTTGTTAATATGGAACATATAAGTTATTTATTATTCTCTTTTTTGCACAAGTTATCTACATAATTTAAAAGTTATGCACTTAACTTAACCTTTATACACATTTTATCCACATTGGTTAGTAACTCTATTTTACTTGATAAATACAAGGCTGCGAAATATTTTTTATTTTGTGAGTGTATTTTTTTTTCGCTCAAATGATCGTTTTTTGACATAGTTATTAACATTTGTTGATAACTATGTGGATAACTATTTGATTTTTAATTTTATTTTGTTGATTACTTTATTAATTAGGTATAAAAAAAAGCCTTAACGCTAAAACTATTAGTTCTATACTCTAATCTTTTTCCCCTAAGGTATACCTCCAGAAACCGAATTTATTATTATTTGTCTAAATAGAAAGGATTGAATGTATGGATACCCTACAAGCAACAATAGTATGGGAACAAGTTTTAAAAAAATTAGAACAAGAATTATCTAAACTAATGATTGATACTTGGCTTAGACCAACCATCCCATTAAAGTTAACGGAAACAACTCTAGAAATCGGCACACCCAAGCAAATTATTAAAGAATGGTTAGAATCTAGATACCTCCCTATCATTCTATCTACTGTTCAATTTATTACAAATAAGCCTTTAGAGGTAATTTTTATTAATTTAGATGTTGAAGATCAAATTAGTAAAAATAATAATATTGAAGAACAAATAGCCAGTACTATACAGGCAGAGGTATTACCCCCAGCTCTGCTAGCACCTGAATTTATCCCTGAACCTCTTTTACAATTAGAAAACCCTATCGAAGAACCAAAAGTAACGCCTCCTACTCCAACAACAAACATGCGAAATATAGCCCAATTACAAACATACAAACCATCTCAAGATTCTGAGCAAAAATTATCACTACAACTTACAACAGCAGATGAATCTATGGCTATATTAAATCCTAAATATATTTTTGAGACCTTTGTTATTGGTAATTCCAATCGCTTAGCTCATGCTGCCTCATTAGCTGTTGCCGAAGCACCAGCCAATGCTTATAATCCGTTTTTTATATATGGTGGCGTTGGTCTTGGCAAAACACATCTTATGCACGCTATTGGACACCGTATTTTGCAAAATCACCCAAAATTAAAATTACTATACATTTCTAGCGAAAAATTCACGAATGAATTAATTAACTCCATTCGTGATGGTAATCCAGAAAGTTTTCGCCAAAAATATCGTAATATTGATGTTTTATTAGTCGATGATATTCAATTTTTATCAAAAAAGGAACATACACAAGAAGAATTTTTCCATACCTTTAATACACTTCATGAAGCAAATAAACAAATAATTATGTCTAGTGACCGTCCACCTCGTGAAATTCAAACGCTAGAAGATCGACTACGTTCCCGTTTTGAATGGGGACTTATTACCGATATTCAGCCTCCTGATTTAGAAACCAGAATTGCTATTTTACGAAAAAAAGCAATGATGGAACATCTAAACGTTCCAAATGATGTCATGGTTTATATTGCAAGTCGCATTGATAATAATATTCGGGAACTAGAAGGCGCTTTTATTCGGGTCATTGCATATGCATCGCTAACAAATCAAACAGTAGATATTGATTTAGCAACAGAAGCTTTAAAAGATATTTTTCCACAAGGAAAACCTAAACAAATTACTGTTGAGTTGATACAAGAAATTATAGCTTCCTACTTCAAGCTAAAAGTTGATGAATTATTAGCGAAGAGACGTACGCGTAATGTATCCTATCCACGACAAATTGCAATGTATCTAGCTCGTGAACTGACAGAAAATTCATTACCACGTCTCGGTGAAATGTTTGGCGGCCGTGATCATACTACTGTGATTCATGCTTATGAAAAAATAAGTCGTGAACGTAATGAAGATGTCAAATTAAATAACACAATTAAAGAACTAATAAAAAAAATTGAAAATACGTAGATTTTTATTCTCTTATTTACTACACAAACCGCTATTTTACTAACAAAAACCACTCTTCTTAGCGCAAATTATGTATAACCTTGTTAATAACTAAATAGTCTACTTGTAGACTATTTGTTATTAACTTATTTAGTATAAAAAGCTGTGGATTTGTGGATAAGTACCCTATCACTTACTGACATATTATTAACAAGCCTTTTTAACACGAAGCAAGGGGTTTTCGTACTTACTAACATATCTACAGGCCCTACTACTATTACGGCTATTTTTATTAAAAAAACTATTCTAGTATTAATATACCAACTGGAGGTCCCAATATGAAACTTTCCTGCACAAAAGATATGTTAAATCACGCAGTACAAACTGTACAAAAAGCAATTGCTACTAAAACACCAATGCCTATTTTGACAGGTATCTACTTATCCGCTTTTGATAATAAACTTGAATTACAAGCTACCAATTATGAAATTGGCATTAGTTGTACAATTGATGCTATTATTGACGAACCAGGTAATATCGTATTATCAGGACGTTATTTTCAAGAAATGGTTCGTAAATTACCAGGAGAAACGGTTGAAATTGCTTCTAGCCAAGAAGACAGAACCATTCAAATTACTTCTAATCAAGCACAATTTAATCTACTAAGTTTACCAGCTGAAGAATTTCCTGTATTAAACAGCCCTACAAGTGATACGATATTAACAATAAAAGATAATATTTTAAGAGAATTGATCAAGAAAACAATTTTTGCCTGTGCTACTGATGAATCGAAACCTATTTTTACTGGTGGTCTATTAGAAGTAAATCAACATGAAATTACAATGGTTGCCACTAATACACATCGTATTGCTATTAAAAAAGATCATATTGGACATAATATTGATACGATTAAAATGATTATTCCTGCTAAAATTTTAACCGAACTTGCACGTGTTATGATTTCTGAGATTCCTATGGATGTTATTATTTATTATCAAAAGAATCATGTTTCGTTTGCTTTTGAAAATGTATATATCCTTTCTCGTCTAATAGAAGGACAATTTCCGGACTATAATAAAGTAATTCCTCCTAGCTTTGCTACTACCATAACGATTAAAACAAATGATTTTATGGATGCAGTAGAAAGAGTATCACTATTAGCAAGAGATGCTGATTATAATATTATTAAATTGGATTTTAAAAATGATTGTGTTATTATTACATCTAATAATCCAGATATCGGAAAAGCATGTGAAACCGTTGCAACGAATATGAAAGGTAACGAGATAGAGATTGCTTTCAATGCGAAATATGTAACTGATATCTTAAAAAATATTACAAGTGAGCATATGATTTTTTCACTCAATACCCCTCTAAGCCCAGCAAGTATCAGACCTACTGATGATGAAACGTATAATTATATCATTACACCTGTGAGGACAAATTAAATGGAAATGATAACAATATCGACAGAAACCATTCAATTGGATCAATTATTAAAATGGGCTGGCATTGTCGAAAGTGGTGGACAAGTTAAATTGTTTATAGAGGATGAATTAATTTTAGTAAATGGATTACAAGTGAATCAGCGACGTAAAAAAATTCACCCTGGAGATACCGTTGAAATTAAAGGTATTGGAATATGGAAAGTTGCAGCTGAATAAAAGGTGTCACAATGAAAGTTACTAAGATAGTATTAAATAATTTTCGTAATTATGTAAACCTTACATTAGAATTTACCAATAATATTAATGTTTTTATTGGTGATAATGCACAAGGAAAAACTAATATTTTAGAATCTATTTATTATGGAGCTATGGGACGTTCTCACAGAACCAGTACGGATAGTGAACTCATTCGTTGGCAACAAAATAATGCGAGTATTAGTATTAATTTTTCTCGACTATCGATTGAAAATAGTTTATTATTTAAGTTTAGGACTGAGCAAAATAAAGAAATTATGGCCAATAATTATGCTATAAAACCCCGAGAATTAGTTGGATTATTGAATGTAGTATTATTTTCTCCTGAAGATCTAATGCTCATAAAAGGTATGCCTGCGATGCGTAGACGGTTTTTAGATATTGAAATATCTCAAGCTAGTCCTATTTATTATCAACAATTATTAAAGTATAATCGTATTGTTTCTCAACGTAATACCTTATTAAAAAAGATTAGAGAGAATAAAGAAAAGACGGATCTATTGGATGCTTGGGATCAACAATTAGCCAGTATGGCAGCTCAAATCGTAAAGAAACGACAAATGGCAATCAAAAAATTAGCTATGTTAGCTAATTTGATGCATCGAAAAATTACAGATAATAAAGAAAGCTTAACTGTTATTTATCAAAAGCATGGTATTGATGAAGTATCAGAAGAAAATCTAATGGATGAATATAGTAATAAATTAGCTATTGTAAGGCAAAATGATATTTGGCGTGGTAGTACGAGTATAGGACCTCATCGTGATGATTTAATTTTGTCAGTAAATGGTGTTAATTTAAAAACATTTGGTTCGCAAGGACAGCAACGTACTGGTGTATTAGCACTAAAGTTAGCTGAACTTGAATTTATAAAATCAGAAACTGGTGAATATCCGATTCTATTATTGGATGATGTAATGAGCGAGTTAGATGCTTCGCGCCGCGAACATTTACTATCTTTTATTCGTGATCGTGTACAAACGTTTATTACAGCAACTGAAGAAAAATATTTTCCTAATGAAAAATTTGGGAAATATTTTCATGTAACAAATGGCACTATAGTGGAGTGATGGATATGGAAAAAATGGTAGATATATTACCAATGACCATTAAAAAACTGGGTATAGAGAAGAAATATAATGCTCAGTCGGTAATTCTACATTGGCAAAAAATCGTTGGCGATGATATCGCTATCCACGCATATCCAATAGTAGTACAAAGTGGTATACTAGTTGTTGGGGTCAATAATTCGGTATGGTGTCATCATTTATCTATGATGAAAGAAAATATAATAAAAAAAATAAATAGTTTTATTGGTGATAAATTAATTTTTGATATTCGATTTCAAGCTGGATACCTCTCTAAATACCAAAATCAAGAAAAAAATTCAGCCGAGTTACTACAGCGTCACAAATATCAATTAAATAAAATTAAATTAGATAAAGATGATATAGAATTTATCGAAACAACAGCAAATCATGTCAATGATAAATATTTGCGGCAGAAAATATTGCGTCTAATGCGCAAAGATTATGCTTTAAAAAAAATGAATCAACAAAATAGCTGGCATCAGTGTGCTACTTGCACTATTTTATGTCCACCAGATCAAACTCATTGTAGTGTATGTAAACTGAATAAAAAACATAAAGTAATTCAACGTATTATTAATACCCTGAAAGAAATTCCTTGGATACGTCACCATGAATTAAATGATCATATTGTTTGTACTGATGAAGAATTTCATCAGGCTAAATATACATTAGTAGCTTCTATTGGCAGAGATATTCAAGATGGTAATATAGATAAATTAAAAATAATGAGTTTTATTATGTTAACTACAGGAGCTAAAATAGAAGCGATTAATGATGCTATTATTAATAAAACGATAGATAGATTCAGGAGGAGAAAGTAATGTTTTTACATCTAGGCGCTGATATTGTGATTCCTTTGCGTGATGTCATTGCCATTACGGATTTTAAATCAGGAAAATCAGGGATTAATCAAGAATTTTTAGATAAAATGCAAGATGATAAGCAAGTTATTGATGTTTCAGAAAAAAATGCTAAAAGTTTTATAATTACTAATAAAATAGTATATTTATCAGCAATTTCATCATTAACACTAAAGAAAAGAGCTAATAATTTTATCCTTTCTAGTTATGCAAATTAAGTATAAATATACAAAATTTACAGCTGATTTTAAGTTGGAGGTTAATAATGAGTATTGATCAAGAGGAAAAAGAACAAGAAATACAAAATGAGATGCAAGAAATGGTGGTAGATGGAAATTATGGTGCTGCCCAAATACAAGTATTAGAAGGACTTGAAGCGGTTCGTAAACGTCCTGGAATGTATATTGGTAGTACTTCAGCGAGAGGATTGCATCATTTAGTTTATGAAGTTGTTGATAATAGTATAGATGAAGCATTAGCTGGACATTGTGATAAGGTAGATGTGACCATTTGTAATGATAATAGTATTATTGTTTGTGATAATGGACGTGGTATTCCAGTTGGTATGCATGAAACGGGTAAGCCGGCTGTAGAGGTTGTATTGACTATTTTGCATGCTGGTGGAAAATTTGGCGGTGGCGGCTATAAAGTTTCTGGTGGACTACATGGGGTAGGAATATCTGTCGTGAATGCCCTTAGTTCCTATCTAGAGGTAGAAGTGAAACAAGATGGTAAGATACATAATATCCGTTTTGAACGTGGTAATACAGCTAGGAAATTACAAGTGATTGGTGAAACACAGGAAACAGGAACGAAAGTTACATTTAAGCCTGATGGGGAAATTTTTGAAGAGACAGTATATAGTTTTGATACCTTAAAACAACGTTTGCGAGAATTAGCTTTTTTAAATAGAGGAATTACGATTACATTATCAGATCAGAGAACGGGTACGGAAAAAGTTTTTTTCTATGAAGGCGGAATTTGTTCTTTTGTTGAGCATCTAAATAAAAATAAAACGGCATTACATGTAGAACCGATTTATGTAATTGGTAAAAAAGATACGACAATTGTAGAAATTGCTTTGCAATATAACGATAGTTATGTAGAAAATATTTTTAGTTTTGTTAATAATATTAATACCCAAGAAGGCGGTACTCATCTTAGTGGATTTAAGATTTCTTTAACGCGCACAGTGAATGATTATGCTCGTAAATTAAATATATTAAAAGAAAATGATGAGAACTTAAGTGGTGAGGATGTAAGGGAAGGCTTAACAGCTGTTATTAGTATCAAACTGGAAGAACCACAGTTTGAGGGACAAACGAAAACAAAACTCGGAAATAGTGAAGTAAGGGGCATTGTAGATAGTATTGTTTCAGATCGTTTAAGTGAGTTTTTTGAAGAAAATCCGGCTACCACAAAGAAAATAATTGAAAAATCCGTAATGTCTGCTCGTGCTCGTGATGCAGCTCGTAAGGCAAGAGAGTTAACGAGAAGAAAGAATGCTTTAGAGGTTAGTTCTCTACCTGGTAAACTAGCAGATTGCTCCATGAAAGATCCTATGCAGACTGAAATATATCTTGTTGAAGGTGATTCAGCAGGTGGCTCAGCAAAGCAAGGACGCGATAGACGTTTCCAAGCAATTTTACCACTTAGAGGTAAAATACTTAATGTTGAAAAAGCTCGTCTCGATAAAATACTCAATAATGAAGAAATTCGTGTTATGATTACTGCTTTTGGTAATGGTATTGCGGAAGATTTTGATTTAGAAAAAAGTCGTTATGGAAAAATCATTATTATGACAGATGCGGATGTAGATGGTGCGCATATTCGTACACTATTATTAACCTTTTTCTATCGTTATATGAAGCCACTGATCGAGGCTGGTCGAATTTATATTGCACAACCACCTTTATATTTAGTTAAAAAAGGTCGTGAGAGCTGGTATTTATATAGTGATGATGAAATGACTAAGTTACTAAATCGCATTGGTCGAGAAAATATTAATGTACAGCGTTATAAAGGTCTCGGAGAAATGAATCCTGATCAATTATGGGAGACAACTATGAATCCTGAAGGAAGAACTATTCTTCAAGTACAGCTATATGACGCGATGGCTGCCGATGATATGTTCTCTATCCTAATGGGTGATAAGGTAGAGCCTAGACGTAAATTTATCGAAGATAATGCTCATGATGTAAAAAATTTGGATATTTAATAATAAAGGCACAACATATTACTATGTTGTGCCTTTATCATATACTGTCATATTAATGTATAGCTTGTTTTTTTATACGTCCTCCCATCACTTCATGTACGCCGCTGATGGTTACAAAAGCATTTGGGTCTATCTCATCAATGATAACTTTTAGTTTTACTACTTCTAAACGGGTAATGACCAGATATAAAACATTTCGTTCTTCACCACTATATCCACCCTTACCGCTTAATATAGTGACTCCCCTACCTAAACGAGCCATTACTTTTTCTGCAATAATCTCTGAATCTTCCGATATAATTATCGCCGATTTTGTTTCGTCTAAACCTTCAATGGTAATATCAATCATTTTAAAGGCAATAAAATATGCAATTAAGGAATACATTGCCTTATCCCAACCAAAAACAAGGCCAGCACTACTCAATATAAAAAGATTAAAAAACATTACAATTTCGCCTACTGAAAATCCAGTCCTTTTATCTAAAATAATGGCGATAATTTCAGTTCCATCTAAAGATCCGCCATAACGTATAATCAAACCTACTCCTATACCTAACGTAATACCACCAAATACGGCAGCTAGTAGTAGATCTTCTGTCAATCCTGGTATAGGATGTAACACCGTAACCCAAATGGATAAGGAGCAAATTGAAAATAAAGTAGAAATAACAAATGTCTTTCCAATATGATTATAACCTAAGATAAGAAAAGGAATATTTAGACAAAAAACAAATAATCCTAAAGGATAATGACTTACATAACTTAGCATAATCGAAATGCCTACAACGCCACCATCAATGATATTATTGGGAATTAGAAAAATCTCAAGTCCAACAGCAGCTAAAATCGATCCAATAAATAGAAATAGATATTTTATAAAAATATTTGTATAGTGATTTTTTTTTATCATTATTACCCCTTTCAATTTACAATATTATATTTAAATTTTATAGCAATATGTAAAAAAGCACAACATATGAAAAATATGTTGTGCTTTTTTGTTTTTTGGGATACTTATTTAAGAACAGCACCTTTACTAGATGATGTAACTAATTTTGCATAGCGAGACAGGTATCCTTTTTTTACTTTTGGTTCAGGCCGAACCCATGCGGCGCGACGTTTACTTAATTCTTCATCGCTAATTTGTAATGTAATAGTACGATTTGGAATATTAATACTAATCATATCTCCGTTATTTACTAAAGCAATTGGTCCGCAATCCATAGCTTCAGGAGATACATGGCCAATACATGCGCCACGAGTGGCACCGCTAAAACGACCATCAGTGAGAAGTGCTACTTTTAAACCCATACCAGTAATAATAGCGGTAGGATTTAGCATTTCCTTCATACCTGGACCACCTTTAGGTCCTTCATAGCGAATAACAACCACTTCGCCATGGTTTATTTTTTTAGCTAATAAAGCGTCCAGTACATCTTCTTCCGAATCAAAAACATGGGCTGGTCCTTCAAATACCAGCATATCATCTTCTACAGCACTTTCTTTAACAATACAATTATCAGGCGCAAGGTTTCCTGATAAAATCGCAATACCACCAGTTTTACGATATGGTTTATCAGTCGAATGAATTACGTCAGGTCTAGAAATCGTAGCGTGTTTAATTCTTTCTGACATAGGTCCAGTGACTGTTAAAGCATCCGTATGAATAATACCCTTAGTTGAAAGTTCTTTTATAACAGCAGTGATACCACCAGCCTCGTTTAAATCTTGCATATGGTGTGTACCACCTGGACTAAGTTTTGTGATATATGGTGTTTTTAAACTGATCTCACCAAATAGTGATAATGGTAGTTCTATTTCTGCTTCATTTGCAATCGCTAACAAATGAAGAACGGTATTAGATGAACCACCAATTCCCATATCTACAGTAATTGCATTTTCAAAAGCCTTGCGAGTCATAATATCTCTTGGCTTGATATCTTTTTTTACTAAATCAAGAATGACAGAACCAGCTTGTTTGGCGAGTTTTTTACGTGCCCCCAAATAAGCAGCGGGAATTGTTCCATTACCAGGAAGGCCCATACCTAATGCTTCAGTAAGGCAGTTCATAGAATTAGCAGTAAAGAGTCCAGCACAAGAACCACAACTAGCGCAAGCAGCTTGTTCCATATTATCAAGTTCTGTAGCGTCTATTTGCCCACTTTCATATTTTCCGGCTGCTTCAAACATAGTACTTACACTAATATCTTTCGTTTCATATCGACCTGCAAGCATAGGACCGCCACTGACAACAACACAAGGAATATTGAGTCTAGCTGCCGCCATAAGCATTCCAGGGACGACTTTATCACAATTCGGAATGAGGACTAGACCATCGAATGCATGAGCTCCAGCTACTGCTTCAATGGAATCGGCAATCAGTTCGCGACTAGCCAACGAAAAATTCATACCTTTATGTCCCATAGCAATCCCGTCACAGACACCAATAGCAGGAAACTCCATAGGCGTTCCTCCTGCTGAAGCCACTCCGAGTTTTGCGGCTTGGGCAATATCTCTCAGATGAATATGCCCTGGGATAATTTCATTAAAGGAATTTACAATACCAATTAATGGTTTATTAAGATCTTCTGGTGTATAGCCCATAGCGTAAAATAAAGAGCGGTGAGCGGTTTTCGTTGATCCTTTTTTTACAATATCACTGCGCATAAAAAAATCCTCCTTAAATATAGGTATAATAAATCTCCTAGACTATAAGGAGCAAGATATGATTCTCTCTCGCTACCAATATTACAGCCCAGGAGAATTTGAAAAAATATGGATAGCTACAATATTATAATTATATTTCATTTTAATAGATTGTCAAGGAAAGAAAAGTTCATAATAACAAACAAATGTTCTTAAAAATTTGTAGATAAGTATTAAGGAGTGGTATAATGCTGTTGAGAATAAATGAAAAGAAATTAGGTGGTAGCTATTGTCTAAAAAAACAATTAAAAAGTCAGTGGACAGTAATAAAAAGAATGATATAAACCCACGGCTTAGCTCTGAAATAGTAGGTATATTTCTTTTAACAGTAGGCGTTATCTCTATATTTAGTTTGTTAGAGTTTAATACTGGTTCAGTGGGGTTATATATAGCTAAATTTTTACAATATTCTTTTGGTTTAGGGTCCATTGTTATACCATTATTGATGATTATAATTGGTATATTCTATATAACAAAAGATCATGGAATTATTTATACTGTTCGTTTTTGGGGACTAGCTTTATTATATATTTCATTATTAGCATTACTACACCATTTTTTAATTGATGAAAACAAGGAAATATTGCCAGAAAGTTTAACACATGGTGGCGGTCTCATTGGTGGGATGTTGTTATTTATATTACGTAAATTTTTAGGGTTTTACGGAAGTTTAATATTTTTGTTGGCTTCTTCTTTATGTGGTATTTTAATTGTTACGACTTGGTCGTTATATCAGACTGTTGTAACGGCAAGAAATCAGGCACAACAAGGATTAACGACAGCCTATGAGCAATTTGAAAAGGTTGGAAAAATATATAATCATGAAAGAGATAGACGATTTGCTAAAAAAGCATTGCAAGAAGAAAAAACAAAAAAAATAGTACCATTGTCAGAGGAAGAGACAGTGGGTGTTTCGGATAGTCCTCTTATAGAAAAATTATTAGAACAATCTGTTTTGCAAGAAAGAATGGAATCTCGGTCTGATGATAAAATAGAGGAAAATATTGATAGAGTAAAAGAAACTGCAGTTGAAAATAAAATAAAACAACCTGTTAAAAGTAAAGAGCCTGATGATGGTCCTATCTTACAACCAGACAAATCGCAAGTCATTGGTTATGTATTACCGCCATTATCATTATTAAAAAAATCAATAGAACCAACAGATGGTAAGTTAGTTAAAGAAGTAGCAAATAATGCAAAAATTCTTGAACAAACGTTAGAAAATTTTAATGTTAAAGTTAAAATTATAAATATTAGCCAAGGGCCTACTGTTACTCGTTATGAGTTAGAACCAGCTCCTGGTGTTAAGGTTAGTAAAATTGTGAATTTAGCAGATGATATTGCATTAAGTTTAGCTGCATCAGGGGTACGTATTGAAGCACCTATTCCAGGTAAGGCAGCAATTGGCATAGAGGTCCCTAATAAAGTAACATTGAGTGTACCTTTGCGAGATGTGTTAGAAAGTGACGAGTTTTTAAAATCATCATCAAGGTTAGTGGTAGCCTTAGGTAAGGATATTGCTGGTAAGGCAATTACTGCTGACTTAGGGAAAATGCCTCATTTATTAGTAGCTGGTTCTACTGGTTCAGGTAAAAGTGTATGTATTAATACATTGTTGACGAGTATTTTATTTAAAGCGTCGCCACAAGAAGTACGACTCATATTAATTGATCCTAAAGTAGTAGAGCTAACAAGTTATAATGGGCTTCCTCATTTACTGACACCAGTAGTAACAGATGCAAAGAAAGCCGCTTCTGCTTTAAGGTGGGCTGTACAAGAGATGGAGCGCAGGTATGAGATGTTTGCAGCTGGCGGGGTACGAGATATTGGTAGATATAATGAAATGATTGATCAGTTTCCAACGGGAGAAGGTTCAAATGGCGAAAAAATACCATATATTATGATTATTATTGATGAATTAGCCGATTTAATGATGCTTTCACCAGTTGATGTGGAGGATGCTATTATCCGTTTAGCGCAGAAAGCAAGGGCATCTGGTATTCATATGGTACTTGCTACGCAAAGACCATCCGTTGATGTCATCACAGGTTTAATTAAGGCAAATGTACCATCTAGAATTTCCTTTGCCGTATCTTCACAAATCGATTCTAGAACCATTCTTGATATGGCTGGTGCTGAAAAATTATTAGGCAAAGGCGATATGTTATTTTATCCGATTGGTATGTCAAAGCCACTTCGTGTGCAAGGGGCATTCATTGCTGATGGTGAAGTAGAACAATTGACGGAGTATATCAAAAAACAAGTAGAGCCGCCTGAATATACAGAAGAAATTACGACTTGTGAAGGATCGAGTAAAGAAGAAAAAAAACAAAATGAGTTTGAAGATGAATTATTTGAAGAAGCCATAAGAATGATTATGGAAACAAATCAAGCATCAGCTTCTATGTTACAGCGCAAGTTTCGTATAGGTTATACGAGGGCATCTAGGTTAATTGATACAATGGAAGAACTTAAAATTATCGGTCCAAATGTCGGCAGTAAATCTCGAGATATTATTATGACGTATGATCAAGTATATGAACGATATCTGACTACAACATCTCAAAGTAATAACCAAGATGAGAAAGAGAAGGAAGACATCATGTGAGTTTTTGTCAGAAAAATATAAATATATGCCAGAGAAAAGCATAAGAAAAAGACTTGGTAAACCAAGTCTTTTTCAATTCAATATAAATATATATTGAATCAACTGATTTTTATTAGAGTTTGAATGTAATACCGAAATGATTGCAAACAAATTTAATCCATTCTTTAGTTGCATACGATAAGTATCGATCTTTTCTCCATATAATACCCAATTGCCAATGAATCATTGGCTCAGCTATTGGAATCATTTTAATACGTTCAGGATTAAGACTCATACAAATGGTTCTTGGTAATAATGCGATACCAAAATTAATTGCAACCATTTCAGCGATAAAATCCCAATGAGAACTTTTGAAGACAATATTAGGGTTAAATCCATTTTCAATACATTTATTAATGATCCGATCATGAAGAGTAAAGCTTTCTTTGAAAAAGATAAAATCTTCATTTTTTAAATGACTCAGTTTAATAACCGATTGTTTAGCTAATGGGTGATCTGGATGAGTAATTAACATTAAAGGCTCATCCATAAAAGGAACAGTTTCGAATAGTGTATTATCAACAGGTAACATTACAACACCTATATCTAGGCTACCATCATCAATACCTATGTGTACTTTTTGTGAACCTACTTCCAGTAGATTCAGTGAAATTTTTGGATAGGAGGTCGTAAATTGAGAAATTATTTCTGGGAAAAATCTAGCACCTATCATTGGTGGTAAGCCGATTGTAATCGTACCTTTTTTAGAATTAATAACATCAGCTAATTCAGATGTTAAATTTTCAAAAGAGTTTACAATTTGTTGCGATTGATTCAATAAGGCTTGACCGGCATCTGTTAATTCAATCTGCTTAGCAGAACGGTGAAATAATATTACATCTAACTCTTCTTCCAATAGTTTAATCATTTTACTAATTGATGGTTGTGTTATATGTAATGCATTAGCAGCTTTAGTAAAACTACGATGCTGGGCTACTTCGATAAAGTATATAAGATGGCGAATGTCCATAAGTGCTAAATCCTTTCAACTGATTATTTTTATAATATATGAATATTATAAATCATTTTAGCTATATATGATAGATAAGGATAGTTGAATATAAAAGTAATGAGATACTGTGATATAATAAATATAAAATTGTTAAATAGAGAGTGGGTAGCATCAGCAAGATGTAATCTCACTCTTTATTATTTGTTTGGAGAAAAAATGGAAAATATAAGTATTGATATCATTTTATTTTTAGTTTTTAGTGGTTTTATCGCAGCATTTATTGATTCAGTAGTTGGTGGTGGTGGGCTTATTTCTGTACCTGCATTATTACTTACGGGAATATCACCAACTATGGTATTGGGAACTAATAAAATATCCAGTGTTATGGGAAGTCTTACTAGTAGTATATCATTTCTAAAATCAGGAAAAATTGATATTCATTTAATTAAATTTTTATTTCCTCTTTCATTTATTGGCTCGGTCTTAGGTGCTATTACAGTACAACAGATTCCTTCTCACTTTTTAAAGCCACTAGTAGTCATTATGCTAATTATTGTTACTATTTATACTTTTACGAAAAAAGAATGGGGTACTACCTCAACATATCAAGGAATGAATAAAAAGAAAATGTATTTAAGTGGTCTTATTGCTTTTGTTATTGGTTTTTATGATGGATTTTTTGGACCAGGCGCAGGTTCGTTTTTTATTTTCTCTTTTTTAATGATTGGTTTTGATTTTGTTATAGCAGCTGGAAATTCAAAAGCCCTTAATTTTGCTAGTAATATTGCTGCTAGTTTGACATTTATCTATTTCGGATCAGTAAATTATTACTATGCTGTTCCTATGGGATTATCGATGATTGTTGGTGCTTTAGTCGGGTCTAAATTGGCCATAAGAAAAGGAGCAGCGTATATTAGACCTTTATTTTTATTTATGTCGATATTATTAATTGGTAAACAAATATGGGAATTTTTACACTAAAATAGTTTGTTTATATATTGGTTATATTTTATCTGATAGTTGGAGAAGATATTATATAATAGTTAATTTTACCATAACCTAATAAAACCTAATAGAATTAAAATAAGACCGGGTAAATAAGGGAAGTGTCTTTTAAATTTTAAAGAGAAGAAACGATTAGAAAGATAGATACCTGCATAAATCACTATGATTTGAATGAACCCCATAGTCATTGGTGTATAAAGTGGCAAATCCTCCATTAAGCTAACAGCAAAGGTTGCAATCATATTATCTATGCCTAGAGCTAAACCTAAAAGTAACGATTCTAATGTATTAATACGTTTGGAATGATCAACATCAGCGATTTCTGCATTTGCCATAATATTAATTACTAAGCGGCCAACTGAGATTGTTACTTTAGGGGGGGGCATTGTTCCGTCAGAAATATAACTCTTACTTTCCTTAGTGAGATATTCTTGAAAGAGGCTGAATAAACCGATTATAATTAATAAAAAGGCTCCGATTAATACAGCTAGTTGTGTATTAATCAATGTTCCAAGTAAATAAGCGCTCTCCATAGCTATTGCTGTGCAAAGGATAGTAGTCATACAAATAATGGACAATGAAGTGATTGGGATATGAATATTTTTTAATCCGTATGCAATTCCAGCAATAAAACCATCAATACTTACGGCAAATCCTAATAGTAAAATATAATAAAAACTCATGTATCTTAGCCTCCTATGGGTGAAATATTAGAAATATGCCTTACTTACTATATGGAATAAGTTAATTTTTAGTGACAATGAAGTATTTGGATTATTAATAGAGTATTTAAAAGATTTTTTTTATATAAGGAATTTATATGTTATAATAAATAATTAGTAATCAAATGATGTCAATTACAAGAGTGATCTTGCACTGGATCATAAATCTAAGACATCATTGATACATGAGCTAAGGTATTATCACAATGATTACATTGTATTTTTGAGGTGAGAATGTGGATTTTGGGTTAGGTAAAGTATTACCAAAGAATATTGAAGAAGAAATGAAAAATTCGTATATTGATTATGCCATGAGCGTTATTGTTATGCGCGCATTGCCTGATGTACGGGATGGATTAAAACCAGTTCATCGCCGTATTTTATATGCAATGCATGAAGCTGGAATGGCATCAAATAAACCATATAAAAAGTCAGCACGTATTGTCGGTGAAGTTCTTGGTAAATATCATCCTCATGGTGATAGTTCAGTATATGATGCGATTGTACGATTGGCACAAAATTTCTCTACCAGATATTTAATGGTAGATGGACATGGTAACTTTGGTTCTGTAGATGGTGATTCAGCTGCAGCTATGCGTTATACTGAAGTTCGAATGTCTAAAATAGCAGAATCAATGCTTGATGATATTGAGAAAAATACAGTTGATTTTAGACCTAACTATGATGAATCATTAGAGGAACCGAAAGTACTTCCAGCGAAGGTGCCTAATTTATTAGTAAATGGTTCATCGGGAATTGCAGTAGGTATGGCTACTAATATACCTCCTCATAATATGCGGGAAGTTATTGATGGCACCATTATGATGATTGATAATCCTGAGGTAACAATTCCGGAATTAATGACCATGATTAAAGGACCAGATTTTCCTACAGGTGCCTTGATTTTAGGATATGAAGGTATTCGGTCTGCATACACCACTGGGCGTGGTGTAGTAAAGATGCGTGCGCAAGCTCGGATTGATAAAATGGCCAATGGGAAACCGCGGATTATTGTGACGGAAATTCCTTATCAAGTTAATAAAGCAAGACTAATTGAAAAAATTGCTGAAATTACTAGAGATAAGATTGTCGATGGCATCACTGATCTTAGAGATGAGAGCGATCGTAATGGTATGCGTATTGTAATTGAACTAAGACGGGATACAAATGCAGAAGTTATATTAAATCAGTTATATAAACATACACAATTGCAGGATTCGTTTGGTATTAATATGTTGGCATTAGTAGACTCAAAACCTCAAACACTTAATTTGCGAGAAATACTGTACTATTACATTGAACATCAAAAAGAAGTGATTGTACGTCGGACAAATTATGAATTAGCAAAAGCTAAGGCTAGAGCACATATTTTAGAAGGTTTAAAAATAGCTCTTGATCATATAGATGCAGTTATTACAGCGATTCGTCAGTCAAAGACTGTTGAAATTGCCCGTACTGCTCTAATTGACGGTTTTAGTTTAAGTGAAAAACAGGCCCAAGCTATTCTAGATTTGCGTTTACAACGATTAACAGGTCTAGAAAGAGAAAAGATTGAGAATGAATATAACGATATATTAGCTCTAATTGAGTGGTTAGAATCTGTATTAATGGATGATCAAAAAGTGTTAAATATTATAAAAGAAGAATTACTAGAGGTCAGAAAGCGTTTTGGGGATGATCGACGCACGATTATTACGATGGATACATCGAATATGGAAGTAGGCGATTTAATTGCTGAAGAAGATATCGTATTAACGCTTACTCATTCTAGTTATATTAAACGTCTGCCTGTTGATACATATCGCAATCAAAAACGGGGTGGTCGTGGCGTAGCTGGTATGGGGACTAAAGAAGAAGACTTTGTAGAGCATTTATTTGTAACGACTACACATCATAATATATTGTTCTTTACAAATAGAGGGCGGGTGTATCGGCTTAAGGGGTATGAAATACCTGAGGCTAGCAGAACATCAAAAGGCACATCGATTGTCAATCTTTTACCACTTGAAGGGAAAGAGAGAATCACAGCCGTTATTCCTATTAAAGAATTTTCTAATACACGATATTTATTTATGGCAACTGAAAAAGGTATCGTAAAGAAAACGGAGTTAATGGAATTCAATACAGCGAGAAAAACAGGATTAATTGCTATTTCTCTAGATGAAGATGATGATCTAATTGGTGTTAAATTAACAAATGGTGAGCAACACATTCTGATGGGCACACGCGATGGGTTCGCTATATATTTTCCAGAAACCGATGTTCGTCATATGGGACGTACCGCACGTGGCGTAAAGGGAATTAACCTACATGCAAATGATGATGTTGTTGGTATGGATACGTTGAAAAACGATGGTGAAGTATTAACGGTGTCAGAAGAAGGTTATGGTAAGCGTACACCTGTTTCTGAATATCGAGATCAAAAACGTGGTGGCAAAGGGGTTATTAATCTCAAAGTAACAGAGAAAACAGGTCGGGTCGTAGGTATTAAAGTAGTACGGCCAGGTCAGGAACTGATGCTCATTAGTAGCGATGGTATTGTGATTCGTATTGATATTGATGAAATTTCAGTTATTAGTCGCAATACACAAGGTGTAAAATTAATGAGAACTGGTGATAATGATAAAGTGGTAGCGTTGGCTGCTGTAGAAAAAAAGACAGATACAGATTAAGTAATATTAAGAAAAGACTTGGAATCGAGAAAGGTTATACTTTCTGATTCCGTAAAAAATACAGGCTGGTATAAAAACCAACCTGTATTTTTTTGCAATATATTATTTAGTCATCTTATATTCTTTTAATCGAAGTTTAAATGCATCAAGCGTTTTTTCATCTTCATCCATAATATAAATTCGGCCAGGCTGGCCCTTTTTATCATAATCAATACCACTCCACCAGATAGCTACTTTAATGTTATTGAATTGTTTAATGTTATCAAACATAGAGTGAATCCATTTTACTTTATCTCCACCTACCGAATTTGAGCCAAATTCAGTAATCATAAATGGTTTAGAGAATAGCATACTATATTCGGTATATAAGGGAAGATATATTTCATTAAAATTTCTCCAATTTTCTCCAGGAAAATAAGTACCGGTATTATAGCCCGTCATTCCAATTACGTCAACATATTGATCTCCTGGATAATATGCCATATAATGATTCCATTTAAAGTTAGGCCTGGAAACATCATGAGGATTCCATACCCAAATCACATTATTGACATCGTTTTCTACAAAAATAGTGTGAATATAAATCCATAACGTTTTATAGAGCTCAGCATCTTTAGCGCTGTAATAGGCAGAGTACCAACACCAATCACCATTCATTTCATTATTAAGACGAAAGAGTACTGGATGACCAAAAGACTTTAGTTGTTTGGCATATTTATATAGGTAATCATCATATTGCCCATCTAAGATGTCATAAATAAGACTAGCATTTTGAGTATTAGATAATCCAGGACGGACTGTTTGTAGAGTCAGTTCTACAATTTTATGATGGTCATACCCTTTTTGCAGTCCATTTAATGGTAAACCTTCATCAAGTGTTTGATAACGTATAATAAATGAAAAATTAGAATGAACTTTATCTTCTAAGGTGTCCAAATTATCCATTGTTTCAGGGGCAGAAGGTTCAAAGACACCCCATTGTAGTGTACTAGTTGGTGAAAAATATTTATACCAAAGATCTTTTGTTTCTTGATTCATCTGTGTCAAAGAATGTTGTTCTAATCGATTAAATTGGCTTGTCCCTTGTCTATCAAAATAATTAAAACTTCTAATGATATCTAATTCATTTTCAATAGTTTGAGTAGATTTAATAAAAATGGTATAGACTTCATTATTATTTTTAACAATTTCCGCACTAACATAGTGATTTTTGTCATTTGGAATTCTAGATAATTGCCGCCTTGTCCATTTTAATAAATGCACCTTATTATTGTTGATCGAGAGTGTTTCATCTTGTTCAATATTGTGGTATTCGGTATTATTAATAAAGCGGTTGCCATAATATATATAGTCATTGCTATTTGATAGGGTATTATTGAAATTATCATAATATACTTCAATTGTTGTTTGATCATTTGAGAATACTGTACGAACTGGTGATAGTGAGACATCAGTTGTCATAGAGACAGGGTAATTCATACTATAACCATTTGCATAATCAGTATAGTGGTTAAACCAAGTGTTATAAGCTTCTATTTTTTTAAAATCATCATCGGTTTGCCTTGTATCATCAGTAGTAATAGTACCATTATGAATATACGTTGTCTCATTAGCTTTTGCGGTAGAAATAAAAATACTGAAAGGAATCAATAGGAGTAGAAAAAATAGTATATTCTTTATCATTACTCACCTCAACTAGATTTTATTATCAGTATAAGTTTACTTTAAATATATTATATATTACAAGTGATAAGATAATATAAAAAAGATAATAATATTTGTAAAAGGATTGTTATATATTCATGATATGAGATTGAAGTCAATTTAAGAGATTGAGGAATGTAAGGTAATAGGGTGAATATACAAAAATAAATAAAATTTATTGACATCAATATTATTATATGATATTATAAATAAGTTGTCAGCGGGGCTGGCAAGCAGTAATGAAAATAATATGTTGACATAAGAAAGTAAGCATGTTATACTTGAAATCCACCGTGACGAACGGCGGATAGCAAGAAAGAAACAAGGTGTTCTTTGAAAACTAAACAATGTAAGTAAGGTTAAAATAAGCCAGATGTGCGTACTCGTTTTGAGTACACAAATAGTTGGGTAACGCAAGTTATACCAACACAAACAAGTTTTTTAAAGAGCCATCAAGGTTCTCTAATATA